>NZ_CP133319.1:3970000-4270000 GCF_038811545.1 Rhodoligotrophos sp. CJ14
CAGCGTCAGGCCGGCCGTGGAGCCTCCGCCCGGCGCAGCGCCACCCCGCAGGAGGAGACGCGCGCTGAGGAAACCGGACGCGAGACGCAAGGTGTGGCAAATGAGATCGGCGGCGACCGCGGCAAGATCATCTCTGCCACGATGCGCTTGGCCGAAAGGCAAGGCTGGGCCGATGTCTCCTTGCGGGATATTGCACGCGAAAGTGGGGTGAGTTTGGCAACCCTGAGGTCGCGTTATCCGAGCAAGGGCGCGATCCTCGCTGACTTCGTGACCAGCATCGACGAGGCGGTGCTTGACCGCGCTGAGCGGGAAACATCGCGCGATGAGAGCGAAACGCCCCGAGACCGGCTGTTCGACGTGATCATGATGCGTCTGGAACTGCTGGAGCCTTACAAGCCCGCCCTCAAGGCGATAGTGCGCGATGCAGCCCGCACGCTTGATGGCCTGCCAGAGCTCTTTTCGGTGCAGCTCCATTCCAAGCGCTGGATGCTGACGGCAGCCGATATTGACGCGCGCGGAGTGGATGGCGCGGTCAAGGCGCTCGGCCTCAGCGCAATGTACGGCCGTGTGCTACGGGTATGGCTTGATGAGGATGATCCCGCCATGCCCAAGACCCTGGCAGAATTGGACCGCCAGCTCCGGCGTGGCGTGCGCACCCTTTCCCGCATCCAGGGGCCGGTGTCGCTCGCGTGCTCGAGCTTCAGGATCGCATGTTCCTTTGGCCGCCAGCTCCGTGATCTCGGCAAGGACTATCGGCGAGAGCGTCGCGACCGCGACATGCAAGCGGGTGATGAGGCGGAGGCTGCGAGCTAGGATCGATGGACGGGGGACAGATCGCATCTCAGATCACCTTCGAGGATTTCTTGAAGGTGGATATCCGTGTGGGCACAATCCTGAAGGCTGAGCCCTTCCCGCAGGCACGCAAGCCTGCCTACAAGCTGCTGATCGACTTTGGTGAGACGATCGGCAGCAAGAAAAGCTCGGCCCAGATCACCGTGCACTACACGCCGGAAACGCTTATCGGCCGTAAGGTGGCCGCGGTGGTGAACTTTCCCCCGCGCCAGATTGGGCCGTTCATGTCCGAGGTTCTGACCTTGGGCTTTGCGGATGCCAATGGGGATATCGTACTGGCCGCTGTCGAGCGGGATGTTCCCAACGGCAGCCGGTTGTTCTGAGGCGCGCTGGTCACCAGACCGGGGTCTGAATGGTTGCCCTCAGACCACCGAGCGGACTGTCGTCCAGTATGATGTCCCCGCCATGGCTGCGGGCAATATCCCGTGCGATGGCAAGGCCGAGTCCTGTCCCGGTCTCGTCTTGATTACGCGCATCGTCGAGCCGGAAAAACGGTCGGAACACGTCCTCTCGCTTGTCCTCTGGGATGCCCGGGCCATCATCATCGACGATCACTGCAAGATGATGATCATCGAGGCTTGCCGTAATCCTGATATGCTCGGCATGTTTGGCGGCATTGCCCACGAGATTGGCAAGGCACCTTTTAAAGGCGTTGGGCTTGACCGGGGCCCAGAGCTCGTCCGGCGTTTTGACCGACACTGTGCTGCCCCGCTTTTCGCCCATCCGGGCAACCGATGAGATAATGGACGCAATATCGGCATCGACTGACCGCTCACCGCCATCCCCGCGCACGAAGGCCATGTAGTCCTCGAGCATGCGCTGCATCTCGTCCGCATCGCGCTGCAATTCCCGGACCTGTGGCGAATCCTCGAAACACGCGAGCTCGAGCTTGAACCGCGTGAGGATCGTCCGCAGATCGTGGCTGACCCCGGCGAGCATGGCTGTGCGCTGTTCCACATGACGCTCGATCCGCTCGCGCATATTGTTGAAGGCCTGCGCCGCGATCTGAACCTCTGCCGCTCCCTTGGGTTGGAACGGAGGCACGTCGCGCCCCATGCCGAAACTCTGCGCTGCCTCCGCGAGCTGCATGATCGGCCTGATCTGATTGCGCAGGAACAGCACCGCCACGAACATCAACACGAGCGATGAGCCCACCATCCAGAGAAGAAAGATATGGCTGTTCGAGGCGTAGGCTCGGCTTTGATTGGTGAGGATCCTGAAGGTCACGCCCGGTTCGACCTCGATCCTGAGGTCGACATAACCCGAGCGTCCGAGTGTATCGAGCCAGAACGGCCGCCCGACATAGCGCGTGATATATTTCGAGAGCTTCATGTCGAGCAGCGAGAACAACGGCTTGTCGGCTGGCGGCGGCAGCGCCTGCCCCTCGATGATGGTCAACCCCAGGTCGAGCGTGTCATTCGCCAGCTTGAGGAGATGCTGATTATTGGCCGGTGTCTTGGGGTAATACTCGTAAAGCTCGACCAGAAAGGCGATCTCCCGCGCCACTGACTTCGACAGCTGCTTCGTGACCCGGTCCCAATGCCGCTCCATGAAGATGAACGCCATGATCGACTGCAGGAGCACGATCGGCGTGATGATGATGATCAGCGAGCGCGGATAGAGGCGATCGGGCAGATGCCGCTCGAGGAAGCGGTTGAAGCGCCAATAGAGGCCCTGGTTGCTTTGTCGCGCGCGATCATAATCGCTGCTGATGGAAACCATGGATGCCTAGCCTCTGTCTCGCCGCCTCTCCGCGCGAACGTCAGTCAGTATACAGTATATAGCCGGATCCGCGTACGGTCTGCAGATAGACCGGTGTTGCGGGATCCCTCTCGATTTTCCGCCGCAGCCGGTTGATCTGCACATCGACGGCTCTCACGCTCTCACCCGAATTGCTGCCGGCCAGTTCCGCCCGGCTGATCGGCTCGCCCGGCCGTTCTGCGAACATGGACAGAAGCTCACGCTCCCGTGTCGTGAGTTTGACGGTCTGTCCGTCGCGCTTGAACTCGCCCCGCTGCAAATTGAATGTGCAGGAACCCATTGTAATGTCCGACCGCTGTGTGACAACGGGAGTCTTCCTGCGTAGAATGTTGCGCATCCTCAGCAGGAGCTCGCGTGGCTCGAACGGCTTCGGCAGGTAGTCATCACCCCCGCTCGCCAGGCCTTCGATGCGATCGCTGCTCTCGGACAGTGCCGAGAGAAAGAGAATGGGCACATCCGAGCTCGCCCGCAGCGTGCGGGTAAAGTCGATCCCCGTCTCACCCGGCATCATCACGTCCAGGATCAGCAGGTCGAAGGTTAGGGACTGCATGGCTGCCCGTGCCTCTTCGGCGCTGCCTGCAGCCGTCACCCGGAAACCGTTGGTGGTCAGATAGGATTTGAGCAACTCGCGTATGCGGCGGTCATCATCGACGACCAGAATATGGGAAGCTTCGTCTCGCAATGTCATGCCCATTGAGCATCCGTGAGCAACCGATACAGCCTGAGGCTCAGTCTTGGCCGCGCTGCAGCCTATCGATCCGGTCGTATCAGGCGCGCCACATGGTCGCGGTCTTCCGGATCGATCATATGGAAGAGCAACTTTTCGCCACCCTGGCCGCCATCGTCAACTGCCGAGATCGCGCGCTTGATACGCTCGATCTGTGGCGCCAATAGGTCAAGCCTGAGCCTGTTGCCCTGTTCAGTAAGATAAAGCAGGCGCTGCCGTCGATCTTCCCGGCCCTCCTCCTGATAGACATAGCCCTTCTCGATCAGCTCGCGCAGCACCCGCCCGAGGCTCTGCTTGGTGATCCTCAGGATATCGAGCAGTTCCGCCACTCTAATACCGGGATTGCGCCCGACGAAATGCAGGATCCGGTGATGGGCTCGGCCAAAACCGAAATCGCTTAGGATCTCGTCCGGGTCGGAGACGAAGTCGCGATAGGCAAAGAACAGGAGCTCCACCAGCTTGACGAGATGTTCGTCTTGCTCCGACCCCCGGGCGATGCGGTCTATATCGCTGTCGACGTGAACTATGGTAGCCTCCATTGGTCGATGGGCGCTGACCGAGATATGTAAGCTATATTGACATATTTTGCACGGATTGTTACTCGTGACGTCCGTTTTGTGAAATCTTAGTCGCTTTTCCCAGGCTCGAAACGACGTTTCGTTACCTGGGTCCTGGCCCCCCGAGGATTGCGGCTGCCTTGGCTCTGCTGGAGAGCATCGGGTCGTCGCGAGGGATGGGGATTGATGGCAAGTCAGCCTCGGACTGAGCCGGATTGATGGGAAGGAGTTTGGCGATGAGCGTTCTGCCATTCGACCAGCGTGAAGGCTTTATCTGGTTCAATGGTGCGCTGGTACCCTGGGCGGAGGCCAAGCTTCACGTATTGAATCACGGTTTGCATTATGCGAGCTGCGTGTTCGAGGGCGAGCGCGTCTATGGCGGCGAGATCTTCAAGCTCGCCGAGCATACGGACCGGTTGTTCGAATCTGCGCGTATTCTGGATTTCGAAATCCCCTATACCACGGATCAGATTAACGAGGCCTGCCGCCAGGTGGTTGCTGCTCAGAAGATCGTGGACGGCTATGTTCGTCCTCTGGCCTGGCGTGGCCCTGAGATGATGGGTGTTTCCGCACAGTCTTCGCGCATCCAGGTGGCAATCGCCTGCTGGGAATGGCCATCCTATTTCGACCCGGCCCAGCGGCTGAAGGGCATCCGGCTCGACATCTCGGATTGGAGGCGTCCGGATCCGCGGACCGCGCCCTGCAAGAGCAAGGCGGCCGGCCTCTACATGATCTGCACCCTGTCCAAGCATGCGGCCGAGCGGAAGGGCTATGCCGATGCCCTGATGCTGGACTGGCGCGGGCGTGTGGCGGAAGCAACCGGCGCGAACATCTTCTTCGTCCGTGACGGCGAGTTGCACACGCCCATCCCGGACTGCTTCCTGGATGGCATCACCCGCCGCACGGTCATCGGCCTGGCCGAGGCGCGCGGCATCAAGGTGAACGAGCGCGCCATCTTCCCGGACGAAATGGAAAGCTTCAGCGAGTGCTTCATTGTCGGCACCGCAGCCGAGGTGACCCCCGTCTCCGAAATTGGCCAGTATAACTTCACGGTCGGCGAAACCAGCCGCACCCTGATGGACGCTTACATGGATGCGGTCAGGCCAAAATCCGCGCCGCAGACCGCAGCGGCCGAATAGGCGCCGGACCGGACAGAGACGAATGAACTCGGGGCGGCCTTAGCGGCGCGCCCCGAGTGCTATTATGGCCAGATTGCTCATGACTGTTGCTCAAATGGATTGTAAAGTCCGGACATAAGGAAAATGGTCCTTCGGCGCCGTCGGGGAGGGGAAGATGGTCGGTGCGCGGCGTTGTCTCGCTTTATTGCCGCATCTCTGGTTTGCGCTTCTGCTCGTCGCCTTCGAGACGCCTGCAACGGCCGAGCCCGAAAATTCGCGGGTAGGGCAGGAGATAGCTCAGGTCATCAAGTCGGGTGCCGTTAGTGTCGGCATAGACGATGGCGACAAGCGGCTTTTCGACGTTTTCACCTATTATCAGGAGCGCGATTTCAAGCCGCTCTGGGTGCGCGACTCTGGCCCCAAGGCCAAGGCGCGGGATTTCCTCGATATCCTCCGTGCCGCTGAGGAAGACGGCCTTGATCCGCGCAACTACAGGATCGGTGAGATTTCAGCGCGCATGGACGCGAAGGACCCTAAGGGGCTAGCGGCGCTTGATCTTCTGCTATCGCGTGCTTTCATCGATTATGGCAATGATCTCACCGTAGGCCGGGTGGTGCCAGACCAGATCGGCAAGGACACCCACATCAAGCCGATCGGCCCGGGCGCTTTGAGCTTGCTCGATGGCGCAGAGCAGGCCGAAGACATCGGCCCCTATGTCGACAGTCTCGCCCCGCAATCGGCGAACTACGCGCGCCTCAAGGAGGCGCTGGCGCTTTACCGCGATATCGCCCATCGCGGCGGTTGGCCAAAGATTGCCGCCGGCCCCACGCTTAAGCCCGGTATCACCGATCCCCGGGTTCCCGGCCTTCGCCAGCTCTTGATCGCCACCGCGGATCTATCCATCTCCGCACCGGACATGGGCGAGCTCTACGACGGTGCGCTGGTCGATGCCGTCAAGCTGTTTCAGGAACGGCACGGACTGAATGCGGACGGCGTCATTGGGCCAGGCACCCTCGACGCAATGAACGTGCCCGTCGAGGAGCGTATCCAGCAGCTCGTGCTGAACATGGAGCGTCGCCGCTGGATGCCGGACGAGACCGGCAAGTTCTATGTTTTTGTGAATCTGGCCGACCAGTATTTGAAGGTGGTCGATGGCAACAAGACCATCCACGATGCGCGTCTCGTGGTCGGCAAGCCGTACTCGCGCACGCCCGTCTTCACCCAGAACATGACCTATGTCGTGTTCAATCCCTATTGGAACGTGCCCACCAGCATCGCGGTCAATGAATATCTGCCCAAGCTCAAGGCCAATCCCTATGCCTTGGCCGCCCAGGATATAGAGGTGATCCGCGCGGGCCAGGTTGTTGACGCGGCGAGCGTGCCGTGGGGAAGCTACGGGCCGGGACGTTTTCCCGTAACCCTGCGCCAGAAGCCCGGACAGAAAAACGCCCTCGGGCGCCTCAAATTCATGTTCCCCAACCCCTATAACGTCTACATCCACGACACACCGGCCAAGACCTTGTTTGCGCGTGACAACCGCTTTTTCAGCCACGGATGCATGCGTGTGGAAGACCCGGAGAAGCTGGCACAGGTGATACTGGGTCATGACGATCCGTCTTGGACCCCCGCCCGCATTGCCGAACAGCTCCAGGTCAAGAAGAACGGCATCGCCAGGCTGAAGGCGCCGGTTCCGGTCTACATCACCTATCTGACTGCTTGGGCCAATAAGGATGCCTCGGTGAACTTCCGCAAGGACGTCTATGGTCGTGACGCGGAGCTAATGGTCGCGTTGCGCAAGATGGGCGACGTGGTCAATTGATGGGGCATGGCGCTTCATCTCATCAAGCTCTGCGTTGGTTGTGACAGCATCGACGATCTTGCCCAATGGCAGGCCGAACGCCTGCGTCGTGGCGAGGACGTGGGGCACACCACGCGCATGTTTCCCAAGCGGCGCGACGAGCTATTGGCGGGCGGCTCGCTCTACTGGGTCATTCGCGGCCATATCCAGGTGCGCCAGCCTGTTCTCGACCTGAAAACCGTGATCGGGGGCGACGGGATCGAGCGATGCCGCATCGTGCTTGGCAGCGAGCTTGCACCGGTGCGTCCGACGCCGCGCCGCGCCTTTCAGGGCTGGCGCTATCTGAAGGCCGAGGATGCCCCTCCTGATCTGGGCGGCACGTCAGCCGAGAACGTGCCCGAAGCGATGCGGCAGGAGCTGCTCAGGCTAGGGCTGATCTGAGATCGCAGGCAAGTTCTGGAAATCAGAGAGGGGCAAGCCCTTTGGCGAATCGGCGCCAGTTGGCCACGTAATGTTCTGCCGATTGGACGAGACCCTGGCACTCCTCTTCGCCAAGCTCGCGCACGACCTTCCCTGGCATACCCAGCACCAGCGAATTGTCGGGAATGACCTTTCCCTCAGGAATGAGCGCGCCTGCCCCGATCAGACAGTTGCAGCCGATCTTCGCTCCATTGAGAATCGTAGCGTTCATACCGATCAGGCTATTGTCGCCGATGGTGCAGCCATGCAGAATGGCCTTATGGCCAACGGTGACGTTGCGGCCAATGGTGAGCGGTACGCCCTCATCTGAGTGCAGGACGGCATTGTCCTGAATGTTTGTATTCTCCCCAATGTGTATAGGATCGTTATCCCCGCGTATCACCGCGCCAAACCAGACGCTGACATTCCGCGCAATGCGGACATCGCCGATCACGGCGGCGCTGTCGGCGACCCAGTAATCTCCGGCGGGTGGAAGTTGCGGCCCGATATTGTCGAGACGGTAGATCGTCATGACTTGCCTTTCCTGGTTTTTGAGGCGCAGCCATTCTAATAGGAGGATGATCGCCAATGCGCCAGTGGTCTGCCGCGCCAAAGCATCGATCGACGGAATCGCGCGAACAGGCTTGGATTCATGTGGACATCCGTTTGCACTGTGCTGCCGTCCGAACGGCTGCTTGTGTGCTCTCAAGGTCTAGAGCATTTTCGAGCGAAGCCGACACCGGTTCGCGTGAGACGTTGCTGTCGTCCTCTCTGGGATCGGGCGCCCCGCGGGGAGTTCTTGCGCAATGAGCGAGCGGGCTTTCAGGCATCACTCCTCACACGGCCGCTCACTGGCCATACCACCTGTTCTCGCTGAATCACATCGGCAGAGCGTGACGGGACCCTTGCTGGTGCTGCTTGGCATTTTTGCTTTGTTTATGGGGACTGTGTTCGCGCTCTATTTCGGCCCTCATCCCGAGATGATACTGGGCGGCGCTTCATCGAAGGATCTGTCGCGCATACGTACGGTCACCCTGGAGGATGCGACCTTCACTATTCCGCGGCCCTACATCCTGGATGTGGACAAGCGGATCTTCGGTCCAATCAGGCGAATAAGCCTCCGGGTTCCCTGGCCATATGAGCCCGGCTCTGTCGTCTCCGATGCCGACGCGGGGGAACTGGATAAGATCTTGGCCATCGACCTGGCGGAGCGGACCGAGACCACGAGCACTGCAGACAAGCTGTTACGGATCTATCCTGTCTATCTCGACGGCCCTGGTGATGCCATCGGCAATGGCCTAGCCCGCCATAAGTTCAAGCTGGGAACGCCTTATAGCGGCATGGTGCTCTATGTTGCGCAGCTGGAGGGGGCAGGCGACCCCGTGCTGTTCTACTGTTCAATCGAAAGGGGGACTATTATCCCGCCGCTTTGCGAGCGACGATTGCCCGTAACGGACAAGGTGATGGCGGTCTATCGCTTTCATGAGCGGCATCTCACCGATTGGCAGAAGCTCGAAGGCACCGTGAAGCAGCTTCTTGCCAGCCTGCGCCCAGGTGGTTCGCGTAATGGATCATTTCACCCATAGGGCGGCGAAATGATCCAAAGCCTATAACCGCTTACTCCGGCAGGTCGATGTCCAGAATGGCCATCTGGAAATTATACGAAAGCTCGCCGTCCTCCTCGTCACGGAACAGCACACCGATGAATTCATCGCCCATATAGACCTCGGCAGAGTCGGTCTTCTGGGGCCGGCGACGCACCACGATGTTTGGCCGCTGAAACTTCTCGCGGAAATATTGCTCGAGCTTTTTTATTTCGTCTGCCTTCACTGTCTTCTCCTTAGTCCAAACTGTTATGTGGCGAAGCGCCACCTCCACCTCGAAGCGGTCCAATGAAGGCCGACGATTGCAAGGCATGAGGTGCCTTTGCGGGTTGGAATGTCAGCCGCCACAATCAATCCGGCGGCGCATCTCATCAATCCGCTTTGCTGCTTTCGGTTTCCTCACGCAGCAGATGATCCATCCGCCGCGACGGCTCCTCACATCCTGCATAGCCGACGATCCGCGCGGGAACGCCGGCCACCGTGCGATTGGGCGGAACGTCGTGAAGCACGACGCTGCCCGCGGCGACTCGCGAGCAGTGACCGATCTCGATATTGCCGAGGATGCGCGCGCCTGCCCCGATCAGCACGCCGCGCCGGACCTTCGGATGGCGGTCGCCCACATCCTTTCCCGTGCCGCCAAGCGTCACGTCATGCAGCATGGAGACGTCGTCATCGACCACCGCTGTCTCGCCGATGACGATTGAATGCGCATGGTCGATCATGATGCCCCGACCGATGCGCGCTGCCGGATGGATGTCCACCGAGAAGATCTGCGACGACCGGCTCTGCAGCCAGAGCGCGAAATCCTTTCGTCCCATCAGCCACAACGCATGCGACATGCGATAGGTCTGGATCGCGTGATAGCCTTTGAAATAGAGCAGCGGCTCGATATAGCGGCTGCAAGCGGGATCACGTTCGAAGACGGCGACGATATCGGCGCGTGCAGCCTCGCCGATCGCCGGATAGGCATCGAGTGCATCCTCGAACGCCCTGATCACGAGATCGCTGCCCACATCCGCATGGCCAAGCTTTTGGCCCAGCCGTTGCGAGAGTGCATCCTCGAACCGATCATGCGAGAGCACCGTGGAGAAGATGAAACCGCCGAGTGCAGGTTCAGCCACGGCCGCAGCTTCTGCTTCCTCCCGGATACGCCTCCAGACGGGGTCAACCTGCTGAAGCTTCGCAGTGGATGCAGTGAAGCGTGCCATGGCCTTCTCCTTCCGCCTCGGGGGAACATGTCTCCTCCCGCTGCCTATTTGAACGAGATAACCGTTCCGATGCCCATGCACAAGCCGATGCGGCTTGCAGCATGTGGATGGCTCTGGTAGCGCGATGGGTGTTCGTCCCGACGAGGTTGCCATTATGCACAGTGATCTTTTAGCGCTCGGAGAGGCGCTTCCGTCCCCGACGCCCCATCTTGCGGCACGCCGCGCGGGAAGCGTTGGCTATCTGATCTTCAACCGCCCGGAGCGGCGCAATGCCGTCAGCCTCGAGATGTGGGAGGCGATACCGGCATTGATGCGGGCGTTTGATGAGGACCCCGCCATCCGGGCGGTCGTGCTGGCGGGCGCGGGGGATCAGGCCTTCATCGCCGGTGCCGACATCAGCGAGTTCGAGGGTGAGCGCAACAGCGCGGAAAGCGCTGCCCTTTATGAGGAGCGCAACAGCGCTGCCTACCGGGCCATAGCCGAAAGTCCGAAATCGGTGATCGCCATGATTCACGGTTTCTGCATCGGCGGGGGTATGGCCATTGCGCTGGCCTGCGACATCCGGATCGCGGCCGAGGGCTCGACCTTCGCCATTCCGGCAGCCCGGCTGGGCCTTGCCTATCCGCCTGAGGCGATGGCGCTTCTGGTGCGGGCTGTCGGCCCCTCGCGCGCTAAGCTCATCCTTCACACCGCACGTCGCTTTTCTTCTGACGAGGCGCTGGCCATGGGACTGGTGGACCTGGTGGCGCCACGCACCGAGCTGCTTGCCCGGGTTGGGGAGCTCACTGACGCGATTTCCGATAACGCGCCGTTGACCATCGCGGCGGCGAACGCCACCATCGATGCGGTCCTTGGTTCTTTTGGATTGGACGATAACGCCCGCGCAGCGATCGCCCGCTGTTTTGCAAGTGACGATTATCGGGAAGGTCGCCAAGCATTTATGGAAAAAAGGCGTCCAATTTTCCGCGGCAGCTAAGCAACGGGTTTATTTTCTGCCTTCTCAATTGGTTATGGTTGATCGCCGTCAGTTGTGGAACCCGACCCTGGCCTCAGCGTTAACTTGGCACAGAAGCTGGATTTCGTCTGGTTCGGCAGCCGGAGCGGCTGCGACATGGCCTTTAAGTGGCTGAGCTCTGCCCGAACTGGAGGATCTGCTTCGACCGAGGCTCTCGAAAGCTTCGACCGAGCAGCATCATTGGAAGGTCAGGAGGCAGACATGCTGAAGAAGACAGTAAGCGTCATTGCGATTGCGGCGGGCTTGGGTCTTGCCCCGCTGGCCGCGGTTCAGGCACAGACCACTCCCACGCCGCCGGCACAAAATCAGCCGGCACAGGATCAGTCTGCGCAGCCCACGCCACCAGCCACGACCACCCCGAATGCGCAAACGCCAAGCACATCCGACAGTGGCTCGACGGCTCAGGCACCTTCGACACCGGGCTCCACTGGGCAAACGGCCGATAACAGCGAAGGTAAGCCTGTGGATGGTCAGATCACCATGCAGCAGGAAGGAACCTATCTCGGCACCGACCTGATCGGCACCACGGTCTATTCCGCTGGAAACGAGGACATCGGCGATGTGGCCGACGTGATCATCGGCACCGATGGCCGCATTCAGGGCGTCGTGGTCGGCGTAGGCGGCTTCCTTGGCATTGGCCAGAAGGACGTGGCGATCCAGATGGACAAGGTCCAGATGCAGGATCAGGGCGACAACACCGCCAAGCTGATCGTGAATGCCAGCCGCGAGGAGCTCGAGCAGGCGCCTGAGTTCCGCACTGTTGCCGAAATGCAGTCGGACAACAATAATGCGACGACCACCGGCAACACGCCTATGACCGGCACCGGCACCGGAACAGGCGGCACCGGGGCGGCAACTGGCACCAGCGACTGACGCCTGGTAAGGCTTAGCGCCGAAAACCAGGTCGCGTGGAAGCGCGGCCTGGTTTTTTTATGGAGTGGCGCTCGCCTGACTCAGGAACGCGATCACCCCCGCCTTGTAGCGCCGGTCTCCCACCGTCCGCATATGGTCGCGATCTGGCACGATCAGGACCTCTGAACCGGGAATGACGGCTTGCAATGGCTCGGGCCGACCGGCGATGTGATCTTTCGATCCGACGGCGATCAGCGTCGGCGCGGTAATCCGCCTGAGCTCCTCGGCCGCGATCTTCTGGCGCGAGGTGCGAATGCAGGCGGCGAGCGCCTTCCGATCGCTCTTGGTCGCATCGGCAAAAATCCGGAACGGCCGCGCGTCACGGTCCTGAACGTCATCGAGGCTGTCGGCCTCCAGCGCCTTGGCGATATCCTCCGCGCCTCCGACGCCATTGATCATGTTCTCGGCAAGCCCCGCCAGAATGAGGCGCCCCACGCGCTCAGGGTGATCGATCGCGAGTCGCGCGGCCACCCGGGCCCCCATTGAATAGCCCATCACGTCAGCCTGGCGCATGCAGAGGTGATCGAGCAGGCCAACCGCGTCCTCGGCCATGGCCGAGGTGGTATAGAGTTCGGAGTGATAGAGCTTTTCACTCTGACCATGACCCCGATGATCGAACACGATCACCTGATAGCCGGCTTGGGTGAGGGCTGTCACCCAGCCCGTGTCGATCCAGTTCGCTTGCGCATTCGAGGCAAAGCCATGGATCAAGAGGATCGGAGGGCCATCGCCATCGACTTCGTAATGGATACTCACGCCCTGCGAGGAAAACTGCGGCAATATTGGCTCCTGAAGACATTTCTTCGGCACGTGCTTTGCGGGGGCGCCAGGATATGCTATTCGCCGCAAAGAGCAATCCGGAGCGGCCTCAGCCCGAGGGCTTTATGGTCTTGACGGCGCGCCGCTCCAACCACAAGCGATCACGACCTCCTTGCGATCTTTCGCGAAGAATGTGATCCCCCGGCCGATGGACCTACAATGGCGCACGCGATCATTCCGAAGTTTCACAACGATATGGGTGTCGAAGTCATCGAGATCGGTGTGAAGGAGTTCGAATGCACCGGTGCATCCGCGCCGTTCGACCACCCGCATATCTATATGGATATGGGCGACGACAGCGAGATCATCTGCTCATACTGCTCGACCGTCTACCGCCACAATCCGAGCCTTGGCCCCGAAGACTCCAAGCCGGCGGGAGCGCTCTACAAGGAATATGTCGAAGGCTGATTTGCGAGGCGCGGCTGTGGATCTGCGGGAAGCGGTGCTTATCCGCGACTTTCATGATCGTGATACTCCCGCGGTGATCGCCCTTGCCGATGAGCTTCGCCGCTTCGAGGCGCGTCTCTATCTCCGGATGAAGCCTTCGCGCCAGCTTGGACGCTGGTACGTGGACGAGCTTCTTGCTGAATGCGCGGAAGCCGATGGCCGCATTTTCGTCGCCGACAGCAGTGGCCTCGTGGTCGGCTATGTCTGCGTGCGTGCCCGTGTGGTGGACGAGGCGCGCGACCGCAGCCAGCTCTCCTACGCCATGATTGATGATCTTATCGTGGCAAGCGATTATCGCGGGCGGGGTATAGGTCGAATGCTGATCGATCAGGCGCAGTATTATGCCCGGAGGCGCGGTGCCGCCTGGCTCAGGATCGGGGTCCTCGCCAGCAACACCAATGCCCACGATCTCTATCGCCGCGAGGGCTTCGATGATCACCTGGTGATGCTTGAGAAGCGGCTGAAGCCGATGCGGTAAGCTGCCCGTGCTTCGGCATCACCGGGCTGCCACGGCCGCCGGACCGGGCCGCGTCGGCTCGTCGAGTGCCTCCCACATCTTCGGATCGTAAGAGGACTGACGCTTGACATACTGATAGGGCGTTTCCGACCAGTCGAGCACGGTCGGGTTCTGGTTATCGAGCACCAGGTCGCCCCCGGTGGTCTTCACCATCAGCACCGCGTGCCCGTCCCCGCGCTCGTCGATCACCACGGTCAGAAGTAAAGTGGAACGTGGCCATCCCAGCTGCTCAAGATAATATTGCTTGAGCAGGGCGTAGTCTTCGCAATCACCTTTTTCGCCGGGAATGGTCCAATACTCGTCCACTTGGTAGAGTTCATTGTCCGTGGCCGGCTTCACCATCTTGTTCACGTGGTCATTCACCGAGACCAGCTCCTTGAGCCGCTCGGGCGTGAGCGCGACCCGTGCCGGCGTGGAACGTTGGCGCGCGCAGGACTGGGGAAATCGCTTGCAGAAATCAACGAAGCCGATGGGCGGCAGAGCCTGCTCGTGGACCTTGGCATAGGCGGCGTTCACCGCCAGGCGATAGCCACCGCTATCCTCGTGAAAGCTGGCTGACTGCGCTTGCGCAGCGGTCACCAGGCTTCCCATCACTGCAATTGTTGCCACCAATCGCTTCATACTTTGACGCCCATCTCTCTTCTTTGTTGAGAGCATCCTGGCGCGCCAACGTTTTAAACAAAGGTAATGCGAAGAATATCTGGATTTGATGTTTGACAGAAGGCTAATGTAGCTAAACTACATAGCCACTTACATGATTCAATAACCTAATGACTGATTCACCGTTTAACTGGTTTACGCTCCGGAAACCAACTGGTTGATACGATCAAGCGCGCCTATATCGCGGGTTTCGTCTGATCCTGTCCGGAAATTTGTTATCGGATGTTCACTAAACCAGTGCGGTTCGTTAAGAGGGAACAGCGCGCCCAGCACCTGCACGGTTTGCCGTCCATCCACAAGCATGGGCAGGAAAACGCACTCAAAAGACGCCGTCCGCCCCGAGGCACTGACTCCTTTGGCTAAAAAAGCGTGAGGATCATAGGCCGACAGGGTCTCGCTGAGCGCGTGATTGATCCGTTCCCGGTCGGCTGGATCCCAGATCTGCGAGAAATCGGTGCCGGTAAGCTCACGCCCCGTGAAGCGCCGCAGCGCCGTGCCGGCCAGTCTGAACGTGAACAGCGGTCGCACGGGGCTGCGCTCGAGCAGCATGATGCAGGGCAATAGCGGACATAGCTCGCGCATCTTCGCATCGCTGCGCTTGGGAGCAGGCCGATCGCCGCGCCAGCCGGTCCAGAGCTCCAACAGGCGCGCGCTATCGGGGTGCAGCAGATCGGTTTGCTCACCAAAGGTCGGCATTATCAACGCGCTCCGGTACTGGTCACAACAAAAGGTTTCAAGACCCTCGCGCGATGATCTTGCATCTGTCGTGCCAGCTCGGGCTGTCTCACAATCGCACAGAGGAGGGTGCGACGGCGCATCTCATGCCTTCGCGAGCATTCCGTGAAAAGGCTGGTGGCATTCACCCGTAAAATGCGAAACAACAGTGCGGACCAGCCGATCACCTTCCCCTGCAAATCCCGATTCGACGGAAGGCACAGATGAGACGACACCACGCCTCGCACAGCGCGACCCGGCCAGGATGGCGCGCCGCATGAGCCGTTCTCCATCATCCTCAGAGCCGATGCTCAATGCGCCGCCGGTTGTGCTCGGCCTTATTGCGCTGTTCATCGTCATCCATCTCATTCGCTCCGTGCTGTCCTACGATGACGATCTCTGGGTGATCCTCACCTTCGCCTTCATTCCGGCGCGCTATCTTTATCCTGCCGGGGAACTGCCGGGTGGCGCGGGCGCGGATATCTGGACATTCGTCTCCCACATGTTTCTGCACGGCGGCTGGGCCCACGTGCTGGTGAACAGCTTCTGGATGCTGGCCTTCGGAACCCTCATCGCCCGCCGCTTGGGTCCTGCTGGATTTCTCCTTCTCACGGCAATTTCTGGAATCGCTGGTGCAGCCCTTCACCTTCTCATCTATTGGGGAGAGTTCGCGCCCGTGATCGGCGCCTCCGGCGGAATTTCGGGCCAGATGGGCGCAGCCCTCCGTCTGATGTTCTCCAATCCTGGCGGCCTTCTTGCAGCCACGCGCCGCGATCAGCGCTATGTCAGGCCACTCACCGTCCGGGAGACCTTCACCAGTCGCGGTCCCCTGACCTTCATTCTGGTCTGGCTCGCCATCAACGTGATTTTCGGACTGCTGAGTTTCGGCGCCGGTGATGATGCGACGGTTGCCTGGCAGGCCCATATCGGCGGATTTCTCGCAGGTCTTCTTGCTTTTGGCCCGATTGACCGCTGGACACGTCGGTTCGTCCTTTAACGTCGCGTGAGCTTTCGCGCAGAACTCGTTGCTGCTCTGCCTTGCGATCTGTGGTAGGCTGTCAGGCCTTACAGTCTTGCGGAGGACAGTATGACAGTGGCGACGATCCTCAAGCAGAAAGGACACGAGGTGATCACCGCGGCGGTGACAGACACGGTGCACGCCGCAGCCAAACGTCTCGCCGCGCATCGCATCGGCGCCCTGATCGTGGTGGATGATGGTGGCCGTATCGCCGGCATCGTCTCGGAACGGGATATCGTCCGTGCACTGGCCGATCACGGCGATGCTGTGCTCTCCGCATCCCTCTCAGCAATCATGGTGCGCGACGTCATCACCTGCACACCGGAGGACACGGTGGCGCAGCTGATGGAAGCGATGACCGAGCATCGCGTGCGGCACCTGCCGGTGGTGACGGAGAACGGGCTGTCGGGCATCGTGTCGATCGGCGACGTCGTCAAGATGCGGATCGCAGAGGCCGAACTCGAGGCGGCCGAGATGAAGCGCTACATCGCGTCCTGACAGTCGCATCGGGGCAGGGGCGTCCCGCGCGGGTGACGTTCGTTCTCAGGCCGAATCGACCTGTGCCAGACGGTCGAGCGCCCATTGGATCTCCGGCAGCGCCCGTTCTGCTGCCTCACGCCCTGCTTCGATGGCAATATCGGCCTTCTCGAAGTCAAACAGGCCGACATCCCCCGTGCGCGGCGAAATCAGCACGTCCGGCGGGTCGCCCGCAAGCCGTGAACGCGCGAGCCTGTCCTGGGCGATATTGAACGCAGCCACCAGCACTGCGCTGATGCCCGGTGGGGTCGAATATTCTCGCCGCGGATCGATGGGCTTCGGTGGTCTGACATCCTGCTGAGACGTGTCGCCCACCTGCTCGACCGCATGAACGATATCTGGCTGCTGCACCACCGTCCCGCCAAAGGCCTCCGCATTGACATTGACGGCGATCACCAGCCGCGCCCCGCGTGCCCGGCAGGCAGAAACCGGGATCGGGTTGACCACGGCCCCATCGATCAGCCATTGATGCGCGAAATAGATCGGCTTGAACACGCCGGGCAAGGCGTAGGACGCCCGGATGGCATCGGCCAGGTGCCCCTTCTGCAGCCAGATCTCGTGGCCGGTTAACAGCTCCGTGCCGATGCAAATGAAGGGGCGGTCGAGCTCCTCGATCAACGTATCGCCCAGTTGCTCATTGAGCATGCGCTGCAGCCTGTCGCCGGCAATGAGGCCACCGCCGCGCCAAGAGAAGTCGAGCAGCGAAAAGATGCGACGCCTCGTCAGTTTCCGAGCGAAATCTTCGAGCGCATCGAGCTTGCCCGCCGCGAACAGACCTCCGACCAGCGCCCCGATCGAGGTTCCGGCAATCACGTCGAACTCGATATCCGCCTCGAGCAATCGATGGATCACGCCGATATGGGCCCAGCCGCGTGCAGCACCGGCACCGAGTGCGAGCCCCACCCGGGGACGCTGCCGCTCGGCAATCGGCGTCACCGCCTCGCCGGAGCCATTCGCTGGCCCTTCGAAATGTCTCCAGAACCTCAATGGTCTGCCCGCTCGTCTACTCCGCCACGGAGGAGGTGTATGGCTTCGCGTACTGTGGTGGGTCTAGCTCTGCAATCGTCCATGGCTATCCTTTCGGATAGATTAAGGCTGTGTGACGGCACGTGCGGCCAGCTCCGATATCTGGCCGCAATCCGGCATTCCACTCAGCCCTGGGATCGATTGTCGCAGGTAAGCCTGTCTGCGGCTGTCTACCTAAAGCTGAGTGGGGTTTGGAACGTCCCCGTACACTTCGAGAGGATCGAATGTCTTTTGACTTTCGCGGAATTCCAGGCGGATCTCCGGAGAAACCGATTGGCCTAGGGGCACGGAGCGATAGAAGCAGGACTTGTAGCCCACATGGCAGCTGGCGCCAGATCCTGCCACCTGCACCTTCAGCCATACAGCATCCTGATCATCGTCGATCCTGAGGTCGACGACCTTCTGCACGAGTCCGCTGCTTGCGCCCTTGTGCCAGAGAACCTTGCGCGAGCGGCTCCAGTAATGAGCCTCGCCCGTCTCTATGGTGCGCCGCAGCGCCTCCGCATTCATATATCCAACCATCAGCACATCGCCGCTGGCAGCATCAGTGGTCACGGCGACGAGCAATCCATCCTGATCGAACTTCGGCGCGAGGTCCTGGCCTTCCTCGACTTGTTCGATGCTGAGGCGCTTCGAGAAAACTGTATCGTTCATGGCGTGCGTTCTGTACCGAACCGGAAGCTGGGTCAACGGGCGTGACGGATCAATTCGAAGAAGCGGGCCTGCAAATGGTGATCCGCCTTGAATTCACCTGTGAATTGGGTGGTGATGGTCGAGACGTTGGGCTTCTGCACTCCGCGCAGAGACATGCATTGATGGACGGCATCGATCATCACCGCAACCCCGCGCGGCTTGAGCGCCGTTTCGATCGCATCGGCAATCTGCGCCGTCATCGTCTCCTGGGTCTGCAGCCGGCGTGCGAACACCTCGACGACCCGCGCGATCTTCGACAGCCCCACGATGCGCCCCGTGGGGAAATAGGCGACATGGGCCTTGCCCACGAACGGCACCATGTGATGCTCGCAATGTGAGGCCACTTCGATGTCGCGGATCAGCACGATATCGTCATAGCCGGCGGTCTCCTCGAAGGTGCGCGACAGGATTTCGACCGGATCCTGCCCATAGCCTTTGAAGAATTCCCGATAGGCCCGCACCACCCGCTGCGGGGTATCCGCAAGCCCGTCCCGGTTCGGATCATCGCCCGCCCATCGGATCAGCGTGCGCACCGCCGCTTCCGCTTCCTCCTGCGTGGGTCGCCCCGAGGCATCCACCGCGACATCGTCCCTGTGGCGCGCGAGAAGGCTCACGATCGCATCCATATGAACTCCTGAACCCCGCGCTTGTGCTCGCCCGCTGTCCTGTCGCAGGTGTCGGGGCTTCGTTGCCGATTTCCCTACACCATATAGAATTGGCGGGTCGGTGTCGCAAGCCGGCACGGCACCGATCGATGGTCGCGGGCGAGAACCCGTCCGCAAGGAGCCCAATCGAGGGAACGAGATGCTGAATGACATTTACAACCGCAAGATCCTGGGTTTCGCGGCGGACATTCCCTTGACCGTAAGGCTCGCCGCGCCCGATGCGACTGCGGTTGCTCATTCGCGCCTCTGCGGATCCAAGGTGACCGTGGATCTCGAGATGGAGAACGGGGTGGTGACCGCCTTCGGCCACGAAGTGAAGGCCTGCGCGCTTGGGCAGGCCTCATCATCCATCATGGCGCGCAACGTGATTGGCTCAACCGCGAGCGAGCTCCGCGCCCTTCGCGACACAATGTATGCGATGCTCAAGAATGGTGGCCCGCCCCCGACCGGGCGCTGGGCAGATCTGGCCGCACTCGAACCCGTGCGTGACTTCAAGGCGCGCCATGCCTCGACCCTGCTGACCTTCGATGCGGTCTGTGATTGCCTCGATCAGATCGAGGCCAAGGCGCAAGTGCCCTCCAAGAGCAGCGCGGCCGGCTAGCGTATGGATCGCCTCTTCGCCCTAATCGGTATCGCGCTCATCACGACGTATCGTTATACGCTCTCCGCGATCATGGGCCGGACCTGCCGGCATCTGCCGAGCTGCTCCGAATATGGGATTGAGGCTCTGCGCCGCCATGGCGCCTGGCGCGGCGGGTGGCTGACCATCTCGCGCCTGTCTCGCTGCCATCCCTGGGGAACACACGGATTTGATCCGGTTCCGGAGAGATTGCCGGATCACGGTTGGTGCTTCTGGCGGTACGGCAGTTGGTCGCCGGCTCGTGACCATTCGCTGAACGAAAGAGGCCGCCAGGGCCGGTGAACGGCACGGACGGCCTCTTCTCGAAGTGGCCTCTCGAACACGAGGCAATTCTCGCGGGCTGGCGGTAAACACGCCGTAAACATTCACCCCTTGTGTGAATTGCCCCCGCGGTCGCCTCAGAGGGCAGGCAGCTGGTAGACCAGGGCGGCACGGAACGTATGAAAGTCGCTCGTGCTCAGCATGCCTTGGCTGCCCTTGACGCTGAAGTCGAACCGCTTCGGGTCGAGCTGGGTATAGAGATATTCGCCGCGCAGCGAGATATTGTCCGTGAGCTTTGCCTCGATACCCCCGCCATAGGTGAAGCCCGTGACCAACTCCTTGTCCGTTCCCCATTGGCTGGTTCTGACCGCCATATCGGCAAGCGCGAGCCCACCGGTCGCATAGAACAGCACATTGGGTGCTGGGGTGAAGCCGACCCGACCGCGCAGGGTGGAGAATTGGCCGACTTCTCCCACCACCGCATCGGATCCGGAAGTGCCAGAACGGCCAGCAATATTCCCGAAGCTTGTGTCGGCTTCCAGGCCAAGCACGACGGCATCGAACTGAGCATCAGCCCCGGCCAGCACACCGAGCGAGTAGCCCTCTGCATCGAATGAACGGGTCGTGCCGTTGGTGAACTGGCTTTTGCCGCTCAACTGGCTATTGCTGCCGACGATACCCACATGAAACCCCTGCCATCCTGGCAAGGCGTGCTCGTCCTGGTCCGAAGGCACGGCGCTATACTGGACAGGCTGGTAGCTCGGTTCCGTCGGCGGCAGGTCTGCGGCCAGCAGCTGATTGGCTGCGGCGGCGGATAGGACCATGGCGAACGGGAGCGATTTGAAGGATCGGCGGGTCCTTGGAAAACACATAGGAACCTACTTTCAAACTGACTATCCGAAACACGACTGCATGAATGCAGCTGGATTTGTACCAGCCGATCGCCAGAATGCAACATATGGTTGTGTGTGAGTGAGCCAAGCTTATTCCGAGAATATAAGTGACCCCAAAGCCTTATCTTTGAAACCCGTAAGCGACGTCTTGGCGGAGCGACTCTATTTCCGATAACCTGTGGTTGTCAGGCCACAGGCGCGATCCCCAAAGCCGCGATCCACGCCTTGACGCTCGCCCTCACAGAGGCGAAAACCAGCGCCGCTGGTCCGGACGTGACCGGCACCCCGATAACAGCCGCTTACCTGCCTGGTATGCAGTGAGTGAGCAGGAGAAAACTGATGATCAATCTTTCCTTCCCCGACGGCAGCCGTCGTTCATTCCCGCAAGGTGTCTCCGGCGCCGAAGTCGCCGCATCGATCGCCAAATCCCTTGAGAAGCGGGCGGTTGCGGTCCTTCTTGACGGAACGCTGGCCGACCTCTCCGACCCGATCGAGAGCGATGCCGACATCCGCATTGTGACGCGCGACGATCCGGAGGCCCTTGAGCTCATCCGTCACGATGCAGCCCACGTGCTCGCCGAGGCCGTTCAGGAACTATATCCCGGAACGCAGGTCACCATCGGCCCTGTGATAGAGAACGGGTTTTATTACGATTTCGCGCGCAATGAGCCGTTCCATCCTGAGGATCTCGCCGCGATCGAGGCCAAGATGCGCGAGATCATCGCGCGTGACCGGCCTTTCACCAAGGAGGTTTGGAGCCGCGATCAGGCCAAGGCCTATTTCCGCGACAAGGGTGAGAGCTACAAGGTCGAGCTGGTCGATGCGATCCCTGAGGACCAGCAGATCAAGATCTATCGCCAGGGCGAATGGCTCGATCTTTGCCGTGGCCCCCACATGACCTCCACCGGCAAGGTGGGCAATGCCTTCAAGCTGATGAAGATCGCCGGCTCCTATTGGCGCGGGGATGCCAACAATGCCCAGCTTCAGCGCATTTATGGCACCGCCTGGGCCAGTGAGAAGGACCTGAAGGAATACCTGAACCGGCTGGAGGAGGCGGAAAAGCGCGACCACCGCCGCCTCGGCCGCGAGATGGACCTGTTCCATTTCCAGGAGGAAGGCCCCGGTGTGGTCTTCTGGCATGCGAAGGGATGGACGCTCTACCAGTCCCTCATCGCCTATATGCGCAGGCGTCAGGACGATGCCGGCTATCTCGAGGTGAACACCCCCCAGCTGCTCGACCGCGCGCTCTGGGAAGCGTCGGGCCATTGGGAGAAATATCACGAGAACATGTTCATCACCGAAACCGAGGATGAACGCAGTTTCGCGCTGAAGCCGATGAATTGCCCTGGTCACATCCAGGTCTTCAAGCATGGGCTGAAGAGCTATCGTGATCTGCCCCTCAAGATCGCCGAATTCGGCCTGGTCCACCGATATGAGCCATCCGGTGCGATGCACGGGCTCATGCGTGTGCGCGCCTTCACTCAGGACGACGCCCATATCTTTGTGACACCCGATCAGCTTGCCGAGGAATGTCTTGAGGTCAACGACCTCATCCTGTCCATCTATAGCGACTTCGGCTTTGACGATGTCTCGATCAAATTCTCGGACCGTCCGGAGCAGCGGATCGGTGCCGACGAGGTCTGGGATCAGGCCGAGGCAGCCCTCAAGGACGTGCTTGCACGTACCGGCCGTCCTTGGACGCTGAACAAGGGCGAGGGCGCCTTCTACGGGCCCAAGCTCGAATATGTCTTACGCGATGCGATCGGGCGCGAGTGGCAATGCGGCACGCTGCAGGTAGACTTGAATCTGCCCGGTCGCCTGGGCGCCTTCTACATCGCACCCGATGGTGAAAAGCGTATTCCCATCATGTTGCACCGTGCGATGTTCGGTTCGCTCGAACGGTTCATCGGTATTCTGATCGAGCATTATGCCGGCCACTTCCCGCTTTGGCTCGCACCGGTGCAGGTCATGGTCTGCCCGATCGTGTCCGAGATCGATGACTACGCGACCGAAGTGGCGAATGCGCTGGCGTCAGCCGGGCTCCGTGTCGACACCGATCTGCGCAATGAGAAGATCAACTATAAGGTGCGGGAGCATTCCTTGGCCAAGATCCCCGTCATTCTGGTTGTCGGCAAGCGCGAGCGCGATGAGCGCTCCGTGAACGTGCGGCGGTTGGGATCCAAGGACCAGGAGAGCCTCTCGCTCGATAAGGTGATCGCGCGCCTCGCTGAGGAAGCGGTGCCGCCTGACCTGGCGCGCAGGGAAAAGAAGCGCGCAGCCTAACGCAAAAACAGAAAACGGGGGCGAATGAAGCCCCCGCTAGTTCTTGAGAAGCAGGCTCAACCTTGTCAGTTGATCGGCAGGTGATAGGTGCCCATCACGCGGATCATATGCGTGCCTTCGAATTCGGCATTCACGCGGTTCGTCTCCTTCTCGAGATCCACCTTATTGCCGACAGTGTTATATCTGAACTTGTTTGCCTTCATGCCCACGTCGAATCCGGTCATGTACAGATACTGTACACCCAGGCCGAAATTGTCTGTCACCTTGTAGTTTACGCCGCCGCCGAACACTGGCGCAAAGCCGTAGCCGTCGTCCTTGATCAGCCCGTCGACCGGGTTCTCGGCATTGATCTTCGCATGCGCGATACCGAGGCCGCCCGTACCATAGATCAGTACGTTGTCGAAGGCATAGCCGAGATTGGCGCGAACCGTGTAGAGCTCATCCAGCTTGGCTTTGGAGCGGAAGCCATATGTGCCCTTATTATAATCTTCTGTACGTTTGGTCAGTTCGTCTTGCGTCCACTTGTCGTAAGAGGGAAGGTCGGCACCGGCCTTCTTCTTGTCCTTGTCCTTGTCCTTGTCCTTCTTGTAACCACGGCTATCGCTGATCGAGCCGAACGACCCGTCGAACTCGGCGCCCAGCACCCAATTGCCGATCTGGTTGTGCAGGCCGATGATGCCGCCCACCATCGGGCCATCCAGACTGTTCAGATGGGTGAGATCCTTCTCCTTGCCGTTGAGCCCGTAGGTGCCGATCACGCCAACCGAAAGACCCTGCCAGGGCTTGTACTCCTGGGCGACCGGGAGGACCGGCGCCGGAGCCGGTGGCTCATAGACCGGCAGATCGGCCGCAAAGGCTGGGGCTCCGATAAGAACCGGGGCAAGGGCGGTGGCCCAGGCGGCTTTACGCAGAAAATTCATACTCTCCTCCGAAACAACAACTCAAATCACTTTGTTCGTGCACGTGTGATGCAGATGGCTTTACAACCGGAAATGGCGGCCCGAATGCGGCTAAATGCGAGCCAATCTTGGGTGGCGGGTGTCTCGTAAAGGTTGTGACTTTCGGGACACAACGACCCCGTCGGCTGGGCGGGAATGGTCAAGCGTGAAGAGAAGAGCGGGACGCTCTAGATGGCGGGAGCCTCGAAGATTAGCTGAGCATCGCGCGAGGCGACGAGATGGTAGTGCCCATCGGCGCCGGAGCCGACGGCCCATAGACCGGCAGATCGGCCGCAAACGCAGAGGCCGCGGCGAGGTCGGGGCAAGGGCTCCCAACCGCGCGATCTTACGTAAAAGTTCATACTCTCCACCGAAACAACAACTCAAAAGTCACTTTGCTCGTGTATGCGTGTGATATGGTGGTGTTACAACCACACATGGCGTGAGTGCTGTTAAAACCAAGCAGTTGTGAGATCGAGAATGCCTCTTGAGGGTTGTATCTTCTGGGCTACAGGGGGGCCGGCGCCCATGCTGCGAGATCTCGCAGGATTCGCTTGGAAGGGCAGCTTTTGGATGATGCTCCTCGGGCTCTTTTTTTCAGCGCTCTCCTGTGGCCCCACCCTTGCACAACCAGCGTCCGAGCCGGAACGCCCGGTTCAGGTCGAGCAGCTCCTTAGGCTCCTTGCTGACCCTGGCGTCCAGGCCTGGATCAAGGCCGAGGCCGGCCGGCCAGCACCGGATAACGGAGGGAGTGCGAACGCTGCAGGAGCGCCCGCGGCTGCACACATTCATGACCCTGCTGTGCCGGAATCGGGTCGGTGGGCCGGAGACGGACGGATCATTGCCGCAATTGACGGGCGCCTAGCGGCAGCGCGCCGCCATCTGGCGGAACTGGCAACGGCAATACGCACCTTGCCCGCAGAGCTGAACGCGCTTGCTGGGTTTCTGAGGCAAGAGCGAGCGCAGATCTCCGTCCCGAAGCTTGCAGCAGCTCTCGCCCTTGCCGTGGTTTTGGGAGGCGCCCTGCAATGGTTGTTCGGCCATGCCACGGCTGGTTTCACCAGCATCGATCCTGTCCAAGGCCCCGGTATCCGTCTCCGTATCCTCGCAAGAAGACTGGCGCTGGCTTTGGGCTCCTGCGCTGCCTTGGCCGGCGGTCTGATGATCGGCATGTTGCTGTTCCAGCTGCCCCTCGTCACACGGCACCTCGCCTTGAGCCTGCTCGTGCTCGCATTGGCGCTCGTTGCGACCTGGCGGGTGACTGATGCGCTGTTGGCACCGTCTGGAGCTGGTGCAGTGCCGCCGCGACCGTTGCGGGCGATTCCGATGTCGGATGCGGCCGCGCGATTCTGGCGTGCGCGCATAACGCTCTTCGTGGGCTGGGGTATCCTCACATGGCTCATCATCCGATTGCTCGAGATGCTTCCGCTTCCCACCGGCACCCGCGATCTCCTGACCTATCTGCTGGGCTTCGGCCAGCTCCTCCTGGCCCTGGAGATGATCTGGGGCAGCAGGCGCTTGTCCGAAATGGAGCAGCAGGTTGATGCAACGGCGTCCGGGACATGCTGGCTGCTATCGCTCTGGGCGGTGCTGCTTTGGGTGATCTGGGTTGTCGGCGCCATCAGCCTGTTCTGGCTGCTGTTGGTGGCGGTCGTCTTGCCTTTGGCCCTCTGGCTGACCAGGCGATCAACCGCTCATCTTCTCGAGCGCGAGGCCGGTGCTGGACAACACGCGAGCATCATGAGCGCTTCCGTTGAACGGGGCCTTCAGGCGTGCCTGATTCTGCTCGCGATCGGCGTGCTCGCCTGGGCATGGAATATCGATCTCGTGGCCATGACCGCCAATGAGACACCGCACAACCGGATTGTGCGTGGAATACTGAACGCTCTCCTGATCCTTTTGGCAGCAGATGTGCTCTGGCATGTCTCCAAGACAGCGATCGATCTGAAGCTCGCTGCCGCCGCCTCCGCCGCGCCGGAGGATAATGAGGCAATTGCCCGCGCAGCGCGCCTGCGGACCCTTCTGCCAATTCTGCGCAACATCCTGCTGGCGACCATTGTGATCGTCGCGGGCATGATGGCCTTGGCCTCGCTCGGCGTCGAGATCGGCCCCCTGATCGCCGGCGCTGGGGTGGTCGGTGTTGCCATCGGTTTTGGCGCCCAGACCCTGGTGAAGGATATCATCTCCGGCATGTTTTACCTGTTCGATGATGCTTTCCGGGTGGGCGACTACATCCAGAGCGGCTCGCACAAGGGAACGGTGGAAGGGTTCAGCCTGCGCTCGATTCGCCTGCGCCACCAGCGTGGGCCGGTCTATACAGTGCCTTTCGGTGAATTGGGGGCGGTGGAGAATCTCAGCCGCGACTGGGTGATCGACAAGAGCACCCTGAGCGTGACCTACGACACCGACCTTGAGCAGGTTCGCAAGATCATCAAGGAGATCGGCCAGAAGCTGAAGGCCGATCCCGAATTCGCGCCCCATATCATCGACACCCTGAAAATGCAGGGGGTGCAGGAATTTGGCGATTATGCCATTCAGATCCGCATGAAGCTCACCACCAAGCCCGGTGAGCAGTTCGTGATTCGCCGCCGCGCCTTTGCCATGATCAAAAAGGCTTTCGAGGAGAAGGGCATCAAATTCGCAAGGCCCGTCGTTCATGTGGCGAGCGATGAGGAAGCCAGTGCTGCCGCCGCCCAGCAGAGCCTGAACATGCGGCGAATCGAGGAGGCGGACCCCGCCTGATCTCCCCGGGACCCTGTCTCACCGGGTGGCAGGCACCTTGACGCGCAGGCGAGATTGTCCAGTTGCCGAGCATCATGAACCAAACCGAGAGAGCCATGTCTACAGCCTCTGCCGAAGCGCCTGCCGAGGCGCACACCAACGACCTGAGCAGCACCATGAGCCTTTTGCTCACCCGACGCTCTCAGGCGATCGCCAAGCTGACCGATGCAGGTCCGAATGACGAGGATCTGCGCACGATCCTGACCGCCGCCGCCCGGGTGCCGGATCACGGCAAGCTCGCGCCCTGGCGCTTCATCATCTTCAAGGGCGAGCGTCGCGCAGCCTTCGGCCGCTTCCTTGAACGGCACCTGCGCGAAACCCGTCCCGATGCCGGTGACGTGATGTTCGAGAAGGCCCGCACCATCTTCACCGACGCGCCGGTCGTGATCGGCGTGGTCTCCCGGGCGGCGCCCCATGTGAAAATCCCGGAATGGGAGCAATATCTCTCCTGCGGTGCATCCTGCATGAACATCGTGACCGCCGCGACCGCGCTCGGCTATGGCGTTCAATGGATCACTGGCTGGTATGCCTATGATCGCGAGGTTGCCTCTCACCTTGGTCTCGCCGATCATGAGCGTATGGCTGGCTTCATCTTCATCGGCGGCATGAGTGAGCAGCCCAGCGATCGTGCAAGGCCTGATCTGGCGCAATTGGTCAGCGAATACTAGGAGCTAAGGTGGCAGCAGACGGATCGAGGACCCCGGGCAGTGCAGCCCTCAAAGGCATCCTTTTCGACAAGGATGGCACTTTGATCGACTTCCAGAAGAGCTGGGGACCCGTCGTGCGTGCGCTCGCGCTGTCCTTCGCGCACGGTGACGAGCGTGAGGCCATGCGGCTGATGATCGCCGCCGGCTACGATCCCGAAAGCGACAGCTATCGCTCGGGGTCCGTGGTCGCGGCGGGAACCTCGGTTGACCTCTGTGATCTCTGGCGGCCGGGCCTGGCGCCCGCCGAGCGCGCCGCAACCATCACGGAGATCGATGCCACTTTCGCGCAAGCCGCGATCGACCATGCGGTGCCGGTCTGCCCGCTAGATGCCGTCTTTTCGGCTCTTGCGGCGGAAGGCTATGTGCTCGGCCTCGCCACCAATGATGCAACCGCCTCCGCGGAACTATGCCTCACCGGCTTAGGCGTGCGGCACCACTTCGCCTCGGTCCACGGATGGGACAGCGTCGCAAACGCGAAGCCGGCGCCCGACATGGTGCAAGCCTTTTGTGCCGGCGCAAACCTTGCGCCGGAGCAAGTGGCCGTGGTCGGCGATAACCTGCATGATCTTCATATGGCGGAAGCCGCCGGTGTTTCGCTCAAGGTCGGCGTATTGTCCGGCAATTCGCGGCGGGAGCATCTGGAGGCCCATGCCGACTTGTTGATTGAAGACGTCTCGTATCTGCCCGCCGCCTTGAAAGAGCGCGCGCGCATAGCCGGTTGAGGAGGAGAATTTGTTCTACGACGCCATCGCCAATAATCATGGCCTGCCGCATGACCCCTTCAAGGCTCTGGTGGTGCCGCGCCCGATCGGCTGGATCTCGAGCCTTGCCCCTTCCGGCGAGGTCAACCTTGCCCCTTACAGCTATTTCAACGCGGTGGGCAGCGATCCGCATTACGTGATGTTCTCCTCCGACGGCTATAAGCATTCCGTCTCCAACATCGAGGCGACCAAGGAGTTCGTCTGCAATCTCGCGACCTGGGATCTGCGCGAGCAGATGAACCTGACCTCAGCCCCGGTGCCGGCCGGTATCGATGAAATGCGCATCGCGGGTTTGACGCCGGCGCCATCCCGTCTTGTCCGTCCCCCGCGTGTGGCCGAAACACCGGTCGCGCTCGAATGCATTTACACCCAGACCGTCGAACTCCCGTCGCATGATCCCTCATCCCCCAATGTGGTTGTGATCGGCAAGGTGGTCGGCGTCCACATAGACGATGCCTTCATTCGCAATGGCCTGGTGGATTCGGCCGCTATGAAGCCCATCGCTCGCTGCGGCTATATGGATTATGCGGTGGTGACGGAAATGTTCTCGATGCGCCGGCCAAGTGCTGTCGATGCCGAAAGCCTTGCAGCGGTAAGCCCGAAGCCCGTGGCGGGCTGATCAGCGTCAGATCGCGATATTGTCGATGAGGCGCGTTCTACCCAACCGTGCTGCAACCAGCAGCCGGCGCGGGTTGGCGGGATCGGCGTTTGGCGCCAGCGTCTTCCCATTCCGCAACTCGAAATAATCGACCACAAAACCTGCTTCGCCAAGCATCGCCGAGGCCTTCGCAATCGCTTGGGCCACGTCTTCACCGGCGCGCACGGCGTCCGCCACGAACCGTAATTGCGCAGGAATGAGCGAGGCCGTCCGGCGTTCCTCCGCGCTGAGATAAGCATTGCGCGAAGACATGGCGAGACCATCCGCTTCCCGGACCGTCTCGCAGCCGATGATGCGGCAGGGGATATCGAGATCCCGCGCCATCTGCTTGACGACCAGGAGCTGCTGGTAATCTTTCTCGCCGAACAGTGCGACATCGCATTGCGACTGGATGAGCAGTTTGGCAACCACCGTGGCCACCCCGCCGAAGAAATGCGGCCGAAACCGGTCTTCAAGCCCTTGCACCGCGGGGCCGGCAACCGTGACCCCGGTGGCAAATCCCGGGCGGTACATTTCTTGGGGGCCGGGCACGAAAGCAAGGTCGGCTCCCGCCTGCCGCAGCTTTTCGATGTCGTCCGCCTCCTGACGAGGATAAGCGCCGAAATCCTCATTCGCCGCGAACTGCTTGGGGTTAACGAAGATCGAGGCCATCACGCGATCGGCTTGCCGCAAGCCCTCTTCCACCAAGGCCAGATGCCCGCGATGCAGGGCACCCATAGTGGGCACCAGCGCTACCGTTTCGCCAGCCTTGTGCCAGTCGCGCACATGCGCGCGCAGTTCGGAAATGGTGCGAACCACATGGACTTCCGTCATCACCAGCCTCATCTTGTTTGGTGGTGTTTTGGCGACATTGCCGCGCTTTGTCGATAGGCCAAACTCGAACGATGGTACTATCGCCAGAGACCTGCCAATAGTTGTATGGCGGACAGGACAGCTAAGATGAGCACGGGGTTAGGCATGGCGATCTCGGATCAGGCATTATCGTCCGATACGGCGCTGCGTGAGGCGATATCTGCTCGCCTCCTTGGCGACGAAACGGAGATCGTTCGCAGCCTGATAGAGATCGCGAGGCTCGATGATGCCGAGCGGCGCGAGGTCGAGACCCTGGCCCGCCAGCTGGTGCATGCGGTGCGCGCCGGGCGTCGCCAAGGCGGCGGCGTTGACGCCTTCATGCAGGAATATTCTCTGTCCAGCGAGGAGGGCGTGGTGCTGATGTGCCTCGCCGAAGCGCTGCTGCGCATTCCCGACGCCGCAACCCAGGACAAGCTCATCGCCGATAAGGTCGGCGGCCGCCAATGGAGCGAGCATCTCGGCCAGTCCGATAGCCTCTTCGTCAACGCCTCCACCTGGGGGCTGATGCTGACCGGCCGCGTCCTCGATATGCGCGGCGCCACGGACAATGCCTTCATGGGCATCGCTAAGCGCTTGGTGGCGCGATCCGGCGAGCCGGTGATCCGCCAGGCGCTGCGTCAGGCCATGCGCATCATGGGCAAGCAATTCGTGCTCGGCCGCACCATCGAGGAGGCGCTCGAGCTTTCCGAGCCTCAGGAGAAAGTCGGCTATCGCTTCTCTTACGATATGCTGGGCGAGGCGGCGATGACCGGCCATGATGCTCAGCGCTACTTCAAATCCTATATGGACGCGCTGGATGCCGTGGCCCGCCATGCGGGGCCCCTCAAGCCTGATCAGCGTGTGTTCGAGCGCCCCTCGATCTCCGTGAAGCTTTCGGCCTTGCACCCGCGCTATGAGCCCAAGCAGGAGGCGCGGGTGATGGACGAGCTGCTGCCGCGCGTACTCGAACTCTGCCGGCGCGCCCGCGACCGCGACATCGGTATCACCATCGATGCAGAGGAGGCCTTCCGGCTCGATCTATCGCTCAAGCTCTTCGAGCAGCTCGCCGCGAGCCAGGCTCTCGCGCGCTGGGATGGTTTGGGCCTCGCGGTCCAGGCCTATGGCAAGCGAGCCTATCCCGTCCTGCAATGGCTGGGCGCCCTGGGCGAGCGCACCAGCCGCCGCATTCCGATCCGCCTCGTCAAGGGCGCTTACTGGGATACCGAGATCAAGCGGGCGCAGGAGGCGGGGCTCGACGGCTATCCCGTCTTCACGCGCAAGCCGAACACCGATGTCTCCTATCTCGCTTGTGCGCGCTACATGCTCACGCAGACCCGGTCGATCTACCCGCAATTTGCCACCCACAACGCACACACGGTGGCAGCCATCACCGTGATGGCCAAGCAGGACCAGGATTTTGAGTTCCAGCGCCTGCACGGCATGGGGCAGGCTCTTTATGACGAAGTGGTCGGCGGCAATAAGCTCAATCGTCCCTGTCGCATCTATGCGCCGGTAGGCACGCATGAGGATCTGCTGGCCTATCTCGTGCGCCGGCTGCTGGAGAATGGCGCGAACACATCCTTTGTGCATCGCCTGGCCAATGACGAGGCGCCGATTCGCGACATCATCGCCGATCCCGTGGAGGAGGTGAGCCACCTCAAGTCCATTCCGCATCCGTCCATTCCACTGCCGCGCGATATCTTCAAGCCCCGCGCGAATGCGCGGGGCTTTCCCTTATGGGATGATCCGACCCGAGCGTCCTTCGTCGAGAAGATGCTCGCGGCCACCGCAACCCCGGTCGATGCGGCGCCCCTCATCCGCGGCGTGATCGGCAGAGGAGCGCCGCGCAACGTGACCTCCCCCCAGGATCGGCGCACTACAGTCGGCACGGTCATCGAGGCGGATGCAGCGGCGGTCGATGCCGCCTTGGCCGCGGCCACCAATGCCGCTTCAGCTTGGGATAGCCGGGGCGGTACGGAACGCGCGGCTATTCTCGAGCGGGCGGCTGACCTTTACGAGGCCAATGTGCACAAGCTCGTTGGCCTCATGGTGAAGGAAGCGGGCAAGACCTTGGAGAATGCGTTGGCCGACCATCGCGAGGCGGTTGATTTCCTGCGCTATTACGCCAGCGAAGCCCGCGCCAAGTTCTCAGGCGGCGTGCTTCTGCCGGGCCCCACGGGCGAGCGCAACGAACTGTGGTTGCACGGCCGCGGCGTTTTCGCCTGTATCAGCCCGTGGAACTTCCCGCTGGCCATTTTCACAGGTCAGGTGGCGGCAGCTCTTGCCGCCGGCAATGCTGTCGTCGCCAAGCCGGCCGAGCAGACGCCCCTGGTCGCCTTCGAGGCGGTCAAGCTGCTGCACCGCGCCGGCGTTCCGACAGATGTCCTCCACTATCTGCCTGGAGGAGGGGGGGAAGTTGGCGGCAGGCTCACCGCAGACCCGCGGGTCAATGGCATCGCCTTTACCGGCTCCAACGAGACCGCCGCGATCATCAATCGTGCCCTGGCCGCCAGAGAGGGCCCCATCGTGCCGTTGATCGCCGAGACCGGTGGTCTCAACGCCATGATCGTCGATTCGACCGCTCTGCCCGAACAGGCCGTGCGCGACGTGGTTCTCTCTGCTTTCGACAGCGCCGGCCAGCGCTGTTCCGCAGCCCGCCTGCTCTTCGTGCAACGCGATATCGCCGGCCGGCTATTGCCCATGCTGAAAGGGGCGGTCGAGGAGCTCTCGGTGGGTGATCCCGCCCGCTATTCGACCGATGTCGGCCCCGTGATTGATGAGGATGCGGCGAAGGTCCTCAATGATCACAAGCAGCGCATGAGCCGCGAGGCCAAGACCTTGATCGATCTGCCCCTGCCGCCTGAGGCCAGGCAGGGCACCTTCGTCTCGCCGGCGGTCTATGAGATCAGCGACATGTCCGCCCTGGAGCGCGAGGTCTTTGGCCCCATTCTGCATGTGGTTCAGTTCGATGGCGATAAGCTCGACCAGCTCTGCGAGAAGATCAACCGTTCCGGCTATGGTCTCACCCTGGGCCTCCACACGCGCATCGAGACCACGGCAGAGGAGGTGAGCCGCCGGGTGAAGGTGGGCAATGTCTATGTGAACCGCAATCAGATCGGCGCGGTGGTCGGCGCGCAGCCTTTCGGCGGTGAGGGGCTCTCAGGAACCGGTCCGAAAGCGGGCGGCCCGCATTACCTCTATCGTTTCGCGACCGAACGGGTGATCTCGACCGATACGACCGCATCTGGTGGTAATGCCAGCCTGTTCTCCATGGTGGGCGAGGACTAGCATCTTCGAGCGAAGTGGATACCGGTTCGCGTGAAGAAATTGCGATACGGCTCTTTGCCCTGAGAATTACGGCGTCATGTAATCCTGGGCTTGGCTCGTCACCTGCACGTCGATGCTGTCGGGCGTGTAGCTCACCACATAGGTGTCATAGACGATCGTGGCGACATCGCCGAAATCGCCCGGCGCTCGGGCCAGCACCTGGTCGCCCCAGGCCAGGTTTACCTTCTTGCTCCGGTAGACATATTTCTGCACCCGCAGCGAGCAGGTATTTGCGGCATCGCATGTGAAGCCATGACTGGTGAAGAACGGCGCGCTATAGGGCACGCCCTCCGCTTCGCGCAGATCCGCCAGCGCGAATCGCATCGAACGCCGCTTGTCGGCATCGGTCCCGATCAGATGGCGCTCGAACACCTTTTCGCGGAGATAGGGATCATAACCGCCCTCGAAGGCGGTATAGGTGGTTTCCGTGCACCCCGTAAGCACAGCGGCAGTCGCCATGGCGAAAACCGCCAGGGCCGCCAAACGCCCGTTCAGCATGTCGTTCCCCATCTCTCGTCTTGCGTCAGCCGCCCGTGACAGGCGGAAAAAACGCAACCTCTCTCGCACCTGCAATCGGCGCATCCAATGCGACCATCGACTGATCGATAGCCGCCCGGACCACGCGCAAATCCCCGAAGGCGTGACCATAAGTTTCGTCTTTTTCAGTCAACCATGCAATGGCATCTGCGACGGTCTTCACCTCAGGAGGAAATGAAATCTCTTCCTGCGCCTTGCCCACCCGCTCGCGAATCCATGCGAAATAGAGGACTTTCACGGTCTTTCATCCTCCATGACATGATCAAGACCGGCTTTCAGATAGTCATAGCCGGTATACAGCGTGAGCAGGGCCGAGAGCCACAGCCCGAAGAGACCCAGAGCCGTCGTGAACGGAAAGACTTTGTCAGCGGCATCCCCGGCCGTAAGCAGGGCGATCGCCACCATCTGCAAGGTCGTCTTCCATTTGGCGAGCCGGGTGACCGGCACCGACACGCGGAGTTCCGCGAGATATTCCCGCAAGCCCGAAACCAGGACCTCCCGCAGCAGGATGATCACGGCAGCGACCACATGCACGCCCTCGATGGTGCGCACGGTGGTGAGCATAAGCAGCACCGCCGCCACCAGCAGCTTGTCCGCGATTGGATCGAGCATGCGGCCGAGCGATGATTGCTGCGACCACAGCCGCGCGAGATATCCATCGAAGAAGTCCGACACCGCCGCGAGAATGAACAGGGCCAGGGCTGCCCAGCGGGCGCCGTCCCCATCGATGAAGAAGCACCCCACGATCAGCGGCACGGCTGCGATACGTCCGAATGTCAGGAAATTCGGGAAATTGAGGATCTGTTCGCGCCGGCCCACAGCCGCTGGTGATTTGCTCGTCATGCGATGGCGTCAACTTGCAACCGGTTAACTTCGACTTTCGTGAAAATAATCATAAATGGTTCGGGCCAGCGCAGTGCTGACACCGGCGACTGCCGCAAGATCTGCGACACTGGCGCGCGCAACCGAACGAGCCGACCCGAAGGCGCGCAGCAAAGCACGTTTTCGCTCCGGGCCGATACCAGGAATTTCGTCCAGCGGATTGACCCCCATCGCCTTCTTGCGGCGGGCGCGGTGGCTGCCGATGGCGAAACGGTGCGCTTCATCTCTGAGACGCTGAACGTAGTAGAGCACAGGATCCCGGGCCTCCAGCATGAATGGCGGGCGGCCATCCATATGGAAATGGTCACGCCCCGCATCGCGATCCGGTCCTTTTGCGACGCCGACCACGGCCACACCGTTAACCCCGAGCTCCTTGAGCACGCCGAGCGCCGCCGAAAGCTGGCCTTGGCCACCATCGATCAGCACGAGGTCCGGCCAGGCCGGCAGGTCATCGGGATCGCCCGTCGCGTCCGCCTCCTCGGCATCCCCCTCATCGAGGGGGCCTTCCACATCGAGCGCCGCCGATTCTTTCATCAGACGGCTGAAGCGCCGGGTCAGCACTTCGCGCATCATCGCATAATCGTCACCCGCCGCATCGGCCGAGCGGATGTTGAACTTGCGATACTCCTTTTTGATGAAGCCTTCACGACCGGCCACCACCATCGCGCCGACCGGCGATGCTCCTTGAATGTGACTATTGTCGTAGATTTCGATCCGGCGTGGCGGCTCATCCATGCCGAATGCCCGGGCGACACCCTCGAGCAGCCGGTTTTGCGAGCTGCTCTCTGCAAGCTTCCGGCCCAGCGCTTCGCGGGCATTGCTGGCCGCATGGGCGACGAGCTCGCGTTTCTCGCCGCGCTTGGGAACCGTGATCGAGACCCGGTGTTCCGCCCGGGTGCTGAGCGCTGTCTCCACCAGCTCCCGGGAAGGGACCTCGTCACTCAGCAGGATCAGCCGCGGGCAGGGCTTGTCGTCATAGAATTGCACGAGGAACGTCTCGAGCACTTCAGCCGGCTCGACGCTCTTGTCAGTTTTGAGGAAATAGGCGCGATTGCCCCAGTTCTGGGCTGACCGGAAGAAAAACACCTGGATGCAGGTCTGCCCGCCCTCCTGGAACATGCCGAACACATCGGCCTGTTCCACCGACTGCGGATTGATGCCTTGATGCGCAGTGACATGCGAGAGGGCTGCGATCCGGTCGCGGTAACGCGCCGCCTGTTCGAAATCGAGCCGTTCCGATGCCTGCTCCATGGCCCGCGCCAAATCCTGCTTCACGTTTTGGCTGCGCCCGGACAGGAACGCGATCGCATCCTGGACCAGCACGTCATAATCGGCGGCATCGATATAGTTCGTGCAAGGCGCGCTGCAGCGTTTGATCTGATAGAGCAGGCAAGGCCTGGTGCGGTTCTCGAACACGGAATCCGAGCAGGAGCGCAGAAGAAAGGCCTTCTCGAGAGCATTGATCGTCCGGTTCACCGCGCCCGCTGAGGCAAAGGGGCCGAAATAGCTGCCTTTGCGGGTGCGCGCGCCACGATGCTTGGTGATCTGCGCAACCGCATGATCCCGGGCGATGAGAATATAAGGAAACGATTTGTCGTCCCGCAGCACCACGTTATATCGCGGCTTGTGCGTCTTGATGAGATTGGCTTCGAGCAGCAGCGCCTCGGCTTCGGTCGCCGTGGTGATAAGCTCCATGCTCGTCGTCAGCGAGATCATGGTGGCGATTCTGTTGGTGTGGCCACCAAGCCGGGTATAGTTCTGCAGCCGCGCCTTGAGGCTGCGGGCCTTGCCCACATAGAGGAGCTGCCCGTCCGCGTCGAACATGCGATAGACACCCGGCCGGGTCGGCGCGGTCTTGACCACCGCGCGAATGACCTCAGGCCCGGAAAGCGAAGCGGTCTCGCCGGGAATGTCGGTCTCTGTCAGGCTATGAGGCAATTCACTATTCATCGAATGGATCAGAGATCAATTAGACGCTTGCAGAGGATTGGTCGACACCTCTCTTCGAATCTGTGCTTCCAATATGGCGAGCCATACGCCAAGCGCAAACCTTGCCGTGAGAAAGGACACCCAAGCGTGACCTGTCCCACATACGGGCGGCATTGCATCGCGGGGGCATAGCCGGTATAAGCGCCGCATTCGCGTAAGGTCGGGCGCCGTTCACCCCTGGAGGAAGCCCCGTGCGCGTGTCGGGAGGCCACCTTTGCGTGGCCTCGTTTTGTTATGGACGTTCAGGAGAAATCTCATGGCGCAGACACATTCTCTGACTGCCGTCGTGCGTGATCGGGCCGGCAAGGGGGCCGCTCGTGCCGTACGTCGTCAGGGGCTCGTACCTGGTGTGATCTATGGCGGCAAGCAGGAGCCGCAGCTGGTCTCTCTCATCTACAAGGATCTCATGAAGGAAGTCGAGACGGGCCGTTTCCTCTCGACCATCTACGACCTTCAGGTCGATGGCCAGACCGTTCAGGTTCTGCCGCGCGATGTCCAGTTCGAGCCAGTGCGCGACTTTCTGATCCATGTGGATTTCCTCCGCATCGCCAAGGACTCGCACGTCACCGTGAGCGTGCCGGTGGTCTTTATCAATGACGAGAGCGCGCCCGGCATCAAGCGCGGTGGTGTGCTGAATATCGTTCGCCACGAGATCGAGCTCGATTGCCCCGCCGACAATATTCCTGAGGAAATCACTATCGATCTCACCGGTGCGGATATCGGCGATTCCATTCACATTTCCGCTGTGAAGCTGCCGGCCGGTGCCAAGCCGACCATCACGGACCGCGACTTCACCATCGCCACCATCGCCGTGCCTGCTGCTGGTGTCGAAGAGGCCGCTCCCGCTGAAGGCGGCGAAGAGGAAGCCTCCTAAGGCTCGGCATATCGGGAGAGGCTTGGACGCCGATGATGATCATCGTCGGATTGGGCAATCCAGGCCCGAAATATGCGAATAACCGGCATAATATCGGCTTCATGGCGGTGGATGCGATCCATCGCCGCCATGGCCGGTTCACCCCATGGCGCGCGCGCTTCCAGGGCGAGCTCTCCGAGGGTGAGCTTGGGGGCGAGCGGGTTCTGCTCCTGAAGCCCCTGACTTACATGAACGAGTCGGGCCGGTCGGTGGGTGAGCTCCTGCGTTTCTACAAGGCCGAGCCCACCGACGTGATCGTGTTCTATGACGAGCTCGATCTCGCGCCGGGCAAGGTCAGAATCAAGCTCGGTGGCGGGGCTGCCGGCCATAATGGCATCAGATCACTGATCGCCCATATCGGGCCGCACTTCACCCGTATCCGCCTGGGCATCGGTCATCCCGGTCACAAGGATTTGGTTCTCGGTCATGTGCTTGGCGATTTCGCGAAGGCGGATGCGGCCTGGCTGGATCCGCTGATGGACGCGGTTGCGGACAATGCAGCCCTGCTCGTGACCGACAAGCCGGAAACCTTTCAAAACCGAATTCACGCTGCACTGAAGCCTGCTACCCCGAAGCCGCAGACGGCAGGGAAGGCGCAAGGCCAGGTGTCGGCAAGCACATCTGAAAAGGACTGAGCCTATGGGGTTCCGCTGTGGCATCGTCGGTCTTCCCAATGTCGGGAAATCGACGCTCTTCAATGCCTTGACCCAGACCGCAGCGGCACAGGCGGCCAACTATCCCTTTTGCACCATCGAGCCGAATGTAGGCGATGTGGCGGTTCCTGATCCGCGCCTTGACACTCTTGCCCGTATTGCCGGCTCTCGCGAGATCATCCCCACCCGGCTCACCTTCGTGGATATTGCAGGCCTGGTGCGTGGCGCCTCCAAGGGGGAGGGCCTGGGCAACCAGTTCCTGGCCAATATCCGTGAAGTTGATGCGATCGCCCATGTTCTGCGCTGCTTCGTGGATGACGATGTCACCCACGTCGAGGGCAAGGTTGACCCTCTGCGCGATGCCGAGATCGTCGAGACTGAGCTCATGCTGGCGGACCTCGAGAGCCTGGAGCGTCGCCGCATCGCCATCGAGAAGAAAGCCAAGTCCGGCGATAAGGAAGCCAAGGCCAGCCTGGAGCTGATCGACAAGGCGCTTATGCTGCTGCGCGAGGGAAAGCCCGCCCGTTTCGCTGAGGTGGCCCCTGACCAAATAACCGCGTGGAAGGGCTTGGGCCTCATCACCACCAAGCCTGTGCTCTATGTCTGCAACGTGGAGGAGGCCTCTGCAGGCACCGGCAATGCCTATTCCGAGCAGGTCTTCGAGAAGGCGCACGCCGAAGGAGCAGGGGCGGTGGTCATTTCCGCCCAGATCGAGGCGGAGCTTGCCCAGCTCGACACTATTGAGCGCCAGGACTATCTCTCGGAGCTCAATCTCGAGGAACCGGGCCTCAACCGCCTGATCCGCGAGGGCTACAGGCTGCTACAGCTCATCACTTATTTCACTGTTGGCCCGAAGGAGGCGCGGGCCTGGACCATTCGCCAGGCGACTACCGCGCCTAAGGCGGCTGGCGTTATTCACACGGACTTCGAAAAAGGCTTCATTCGCGCCGAAACCATTGCCTATGAAGACTATGTCGCCTTCAATGGCGAGACGGGGGCGAAGGAAGCCGGCCGCATGCGGCTTGAGGGCAAGGACTATATCGTGCGTGATGGCGACGTCATGCATTTCCGCTTTGCAACTTGAGGCTGGAGCGCGCGAACCGGGCTGAGAGGATCGATGCCGGAACTCTATTTCGAGGATTTCACCGTTGGCCGGGTGTTCACCTCGCCCGTCTATGAGCTAACCGCGGACGCGATCAAGGAATACGCGCGCGAATTCGACTGGCTCCCCTTCCACACCGATGAGGCCGCGGCAGAGGCAAGCCTGCTTGGGGGCCTCTGTGCCAGCGGGTGGCATGCCAGCAGCCTCGTCATGCGGCTCATTGCCGAGAGCTATATCAACCGCGCCGCCGGCATGGGGTCCTTTGGTCTCGATGAATGCCGCTGGATAAAGCCGCTCCGGCCAGGGCCTTACCAGCTGCGCAGCGAGGTGCTTGAGGCGCGGGTCTCGGCCAAACGCCCGGAAATGGGCATCACCAAGATGCTTTGGCAGCTCCACGATCCTGCAGGCGTGATCTTCGTCGAGATGCGTGGCGCTAACCTGTTCAAGACCCGAGCCTCTGAGAGTGCCCATGTTCGTTGAATTCTACGAGGACATGCAGCTGGGCGAAGAGGTTCTCGTCGGCAGCTATCGCTTCACCGAAGAGAACATTGTCCGCTTTGCCCGCTGGTTCGACCCGCAGCCTTTCCACCTGTCGGAGGAGGGGGGACGGAACTCCATTTTTGGCCACCTCTGTGCCTCTGGCTGGCAGACAGCATCCGCATGGATGTATTGCAACCTCACCTATCAGGAGGCCTTCCGCGCCACGCACCAGCCGCGGCGCGGCCGCTGGCCGGAGCTGGGGCCGTCTCCAGGCTTCGAGGACCTTCGTTGGCCCAAGCCCGTCTATGTCGGTGACGAGGTGACCTACAGCGCCACGCTGCTTGCCAAGCGGCCACTGGCCTCGCGCCCGGGCTGGGGCATGGTGACCGTGCATATTGTCGGCCGCAAGCAGACGGGCGAGGAAGTCATTTCGATCAAGTGCAAGGTGCTGGTCGAGATGTTCGGCGCCACTGAAGCGCAGTCCGCGCAGTAACGCAGCCTGCTCCGAAACAACCCTATAAATGCGCGGAAGGCGAGTTGGAGCGCGTTTTCGAACGAAAACGCTCTTACTCTTAGCCTCGCCGCTCCGGAAACAGCGACAGGAGACCTTCCGTGCTTGCCGGGCAGAGACCACGCTCCGTGATGAGGCCGGTGACGAGCCGGGCTGGAGTGACATCGAACGCGTAATTTGCTGCAGGGCTGCCGGGCGCTGCAATCTCGACGGTTATGATGTCCCCTTGAGCGCTCCGTCCGGTCATATGGGTGACCTCCGTCGGCGATCTCTGCTCGATAGGAATTTCGGCCACACCGTCTTTGATGGTCCAGTCGATGGTAGAGGAGGGCAGCGCCACGTAGAACGGAATGTTATTGTCCCGTGCGGCGAGCGCCTTGAGATACGTACCGATCTTGTTGGCCACGTCCCCCTGGGCCGTGGTTCGGTCCGTACCGACGATGCACAGGTCGACTTGGCCATGTTGCATGAGATGTCCGCCGCTATTGTCCGCGATGATCGTATGCGGGACCCCATGCTGGCCGAGCTCCCAGGCCGTGAGTGCGGCCCCCTGATTGCGCGGCCGCGTCTCATCCACCCAGACATGGACCGGAATCTCGGCCTCATGCGCCATATAGATCGGTGCAAGCGCGGTGCCCCAATCGACTGTCGCGATCCAACCCGCATTGCAATGGGTGAGAATGTTGACGGTCTGTCCGGCTTTCTCCTTGGCGATCTCCTGGATCAGCGCAAGGCCGTGCTTGCCGATGCAGCGGTTCGTTTCGACGTCTTCATCGCAGATCTCTGCTGCTTTGGCGAAGGCTGCGGCTGCCCGCGCCTCTCGCGGCCGATTGCGAATGGCAGCGAGCATCTCATCGATCGCCCAGTTGAGATTAATGGCGGTGGGGCGGGTGCGCCGCAGCCGGGCAGCGGCTGCTTCGAGGGCTTCATCGGATGCATCGACCTTGAGCGCGAGCGCAATTCCATAGGCAGCCGTCGCACCGATCAGCGGTGCCCCGCGCACCTGCATGGTTTCGATCGCTGTGGCGGCATCCTCCAGGCTTTCGAGCGCAACGACGACGAAGGCGTGTGGCAGCCGTGTCTGATCGATGATCTTGACCGACTGACCGCCGTTTCCCTCGCACCAGATCGAGCGGTAATGGGCGCCGTTGACCTTCATGGCTCTATTCGCCCTCGAATGCCACGAGAGAATGGACTTTCAGCCCGCGCGCCATGATCTTCTCTGCACCCCCGAGGAAGGGCAGGTCGATCACGAACGCCGCAGCCACCACCTCGCCGGCCGATTCCTCGAGAAGCTCGATTGCGGCATTGGCCGTTCCCCCGGTGGCGATCAAGTCGTCGACGAGCAGAATGCGATCGCCTTTGCCCACCGCATCCGCATGGATCTCCACCGTGTCGACACCGTACTCGAGCTGATATTCCTTGCCGATGGTCTTCCAGGGCAGCTTGCCCTTCTTGCGGATCGGAATGAAGCCCACCCCAAGCTCGCGTGCGACGGCTCCGCCCAGAATGAACCCGCGCGCCTCGATCCCTGCGACAAAGTCGATCTGTTCACCAATAAATGGCCAGATGAGCTCATCGATGGTGGCACGCAGACCGCGCGCATTGGCAAACAGCGTCGTCACGTCGCGGAAGATGATGCCGGGCTTGGGATAGTCCGGGATCGAACGGATCAGGCTCTTGATGTCCGTGTTGCTGCGGACGTTCATCGGGCGGGCTTCCTTTCGCGGTTAAGGTCCAGCGCGTTCAGGTCTTGCGAACCGACGTTTCCTTAACAGAAACGGCACAATCTTTCGACTATGGGATGAGCGTCTTTTCGCATCCGTGAAACGATGGATAACGCAAGCATTACCGGAGCCATTCCCATGACCGATCAGCGCGAAGTGGTTGTCACCGATATCCGCATGCCCTTTTGGTCAATGGTGCGGTTCCTGGTGAAGCTTGCCATCGCCTCGATCCCCGCCTTCGTGATCCTGTGGCTGGTGAGCATGCTCCTGCTGCTCCTGTTCGGCGTGACCAGCTTTGCCTGGATCCCCTTTACGTTCCACTGGGGCACTGGCAGCGTCGGTCCCGGCATCGGGGCCTGATGCGGCAGCGGTTCTCGGCGGGAGCGTGCTCTTTTATGTTGCACGGCTCGTCGCCCTTATAAAAACAATTTAAGATTGTACGCAGGTGCGTGTTCGTCATTGGAGCCACGCATGCCCCTGTCATTGAGCCGCGTGAAAACAGCGCTGAAGAATTGGTCGATGTATTCGAGCCTCGTCCCGGAGCATGAGGTGCAGGCGGGGGCCAGCGCCTCTGTCTCCAAGATCTATGGGCCGACTGTTCACGTAAATCCAGCGACGGTCAGCGCTTACAACGCTGAAATTGAACACACCATGGACCATTTTGCGGGTCTGGTCAGCCAGGGCGTACATCGCCATCCGGCGCGCCTCGAGGAGGCCATCGATCAGGAGGCAAACCGCCTCTATACGTTCATGGAGGAGACGGACAGATCTCTCGGGGATGGATCGGTCGCGCAGCACAGGCCGGCTCTGCTGCCAAGAGCCGAGTGGGTGCCAATGGCCAAGCAAGAGCTTTCCGCCTTGGTCTCGCATTTCGAGCGCGCCGGCTCTCTTTCGCAGGAGGATGCCTCCACCCAAACGCGGGAAGAAAACGCCCGACACCCATCGGCCTCTGCCGCAGCATTCACTGCCAAACACGCGGTCGAAGGCATTTCTGCCTCCACCGATCCAGTGGCGCTCCTGACGAAAATGGCGATCATCATGTCCGGTGTCAGCTCAGCGCCCAGCCATGATGCGCATCCCGAGGACTCTGCAATGCACGCCTCTCCCTTCATTGTGAACTGAGTGGCGGCTAAAGGGGTGGTTCTTGGATCTCCCGGAGCTCGCCATGAGCCGCCCAGTCAGCATGATGCCCATTGGCGGATCCAATCTCGGGCGAGTCGCCAACATACTGGTGCGTATTGCGGAAGATCCCCGACAAGAAGCTCCAGACCCTGTTCAGGATGCTTGGGCTTTCTGTGTAGTCCTCGGTCATCTCCACCCCGCGGTCAGCCCGGCACGCTCTTGCAGATCGGCTCCCAACTGAATGCGAAAGCCATGACCTTGGGTGATGTGGGGACCCGTCGTGAGCAGCCGGTGCGTCTTATCCCGTATGATCCGGCAGATCATCCGATGTCATGCGCAAAATAAGACGCCGGCGCGGCATTCCTGCGGAACGGTCGTTCAGCTTACGAGACTGTCTACGAACGAGCGGGAGAGCTCTTCAGAACCCGGCCGGCAACCGCGTCGAGCTTGGCCACGAGCGCTGGATCCCGGGCATCCGGCGCCGTGATAATGGCATGCTCGAGCGCCCGATCGGAACCGATCGGACAGGGCTCGTGCTCACGCGGGAGCATCTGCGCCAGACGAATGACGAGCCGGCGCGCCTTCTCGCTATTTTCGGTCATCACTTTGATGATTTGCGTGATGTCGACCACCCCATGGTCTGGGTGCCAGGAATCGAAATCCGTAACCATCGCAACCGACGAGTAGCAAATCTCGGCCTCACGCGCGAGTTTAGCCTCCGGCATATTCGTCATGCCGATGACATCGCAACCCCATTCCCTATAGAGCTTGGATTCGGCCAGCGTGGAAAATTGCGGGCCCTCGATCGCGAGATAGGTGCCCCCTGTATGATGTGGAATGCTCTCGGCACGCGCTGCCGCTGCGACGCGCTCAACCAGCTTCGGGCTTACCGGCTCCGCCAAGGAGACATGCGCCACGCAGCCCGCACCGAAGAAGCTCTTCGGCCGCGCAAAGGTCCGGTCGATGAACTGGTCGACCAGCACGAATGTGCCGGGGGCCATATGCTCGCGGAACGACCCGCACGCCGATACCGAGACGAGATCGGTCACGCCAGCGCGCTTCATGACATCGATATTGGCGCGATAATTGATGTCGCTCGGTGACAGGCGATGGCCTTTGCCGTGACGCGGCAGGAACACCACCGTCAGCCCGTCGATATCGCCAATGGTCAAGCGGTCCGATGGCTCGCCCCAGGGGCTGGCGATCTTTTCCTGGCGGGCATGGGTCAGCGGCAGGTCATAGAAGCCGCTGCCGCCGATGATGCCGAGAACAGCTTTGGTCATGAAGCGCAGTCCTTATTCAGCGGATCCGTCGGACCGATCGGATGCCAATGAGCACCCTGACTTACCCACAAAAAATCCCCTCCGGAAGGGGGAGGGGATTTTTCAGATCGATGATCGCACGAAGCAGGGGTCAATGTTGCCCGATACGCGACCAGATCCTCTGCTTGGTGAGATAAAGCAGCACGCTCAGAATGGCGATGTAGATCAGCACCTGGAAGCCGAGCTCCTTGCGCTGCTCCATCTTCGGCTCTGCCGCCCATGCGAGGAAGGTTGAGACGTCCCTCGCCATCTGATCGACGGTTGCCTCCGTACCATCCTGATAGGTGACTTGGCCGTCATTGAGCGGCTTCGGCATGCCGATCCACGGTCCGGCTGCGAAATAGGGATTATAGGCCTTCCCCGCAGGGCCGCTGGCAGCGACGTCTGCCGGTGGATCCTCGTAACCCGTCAGCACCGAATAGACATATTGCGGCCCGCCAATCCCGTAGACGAGCTGGTTGAAGGTACCAAACCAGCCCGGCCGTGCCTTGGTGATCAGGGACAGATCAGGCGGCAGCGCGCCCCCATTCGCGGCCCGCGCCGCATTTGGATTGGGATAGGGGCTCGGGAAATGATCGGATGGCAGACCGGGCCGTTCGAACATTTCGCCGTCTTCGTTGGGACCAGCCTGGATCTGATACCCGGCTGCGATCGCTTTCACCTGCTCCTCGGGAAATTCCGGGCCACCTGGTTCGCCGAGATTGCGGAAATAGAGCAAATGCATGCTGTGGCAGGCGGAGCAGACCTCCTTATAGACCTGGTAGCCCCGCTGCAGCTGCGCCCGGTCGAAGGTGCCGAACGGACCCTCGAACGAGAAGGAGATATCCTTCGCCTCGTGCTGCCCTTCGGCGGCCAGTGCCGGAGAGGCCAGCGCAAGGCCAAGGCCGACCGAGATGGCTGCCAGCAGGCTGCGTGCTCTTTTTGTCGTGACTGTCTGAGACATGGGCTTGCTTTCGACCATCGCTTACTCGGCGGGTTGCGGTTGCGTCTGCCCGGCCTTCTTGCCGCCAAGAACTGCTTCCGAGATGCTCGAGGGCAGGGGCTTGGGCGTCTCGATCAGGCCGATCACCGGCAGGATGACCAGGAAGTGCAGGAAGTAATAGATCGTACCGATCTGGCCGATGGTGACCCAGATACCCTCCGGTGGCCTGGAGCCCACATAGCCCAGCAGGATGCAGTCGATGACGAGCAGCCAGAAGAACTGCCGGTAGATCGGCCGATAGTTGCTGGACCGCACCTTCGAAGTGTCGAGCCAGGGCACGAAGAACAGCACGACGATCGCGCCGAACATCGCGACGACGCCGAGGAGCTTGTCCGGGATCGACCGCAGGATCGCATAGAAGGGCAGGAAGTACCATTCCGGAACGATATGCGCCGGCGTCTTCAGCGGATCCGCCATCTCATAGTTCACCGCATGCCCGAGATAATTGGGCAGGTAGAACACGAACAGCGCGAAGACGAACAGGAACACCATGATCGCGAAGGCATCTTTCATGGTGTAGTACGGATGGAACGGCACCGTGTCCTGGCTCGACTTCACCGCGACCCCGGTCGGGTTGTTGTTACCGGGCACATGCAGCGCCCAGATATGCAGGGCGACAAGGCCGGCCAGCACGAAGGGCAGGAGATAGTGCAGGGCGAAGAACCGCTGCAGCGTGGGATTGTCCACGGTGAAGCCGCCCCACAGCCAGGTGACGATCGCATCCCCGAAGAAGGGAATGGCGCTGAACAGGTTGGTGATGACCTTCGCGCCCCAGAAGCTCATCTGCCCCCAAGGCAGCACATAGCCCATGAACGCGGTCGCCATCATGACGAGATAGATGATGACGCCGATGATCCACAGAACCTCGCGCGGGGCCTTGTAGGATCCGTAATAGAGGCCGCGGAAAATGTGGATGTAGACGGCGATGAAGAAGAAGGAGGCGCCGTTGGCGTGCATGTAGCGGATCAGCCAGCCATAATTCACGTCGCGCATGATGTGCTCGACGCTGTCGAAGGCCAGCCGCGTATCCGGCGTGTAATGCATGACCAGCGTGATGCCGGTGATGATCTGAATGGCCAGAAACACCGTCAGAATGCCGCCGAAGGTCCAGAAGTAATTCAGGTTCCGCGGGGTTGGGAAAGCGAGAGCCTGGTCATGGGCGAGCCGGACGATCGGCAAACGCTGATCGAGCCATTTCTCGATGCCGGATTTCGGCTCATAGGTGGAAGGTCCGCCGCTCATCGGAGCTAATCTCCTTAGCCGATCGTCACTTTAGTGTCGCTGGTGTATGTATAGGGTGGAATATGCAGGTTCTGCGGTGCCGGACCTTTCCGAATGCGACCCGCCGAATCATAATGCGAGCCGTGGCACGGGCAGAACCAGCCGTCGAAATCACCCGCTTGTCCGATCGGCACACAGCCGAGATGTGTGCACACCCCGATCTGGATCAGATACTGCTCCTTGCCGTTGATGACGCGGTTTTCGTCGGTGGCCGGTGCATCGTCGGGCAGGTTGGCATTGCGGGCAACCGGATCAGGCAATTGATCGACGGGAACCGCTTTGGCCTCCTCGATCTCCTTCGCCGTCCGATGGCGCACGAATACGGGGTTGCCGCGCCAGGTGATGGTGATGCTCTGGCCTTCCTGCAGCTGAGACAGGTCCACCTCGGTGGAAGCCAGCGCCAGCACCGATCTGTCCGGGTTCATTTGATCGATAAGCGGCCAAGCCACTCCGGCTACGCCGACAGCGGCGAAGGCGCCCGTGGCGATGTAAAGGAAGTCGCGCCGTGTCGGCTCTTGGGTTTCGCTTGCGGCAACCACTGAATTCAACCCCTTTAAGTTACCGGTCCAGGACGGTCCGGCAATGATATCGGGCAGGCAAAAACCTACAAAGGCGGAATCTCAACTTCCGGTGCGGCACAGCGCCCGGTCGCGAAGATACCTCCTCCTGTCTTCGAGGGAGTCTAGAATCCTTCTCAGACAGGACGTCTTTTCGCATCGTGATCTGGGAATGTCCAGTCATGGCGCCGCCCGGCAAAGTGTCGCATAAGGATGCCACATTCTTGTGCTTCGAGCAGCGCCGAACCATGGTCGATATCGCCCTCTATCAGCCTGATATTCCGCAGAATACCGGCACGCTGCTGCGGCTCGGCGCCTGCCTCGGCGTGCCTGTGCACATCATCGAGCCCGCGGCCTTCACCTGGAGCGAGCGGGGCTTGCGCCGTGCGGGGCTTGATTATCTCGACCGGGTGCCGCTCACCCGCCATGCCTCTTTCGACCATTTTCTTGAATGGAGCGCTCACCGGAGGCTCATCCTGCTCACCACCAAGGCAAGCGATGATTACCTGGATGTGGCCTACGCGCCCGACGACATCTTGCTCCTCGGCCGCGAGAGCGCCGGCGTGCCTGAAACGGTCCACGCCCGCGCCGATCTGCGCGTGACGATCTCCATGCAGCCGGGCTTCCGCTCCCTCAATGTCGCTATGGCCTGCGCCATGGTGCTCGGCGAGGCCCTGCGCCAGACACGGACCCAGGGCCTCTCTTCCATTGCGGTCGGACCTGTCATTTAGGCATCGGCGAGAAAGCCGCCCGACTGGCGCTGCCAAAGCTGTGCATAAAGCCCGCCATCGCGGATGAGCGCCTCGTGCGTGCCTTGCTCGACGATATGCCCGCGATCCAGCACGATCAGCCGGTCCATCTTCGAAATCGTCGAGAGTCTGTGGGCGATCGCGATCACCGTCTTGCCGTCCATCAGCTGATAAAGCTGCTCCTGGATCTCGGCCTCGACCTCCGAATCGAGCGCCGAAGTCGCCTCGTCCAGAACCAGGATGGGCGCATCCTTGAGGATCGCACGAGCGATGGCGATCCGCTGCCGCTGTCCGCCCGAGAGCTTCACCCCCCGCTCACCCACATGCGCAGCATAACCCTGCCGGCCGCGCGGATCCTCGAGCTTCAGGATAAAGTCGTGCGCGGCCGCCAGCTTGGCCGCCCGCTCGATCTCAGCAATATTGGTCTCCGGCCGCCCATAGGCGATGTTGTCGGCGACCGACCGATGAAGGAGCGAGGTATCTTGCGAGACGACGCCGATCGCCGCGCGTAAGCTCTCCTGCGAAACCATCGCGATATCCTGGCCATCGATCAGGATGCGGCCGGACTCCACGTCGTGAAACCGCAGCAGCAGGCTCACGATGGTGGACTTGCCCGCACCGGAGCGCCCGATCAGGCCGACACGCTCGCCGGGCTGCACCGTGAAGGAGAGATCATCGATGATCCCGCCCTCCTTCCCATAATGGAAGCCAACATGCTCGAACCGGATCTCGCCTTGTGAGACGATGAGCTCTCGTGCATTCGGCGCGTCATTGATCTCATAGGGCCTGGAGATGGTCTCCATACCTTCCTCGACCCGGCCGAGATTTTCGAACAGTCCGGTGATCTCCGACATGATCCAGCCGGACATATTGGTCATGCGCACCGCAAGTCCGGTGGCGAAGGCGATCGCGCCGACACTGATGGCCTGCCCGTGCCACAGCCACAGTGAAACGCCGGCAGTTCCCGCGATCAGCAGGCTGTTGATCACGGTGAGCGAGAAGTTCATCGCGGTGAGCCCGCGCATCATCACGTAGAACTTGTCGGTCGTTTCTCTGACGGCCTCCTGGAAATACGCATCCTCCCGGCTCGCATGGGCGAACAGCTTAACCGTCATGATATTGGAGTAGCTGTCGACGATGCGTCCGACCATCATCGAGGTCGCCTCCGACGTGGCTGTCGCCCGTCTCTTGGCCTTTGGCACGAAGTGGCACAGAATGAACACATAAGCACAGAGCCAGATGAGGATCGGCGCAGCCAGCCGCGGATCCGCCTGGGCGAACAGCAGGACCGCGCTGCCAACATAGATCGCCGAATACCACACCGCATCCACCAGGCTCGTCACGCTTTCGCGCAGAGCTGGTCCCGTTTGAATGATCTTATTGGCGATCCGGCCGGCAAAGTCATTCTGGAAGAACGACACCGATTGGCGCAGCACATAACGATAGGCTTGCCAGCGGATCAGGCCGCCGAAATTGGGCTCGATCGCCTGATGCAGCAGCAACAGGTGAAATCCCTGAACCACCGGCCGTGCCACGATGATGACCAGCGCCATCCATAGGAGCTCGCGGCCGTGATCAGCCATCAGGCGATCCGGCGTGGTGGCCCGCAGGATGTCGATGATCCGGCCGATATAGTCGAGGATGCTGACCTCGACGATGGCCACGGCAAACCCGACCACGAGTATGGCCACGAGTGGCCAGCCGCATTGCCTTGCATAATGCCAGGTGAAGGCGAGGAGCCGGTCTGGAGGGCGGCCAATATCGACCGGACGAAAGGGATCAATGGAACGTTCAAAATAGCGAAACACGGGAAAGCTCCGGATATGCTTGAAATGGGTATGGCGTGGGCGCCTGCGGACTGGCCGCAATTTCTCTCGAGGACCGACGAACGCAGGCTGCGTGCTGAGCTCAGGCGTATCGATGCAGCCAGCGCGGCATGAGCCCGGTGCTGGCCGAGAGAACGAGTTTGGGAAAAGAACTGCGATAGAAAATCATGGAGCGCTCCGGAGCAGTTGGCTGGCGAACGGATCGGAAGGGATCCGGTGTGGCTGGCCGTCCGGGGCGTCTTTGACCCTGTGGATCAGCCCGCCATCGACATCGATGCGATGGTCATGGGTTTTCGGACCTTTGTGGTCGGTGCTGATGAGCCTTCGCGCGCACCTGAGTGCCGCGAAGGGGAGAGGTGTCTAGCAGAAATTCTGGAAAATGCAAACCATCAAATATGTGTCCCTTGGCATACTGGACACCGGCGAGCGAATAGGCATTCTGCACGCAGGGCGTGCCGAGCGCGATGTTGAGCCGTTGGCGCGCACGGCTTCTCGTCTCCAATGTTCAGGTAAAGACATGACCGTTTCGTCCGATCACCATTCAGCCGATGCGCTCGAGCGCCGCAAGCTCCGGGCCAGTACTTGGTTCGAGACATTGCGCGACGACATCCATCGCCGCCTGGAAGCGTTGGAGGACGAGTTTGGCGACAATGGCTCCGGCGCGCCCGCCGGCCGTTTCGAGCGCAAAGCCTGGTTGCGCGAAGAGGGCACTGGCGGTGGTGGCGTGATGGGCCTGCTCAAAGGCCGGCTGTTTGAGAAGGCGGGCTGCCACGTCTCGACCGTTTACGGCGCATTCTCCCCCGATTTTGCCAGGCAGATTCCCGGAGCCGACCAGGACCCCCGCTTCTTCGCGACCGGCATTTCGCTGATCGTGCACCCGCTCAACCCCAATGTGCCGACCGTGCACATGAATACCCGTTTCATCGTCACGAGCCGTGAATGGTTTGGCGGCGGCGCGGACCTGACCCCCGTGCTCGAGCGTCGCCGCACCCAGGATGATCCCGACGCGATCGCATTCCACACTGCCATGCGCCGCGCCTGCGAGGCGCATACTTGCGCTGATTATGCGCGCTACAAGGCATGGTGCGATGAGTATTTCTTCCTGCCCCACCGCAATGAGCCTCGCGGCATAGGCGGCATCTTTTTTGATCACCACAATAGCGGCGATTGGGATGCCGATTTTGCCTTTACCCAGGATGTTGGCCGCGCTTTCATCGATGTCTACGAGATGATCGTTCGCCGGAACATGCATATGCCATGGACCGACGATGATCGGCGCGAGCAGATCACGCGCCGGGGCCGTTATGTCGAGTTCAATCTTCTATACGACCGGGGCACCACCTTCGGGTTGAAGACCGGTGGAAATGTCGAGGCAATTCTCTCCTCCCTTCCACCGCTCGTTGCCTGGCCGTGACCCGATGAGGGTTGCCGAGGCAACAATTCTGGTAAAACTGAACTACCGTTCAGCAACGCCATTGCGCTTGCCTAACTGACAAGGCATCACCTCCGCTGAGGAGGAGTGATGTCTCATGAGTAGAATCGCCGGTCTGGACCGGTCGCGCTGGCGCACGCTGATTGCGGCGATCGCTTGCGTGACCGTCTTCGACATCACCCTGGGTCTGAGCTTTCCCTTATTCTCGCTGATCCTCGAGGATCGAGGCTATTCAGCCACCATGATCGGCATCCAGGCAAGTTTCGGACCTCTGGGTGTTCTGGCGGCGGGCCCCGTCATTCCACATCTGACCGCTCGCTTCGGCTCGAAGCGGGTTGCGCAGGCCTGCTGTGTCCTCGTCGCCCTGGTTTTGATGAGCTTCAAGCTCGTGGAGAGCATGTGGATTTGGTTGCCGCTCCGCTTCGTGCTGGGCGCTCTGGCCTGCACGCTCTTTGCTGTCTCGGAATCCTGGGTGGTGAGGACCGCCGAGGGGCCGTATCGCGGTCGGATCACCGCAATCTATGCAAGTATTCTGTCCGGTGGTTTTGCTCTGGGACCAGCCATGCTGCCCTTCACGGGTTTTCGCGGCTGGCTGCCCTTTTTGATCGGCGCGGGTATCATGTTTCTCGCCATCATCCCGATCACCTTCGTCGAGATCGATGATCAAAGCGATGGCACGGAAAAGCCGGCCTCCTTCTTTGGCTTCTTCGCCAGGGCGCCCATTCTGCTGCTCGCGGTGGGTGCCTTTGCATTGCTCGATGCGGCGGTGCTCGCGCTCTTTCCCCTGTATGGCCTGCGCCATGGCCTGTCGGTAAACCTCTCCACCTTTGCGCTCACCGTTCTCATCGCGGGCAATCTCATTCTGCAATTTCCGATAGGCTGGATCGGGGATCACCTGCCAAAGCGCAAGGTCATGCTGGCCTGCGCTTTCATAACTGCCCTCGCCGCGCTGTTCTTGCCCAAGGCTATGGGCACGGTACTCATGTGGCCTCTGCTCGTGCTGATTGGGGCATGCGGCTTTGGCATCTATACCATGGCCATTGCCATTCTGGGCGAGCGCTATAAGGGGCCTGAGCTCGTGGCCGGCGCGGCAGCCTTTGCCTCCATGTGGGGACTCGGCGGCATGGTGGGACCGAGTCTTGGCGGCTGGTCCATGGAGCTTTTCGGCGCCGATGGTTTTCCCCTGGCGATGTCGTTTGTGTTCTTTGCCTTTTCAGGGCTCATCATTCTTCGTGATCGGAAAAGATAGTCGGTTCACTCCTTAAAAATCCGTAAGGGCACATCATGGGACTCGCGCTGCGGTGGGCGTTATGCTACCTATGATTGTGTAAACGCCTTGGGATGGTGCAAGGAAGCGCGTCCAGGCAATCGCTTCATTGGTGAGGAGTATTTCAACGTGGCATCTCTCTTTGGAAAGATCGCTAGTAAGGTAGGCAATCTGGCCCCGATTGCTTCATCAGTCCTGCACAGCGCAGAGGCATTTCATCCAACAGCAGCTCTAGCCGGTTTGGCGAAGCCTGGCTTCAACCCGGGGCATGCTGGCGATCACGGGCCGGCGCCTTCGCACAATAGCGCCGGCGCAGCTGCCGGAGCGGTCCAAGCCGCCGCGGCGAAGCCGGCCAGCCTGTCGGATCTCATCATCCAGGCGGGTGTCGGCACCCTAAGTGGGATAGTGCCAATGTTCGGGATCGCGTATTGGCAGCAGAAACAGATGGACAAGCAGGCGCAATTGCAGATGGAACAGAATAAAGCTCTCACGCAGGCGCAGCTAGATGCTCAGAACAAGCAGGTGGAACAACAGATCGTGCTTCAGTACGGCATCGAGAAGGGGGGCGAAGTCATTCAGCAATTGAAGGCCGCCGGCTATCTCGGTGGTCCCGGCACATCCACCGCTCATGCCCCGGCATTTGCCTTGTATTCCGCCGAAGCTGGCCACGCGCCAGATCAAGTGTCCGATCTTTGGTCTCAGCTGGCGAATCTGCACGGCGCTCAAAATCAAACAGCTTCTCACATGGGATAATTTAACGCGAATCGTTCAGCGAATTAATATATTGATTGTCATCGTTATATAGGATGTATTCAATAGTTTTGTTTATCGTTTGAAGTGTATTCTTACAATTTGGAGGTTGTATCATGAGTTTTATTGGTGAAGCGCTCGGACACGCCGGTCAAGCGGCAGGTCAAGTTGTGCAGGCTTGGGGCAGTTTCCTTGGTGGAGGTATTAAGGCCGCCGGGGATACTATCAGTGGTCTCGGCGGTCTGATCCATGACGGTCTGGATGCCCTAGGTGGTGCGCATAATCACAACTCGCATCCAACCCCGGATCCACACCCGAACCCGGATCCACACCCGAACCCGGATCCACACCCAAATGACAACCCCTGGGCCCATTGACGCGATGTTATAATCGATCGGGAAGTCTGGCGTGGGTTGAGGCCCGGGTGACCTCGATGAGCGTCGCCTGGGCTCGTGCTGTTGCATCGCAACTCTGGAACGTATGTCCCAGGGGGCGAGTTTTCTTGCCGGCGGTGGGGCAGCCAAATTAGGAGCAAGTCTACCGCTAAGGCGTTGCTAGGCTAGACAGTTTTCGTCGAGCCTGGAGCATTTCGAGCGAAGATACCGGTTCGCGTAAAGAAATCCAAATAAGCAAGAACTTAGACAGGTTCGCGATTCAAAGAAAAGTGGGAACGCTCTAACAGTCAGCTACCCCAGATGTCGGGCCAACGGCCGCGCAGAGGCGCTGCCCGGGTGAGCCTCTCCGCGCCGCTGAGATTCTTTCGGGGGCATCGCGCTTCCTCAACTTCTTCTGTGATCAGGTGGTTGCGGGCGATCTAAAGAGTTTTTGACCGGCTCGCGGGAAGCGCTGCCGCGCTCAAATTGCTTGCGCCACGCATATCGGATCGAAATATTTGCCAAGCAATCGTGATGAAATAGCGATCACGTGTGCAATATGTACGAATATTTCTATATCATCGTGTAAGTGTTATTGAATCTTTCCAATATATCATTTGGAAATAATTCTCATTCATAGTACATATTTCTACATGTTATTGTCTCGGAGAGTAAAATGGCTATTGCTGGTGCTTTATTGCCTGCTCTTGGGGAAGCTGCTGCAACAGTGCTCCCAGGAGTGATAGGGGCGGCTGCGCCGTCCCTCATTAGCTTAGGTGGAAATTTGCTTTCTGGCCTGTTCGGAGGCGGTGGTGATTCCGCCGGAACCAAAGGTGCCGCTCATGTTGGTGGAGGGTCAATTCTGGACAAGGCTCTGCTTACTGGCATGAATATGATCGATAAAGTAGGGCCAACTATCCTTTCGAAAATATTCGATCACGGTTCCCCTAACGGTGACCATACGCCGGACATCGGCGGCCATTCTGGCGGCGGCTTTGGTGGCGGTTATGGTTATCCCGGCTTCGGTGGCGGTTATAGTCATCCCGGCGGCGGCTCTGGTGGCTGGTTTGGCGGTCATCCTGGTGGCGGTCATCCTGGTGGCGTTCATCCTGGTGGCGGTTATGGTGGCTGGATCGCCGGTCATCCTGGTGGCGGTGGTTACGTCAGCCAGCCCGGCGGTGGCTTTGGCGGCGCCGCTTATGGCGAGTATACTGGCATGAAATTCGGTGGCGTTCATCCTGCCGGTTATGGTGGTGGTGGTTACGGCAGCCACCCCGGCGGAACCTTCGGTTATCCGGCTTCGTGGTATGGTGGCCATCCCGGTTACCAGCCAGCTGCTGGCGGCTTTGGCGGAGAGCACGTGCAAGTCCATGATGGCTTCTGGCCCAGTTAATGGGTCCAAAAGCCTGACCCTGTCTCAGCTGGATAGCGGAACTGCTTTCCAGCTTTAGACATCGTTTGGCCGCGGTTTCTCCACTGGGAAAAGATTGATGATCCCTTAGAGGCCGGTGAGTCCCGTCCTCGCGAGAAGCCGCGCCAAAAGGAGACACATCAGTGACAGCCGGATACAATGAGCTCGGCGCTGACCTTCAGCCCATGAATCTGCTGCATTCAGTGTTGAAGCTTATTTTTCTGCCAAGCCCATTTTCCCACGACCGGGACTTGGTCAAAACAACCGGTGGCATCTCCCAAAAGCTCGTCGGAGCGGCCACCAGCGATGGCGTTCCGACGATAATCGAATGCCCGCAAAACGACCCCTGTCATGACCCCGGAACGAGCCTTCTCGACAACCTGATCTAGCAGCGTAGCTCGTCCCAGAAACGGATTGCCGCATCTTTCAAATTGCATCACAGTGAGGCTGTCGGCCGGCCGTCTGGCACCGGCTGTTATCACTCAGCTCCGTGCTTCGGCCGGTGGAGGTGGCATGGCCCAGGTGTTTTCGCCGGGTGGTGGTCGCACTGCGCCCCGCGCCGAAAGTGTTCTTGTGGGCATGCTCCTTGTGATTTTTGCGGGCTGCCTCTGGAGCACGCAAGGATTGCTCATCCGTTTGATGGACGGCGCCGATCCCTGGCAGATCTTGCTGGTTCGCGGTCTCGGCATGGTGCTCGGCACGGTGCCAGTGCTCGTCATTCTCAGTGGAGGCAAGCCGTGGAGCCTCGTTCGCCAGGCAGGGTGGCGGGGTTTGGCCGCCGGACTGGCGATTGGAGCATCCGGCATCTTCTTCGTTGTCGCCCTCAACTTCACCACGATCGCCAATGCGGTGTTCATGGTCGGGGCAGGGCCCTTCTTTGCAGCATTTCTGGGCCGTTGGATCCTGGCGGAGAAGGTGAGGCGAGAAACCTGGATCGCCATGGCTGCAAGCCTGTTCGGCGTCTTCTTGATGGTCTTCGATGGGCTCGAGAGCGGGCGTATGATCGGCAGCATTCTTATGCTCTTTTCGACCCTTGCCTTCGCCGGCTATAGCATCATCCTGAAAAGTGCCGCCGGGAGGGACATGAATCCGGCAACCCTGCACAAAGGTCTGGTTGAGGCAGCCGTCGCGGCCTTCGTCCTCCTCGGCGCGGGTCTGTGGACCGAAAGCGGCGCCGGTGCTGATGTAAGTCCGGCGATGTCCGTCAGGGATGTTCTGCTTGGGCTCGCGATCGGCCTGCTGCTGGCCCTGGGCATGCTGCTCTTCACCTTGGGCGCGCGCCGACTTTCTCCGGCCGAAATGACATTGGGGTCGCTCACCGAGCTCGTGCTGAGCCCGATTTGGGTTTGGCTCTTTGTGCATGAAGTGCCGGACAGGCTCACCCTCGCTGGCGGCGCGATCATCATTTCCGCCATTATCTATCAGGCGGTGACCGGCGCCCGCCGCGCCCGCCCGCCCGCCGTCGTTTGATCTGCGCGAATTTTTTTAACGTTCAACCTTAAGTATAGTCCATTGCCCTCAACCGCGGCTTGGGATTATTAAAGCCGGCGACAGGGAATGAGGTAAGCGTATGAAAGATCTGCTGAATGGATTTCGTCGGTTTCGAGAGCAATCCTGGCCGGAGCTGCAGTCGCTGTTCGGATCTCTGGCGACCCGCGGACAGTCTCCAAGGTCCCTCGTCATCGCCTGCTCGGATTCGCGCATCGACCCTCATTTGATTTTTCAGACGGCTCCGGGCGAGATCTTTGTCGTCCGCAATGTCGCCAATCTGGTCCCGCCCTACCAGCCGGATGCGGAATATCACGGAACCAGCGCGGCCATCGAGTTTGCCGTGCGCAATCTGAAGGTGCAGCACGTCATCGTCCTTGGGCACTCATCCTGTGGAGGTGTCGGCGCGCTGCTCCATGGCCCGGACGGAAGCTTCGACTTCGTCTCCCACTGGATGTCGATTGCCACAACGGCGCGCGAGGCCGCCCTGGCGCGCGCGGCCGAGGGGATAGAGGAAGCGCATGTTCAGCGGCTTTGCGAGCGGGAGGTGATTAAGGTCTCACTGGATAACCTTAAGACCTTCCCATGGGTTGCTGAACGGGTCTCCGCGGGCCAGCTTGCGCTTCATGGCATGCTGTTCGACATAGAAGCCGGTAATCTCGAATTGCTCGATCCGGCCACAGGCGAATTCGCGCCGCTAGGGGTCGAGAACGGAAAGCCCGCTTGAGAGTCCCAGGAGGCAGGAGAGGGGTCTCTCCTGCCTCACGTACTTTCGAGCGTCACCGCAGCCTCGAGGATACCCTCGAACAGTGCCGCTGCCTTTACATTGATCTCTGGCAGCTCGGCCCCGATCTCAGCCGAAATCTGCTGCTCACCCTCGGGGCCCCGTGTTTTCTCGGCCAGCCGTTTGAAGGCCTTCATCGCGCTCCAGGCGGCGATGGTCTCCCGAGAGGCTTCCGCATGGAACTGCAGCCCGAAGGCATGCGGGCCGACTTGGATGGCCTGCACGGCACAAATTTCGGAGGAGGCAAGCACCTTTGCATCCGCTGGCGGGGTCTTGACCTCCGCCCCATGCCATTGCATCCACCGGCTCGTTGGGGGGAGGGTCGCAAAAGGCGGAGCCACACGTCCAGCCTCGGTGACACTGACCTCGTGCAGACCGAACTCCACCTGCGCGCCCGGGCCGACCTCGCCGCCAAGCGCATCGGCGAGCAATTGATGGCCGAGGCAGATCCCGAGATAAGGCTTGCCAAGATCGCTCACCCAGTTGCGGATCGCCGCCTTCTCTGCGATGAGCCACGGGAACTTATCTTCCTGCCACACATCCTGGACCCCGCCCATGACCAGAAGCAGGTCATAGTCCTGCAGCGCCGGTATCGCATCGCCGCGATAGAAATGGACCACGTCCCAGGACAGGCCGCGTGCCTTCATAAGATCCGCAAAGAGACCGGGTCCTTCCAGCTCCATATGCTGAAAGATGAGCACACGCGCTGGATGCTCTTCCTTTTTCATTGCGGAGTCCTGGAGCGCACAGCGGGCAGGATCAGGTTTTCCGCCCGGCATTGGCGGCGGTCGTGCTGGCAGGACATGGGCTTACCGTCGGGTGTGTAGCAGAGCCGGATATTGCTGAGCCGGGCCTCATTCCGCCTGTTGCCGCAATAGACCCCGATCATCGTCTCGTCGAGCCCGGGATTGGCCGCCACGAAATCGCTGCGCAGCTGATCCGGCGTCGTGATGATGTCCTCGCTCGGCGCCTGATATTTCTCCGGAATGTTAAGCTGACCGAACAGGTTTCGAATGAGAGCGAAATAGTCGTCCTGCTCGAGATTTGAGCAGGTCCCATGCCGCCGCCATTCATGGATGATCAGCCGTTTGGACGGCATGATGTCCAGCATGGATGCGATCGTCTCATCCGGAACCCAGCGCTCTGCTGGTTCGCAGAAATCGGGCCATCCCTTCTGATATTGCGGCCAAAGACCATGGACGATGAATGCATAGGGTCTTTCCCCATTGCATTGCGCCGTATCGCGCCGGCCGCTGCTGGTCGCGCAATAGCTCGGCGACCAGGACAGCACCAACAGATAATAGTCGAAATTCCCGGGGCTCTCGCCGCGCGCGAAGCTTGGAGATGGGTTAATGCTGATCGCAAGCAAGCCAATGACGGCTGCCAGGTATCTCAAGAGACAGGTCATGGACAAACATCCCCAGAGGCGGGAGCTGGCCGGCGGGGGTCCGGGCACTGTCTGAACTATGATAGAAGCCCAACGCCGCCGCAAGTCGATTCAGGGCTGCGGCGGCGGGTTTTCAGGCATGTTGGTTGAGAGAATTTTCTCCTTCGGGATGTCCCGACATCCCGGCCGTTCGTCGGCGCTCGATCTCCCGGTTCACCCGCTTGACCGCCGCCGAGAGGATATCCCGTCGCATTTTGGACCCGGTCCCGTCCGCCTCCTGCGGTGCGCCGATCGCCTTGGGCTGGGCGACGCCCGGCTGCAGCAACTTACGGCTGTTCCCCGCGGTTTCCCTGATTTCCCGCAATCGCTTCCTCAGCTTGAGCAGATCGGGGGATTGGACGTTCCGAAGTTCCGGGAAATGCGTTTTATCAAGGAGGCTGATCTCCTCCTCGGACAGATAGCGCCGTTCGGTTTTTCTGCTGCGGGCCATATGCCTTCATCCTCCGGAATCGTAGGTGCCGCTCCGGCATTCTTGTTCCCGTGGGGCCGGTGCGCGTTCGACACTGCTAACGCCGCACGCGCGATGAAGTTGCGAAGCTGGGATCAGACCTTCGATCATGTCAGAGACGTGAGGGGAGGTTGCTTCGGTGTGCTTGGAATGGCTTGCGCAATGCCGTAGATAGGCACTGCATTGTCCTAGCTATTTCGAGAGAGCCATGTCCTATCCTGCTGGTGCCGGCGAGCTGCCGCGCCTTTCCCTGATGATTTTCGGGTCGCGATGGCTGCAGTTGCCACTCTATCTCGGCCTCATCGTTGCCCAGGTGATTTACGTCCTTCTGTTCATGAAGGAGCTTTGGCACCTGGTGATGCACGCCGCCGAATTCGGCGAACAGCAGATCATGCTCGTCGTCCTGGGCCTCATCGATGTCGTGATGATCTCAAACCTTCTGGTGATGGTCATCGTTGGCGGCTATGAGACCTTCGTCTCCCGGTTGAGGCTGCAAGGCCACCCGGACGAGCCGGAATGGCTGAGCCACGTCAATGCCGGCATTCTCAAGATCAAGCTCGCAATGGCGATCATCGGCATCTCCTCGATTCACCTCCTGCGCACCTTCATCGAGGCCGGTAATCTCGGCAGCGAAGGCTCGCGCTACGCCGAGGCTGGCATTCTCTGGCAGACGCTCATCCATTGCGTGTTCATCCTGTCCGCGATCGGCATCGCCTTTGTCGAGCGCCTGTCGCATTTCGGGCCCGGCAAATACCACCACAAATCATCCTTGTCCGAACAGGCCGCTCCCAGCGCTCCTACGCCAAGCCCGGCCGCACATTAAGGAGGGCGGCGTCCACCAGCAGCGCGCAGGAGGGAGCGGGACCTGTCGTGGGAACGGGTGCGGGTGCGCGCTCGTTGTGCTCCAGGAGCAAATCCTGCGAGGCAGTTATGACGCGCATTACCTATGAAGTCGTCGAGCATGATGGCGGTTGGGCTTATCGGCTCGGCGATGTCTATTCGGAAACCTTCGCCACCCGCGAGGAGGCCTTGGATGCCGCTCAGCGAGTGGCCCGCGAGCAGGAAATGCCGGGGCCGAGCGCAACCATCGAATACGAGGACAGCAAAGGCCGCTGGCATCAGGAGGAGGCCTCCGGCGACGATCGGCCTGAAACCGAAGTGAAGGCCTGAGCCAAGTCGCAACCTTCTCCCATGGCTCCGTGTTCCCGACGCAAGACATTGCTCAGGACTCAAGGGATCAGCCATGGACACGAATTTCCCGAAGCCGCCATTTGATACGCCTCAGCAGCCGGTGCCGGGGCTCACCGGCGCGATGAAGCCCAAGCCCGATCATGGCGAGACGAGCTATCGTGGATCGGGCCGGCTGAATGGCAAGGCCGCCATCATCACCGGCGGCGATTCCGGCATCGGCCGTGCCGTTGCCATCGCATTTGCCAGGGAGGGAGCGGACGTCCTCATCTCCTATCTGAACGAACATGAGGATGCGGAAGACACGGCCAAGCAGGTGGAAGCTTCAGGCCGGAAATGCCTCCTCGTGCCGGGCGACATCTCTGCCGCGGCGCACTGCCGTCGCATCATCGCCCAGGCGGCCGAAGCCTTTGGCCGCATCGATATCCTCGTCAACAATGCGGCCCATCAGATGAGCTTTTCATCTCTCGATGAGATCTCCGATGATGAATGGGAGCGCACCTTCGCCATCAACATCTCGGCCATGTTCTATCTGGTGAAAGCGGCATTGCCCCACATGAAGCCGGGAGCCTCGATCATCAATACCGCGTCCATTAATGCCGACAGCCCGAACCCTGGTCTCTTGCCCTATGCAACGACCAAGGGAGCGATCCAGAACTTCACGGCCGGCCTTGCGCAATTGCTTGCTGAAAAGGGCATTCGCGCGAACGCCGTTGCGCCGGGCCCCATCTGGACACCGCTCATTCCCTCGACGATGCCGCCCGACAGCGTGAAGTCCTTCGGCAAGCAGGTTCCGATGCAGCGGCCGGGCCAGCCTGTCGAAGTGGCGCCCATCTATGTGATGCTGGCATCTGACGAGGCGAGCTATGTCTCGGGCGCCACTATTGCGGTCACCGGCGGCAAGCCAATCATCTAAGTGTGCCTGCAAGGCGCTTCAGGAAGGATGGTGCATCCTTCGTTAGCTGAAGGTGAACAGAAGGCGCGCCAGGCCTGTCGAGCGTCTCAAGCCTTCACGCCTGTCTCGCGCAGGATGGCGATGAGGCTCGTTGCTGCCCGTGGCAGCGTTATCAGGCTCTCGCTCAACGGCTTGCCTTGGGTGAAGATCACCAGCGTGAATGGCGCCAACCCCGGCACCTCGATACGCGCCGCATCATGCCGCCGATAGCTTGCGCGCTCGTCCCCGGTCCAGCCGGTCCAGCCGGCCTTCGACCAGAGCTTGGCATCCTGTGGGAGATCCTGGCCGAAATAGCCGTTGATCTGCGCTGAAGGATGCGCCTCGACCCAAGCCCGGTCGAAGGGCCGTGACAGGAGGCTCCGCATTGCCTTGCGGCTGTCATCGCAGAAATGGGCATCATCGAAGATCGCGTGCATCAGCCGCGCCGTCGCATTGGTGGTCAGCGCATTATGCCCGAGCGCATCCACGAGCTGCCTCTCCCGGCCGTAGCGATCATCATCCATGTTCTTCTGCGCCACATTGATCGGCGTCATTTCCGGCCAACCGAAGCTGCGGATCCAGCGATTGGCCCAGCTGCGCTTGTCGATCCAATCATCCAGCGCTTGCCCCTCAAGCAGCGTATCGCCGGTCGTGCCCGTCACGAGATCGATGATGTAATTGGTCGCCGTGTTGCTCGACCATTTGATCATGTCATGAAGTGCCCTATCGAGCTCCGCATGCGGCTTGATCGCGCCCGTCTCTAGGCAATGATAGGCGGCGGCCATCCAGAAGATCTTGATCACCGAGCACGGATAGAACGGTTTATCGCCGTTATGCGCAAAGCCTTTGGGCGCGCCACCCCGACTGGGATGCAAAAGCAGCGTGACGCAGAGCGTGTCCGCTGTAAGCCCGAGCTCTGCATTGTCTCTCAAGGTCGTTGCGACGAGCCGTTCGCCGATCTCGGTGGTTGTCGGGTCCATTTCGAAGAACGCCATGGTTTAGCCATTGACTCCCAGTGTCGGTTGCACGTGAATGACCCAGCGCGTCTGAGTAAGGGGAACGGTTTACTCCATACGCCAAATTCGTCGATTTCGTCAGGAGACAAAAATGAGAAAGCGCCTAAGCGCCGCAATTCTCGGCATCCTTATGGCGGCCGCAGCCCCATTGGCCACCATGGCACAGGATAGCTCCACCTTCCGACTGGGCATTTATCAGGATGCGCAGACCCTCGATCCGATTGCATCGAGCGACAACGGCTCGATCTGGGTGCAGCTGCTGATCTACGATACGCTGATCCGCCCGAGTAAGGATGGCACCCAGCTTGAGCCCGGCCTTGCCGAGAGCTGGACCTCCAATGCCGAGGGCACCGAGTTCACCTTCAAATTGCGCGATGCCAAGTTCTCGGACGGAACGCCGGTGACGGCGAACGACGTGATCGCCTCACTCAAGCGGGCGCAGGGTGATCAGTCCAATTGGAAGCGCTTTTTCGCGCCGATCACCAAGATGGAGGCGGTTGATGGGAAGACCGTGAAGCTGGGCCTCGACAAGCCCTTCACGCCGCTCCTCAACAACCTCGCCATGTTCAGCGCCTCGATCTTGCCTGCCAAGCAATTGGAGGAGAAGGGCGCCGCCTTCTTCGATGCGCCCATCGGCTCGGGCCCGTTCACCCTCAAGAACTGGGCGCGAGGCAACAAGATCGAGCTTGCCGCCAATCCGAACTACTGGCAGGCCGGCAAGCCGTCGGTGAAGCAGGCTGACCTCATGATCATCGGCGAGGACAATAGCCGTGTGCTGCAATTGCAGGCCGGCCAGATCGACGCCATGCTCAACGTGCCGGTGAACCAGATGCAGTCGATCGGCAGCTCTGGCGACATTACCGCCAAGGTGGCCCCGGTATTCCGGATCGATTTCGTGCAGCTGAACAATCGCGAAAAGCCCTTCGATGATCCGCGCGTGCGCCAGGCCCTTAACTATGCGGTGGATAAAGAAGGCATCATCCAGGGCATTCTGTTCGGCACCGCGACCCCGGCCACCTCGTCGATGCCGGTGATGCGCTATCACAACGAGGAGCTGAAGCCCTATGCCTATGATCCCGCCAAGGCGAAGGAGCTCTTGAAGGAGGCGGGCCTCGCCGATGGCTTCTCCACCAACATGCTGGTGACCTCTGGCGATGCCACGGCACAGCAGGTGGCCGCCGCCATTCAGGCCAATCTGCAGGAGGTGGGCGTCAAGGCTGAGCTGCAGCTCATCGAATCCGGCACCCAGTGGGACACCACCAAGAGCGGCAAATATCAGATGTCGCTCAGCTATGCGACAAGCGACACCATTGACCCCGACCAGCTGATCGGCTTTACCGCCGTCAATCCCGAGCGTGCCAATGCCTACCACACCGAGTGGAAGAACGAGCGTCTGAACGAGCTCTATGCACAGGAACGCGTGACGCCTGACGGCCCCGAGCGTGAGAAGATGTTCAAGGAGATGGAGCAGCTGGTCCATGACGGCGCCCCATACATCTTTCTCTATAACAAGGGCGCGACCTATGCCTTCCGCAACAATGTCGAAGGCTTCGAGGTGCTGCCCACGTCGAACTGGCGGCTTGAAGACGTCGTGGTGAAGTAACCGCATCGGTTGGGAGCCTCGCCGGCTCCAACCGAGAGGGCCCGCTTCCGAGCACCCAGTCCATAACGGCCTGTGCCGGGATGGACTGGCTTTGTTACGTTCCGAGCTGCGCCCGGAACTGGTGAACTCTATGACTTTGCTCCTGTTTTTCTTGCGGCGTTTGATCCAGCTCCTGCCGGTGATGATCGGCATCACCATCGTCGCCTTCATTCTCTTGCGCATTCTACCGGGCGATCCGGCATCGCTGATGATCGGCGCCCGCGGCAGTGAGGCCGATGTTGAGGCTTTGCGCCAGCAGTTGGGTCTCAATGCGCCGCTCTGGCAGCAATATCTCACCTTTCTCGGCGATGTGCTCAACGGCTCCTTCGGCCAGTCTGTCGTGCAACGCCGGCCCGTATCCCTTGTGGTGGCGGAACGCTTATGGCCGACCATTGCGCTGGTCGCCTATGCCACCGTGCTCGCCATCATCATCACCCTGCCGCTCGCCACCATCTCGGCCATCAAGCGCAACTCGCTCATTGACTTCTCAATCCAGGCCGTATTCGTGGCGGTGATGTCGATGCCGGCCTTCTGGCTGGGTGTGTTGCTCATCCTGCTGCTCGGCATCAAGCTGCCACTGTTTCCCGTCGCGGGCTACGGAACCGGCTTTCTGGACCGGCTATGGCACCTGTTCCTGCCCGCCCTCGTGATCGCGCTGGGAACCTCGGCCCTCACCATCCGCAGCCTGCGCAGCAGCCTCATCGCCGTACGCTCTGCGGAATTTGTCGATACGGCCCGCTCCAAGGGCCTGAACGAAGGCGAGGTTCTGCGCCGGCACATCATGCGCAACTCGCTCATCAGCACGGTCTCGGTGCTCAGCGTGCATACGAGCTGGGTGATCGGCGGCACAGTGGTGATCGAGGCAGTCTTTGCTCTGCCTGGGCTGGGCAATCTGCTCGTCACCTCGGTATTTGCGCGCGACTACCCCGTCGTCCAGGGGCTGACCATCGTCTTCGCGTTGCTGGTGATGGCCATCAGCATCCTCACCGATTTGGCCTATGCCGCCATCGACCCGCGGATCCGCCTGCAATGACCATGACCACCACCGCTGCAGCCCCCGCGACGCGCAAGCGTCGGAAGCTCAATACACAGCTGGTCGCCGGCCTGATCATGCTGGCACTCCTGCTCGTTGCCGTCTGGGGCGCGCCGCTCTTCGTGCCCTATGATCCGCTGAAGGTGAACTTTGGCAGCGCCCTCAGGCCGCCCAGCCCCGAGCATTGGTTCGGCACCGACAATCTCGGTCGCGATATCCTCGCCCGCGTGCTTGCCGCCGGCAAAACCGACCTGCAGATCGCCGTTGTCTGTGTGGCGCTGCCCTTCTTTCTAGGCTCGATAGCAGGTGCAATTGCCGGCTATTTCGGCGGTGTGGTCGATCGCATCATCTCAGGGATTATCGATATTCTCTGGGCCTTTCCGTTTTACGTGCTGGTCATCGCCATTGTCGGCACGCTAGGCCCGTCGACCGGCAATATCTATCTCGCCTTCACCCTGGTGGTCTGGATTTCCTTCGCGCGTATCGTGCGCGGCGAGGTCCTCGTCGTGCGCGAGACGGAATATGTGATGGCCGCCCGCATGCTGGGCTTCAGCCATGCGCGCATCATCCTGCGTCACGTGCTGCCCAACGCGATCACCCCCGCCTTGGTCTATGCCATGGCCGATGTGGTGCTCACCATCCTGGCGATCACTTCCCTGAGCTTCTTAGGGCTTGGCGTTCAGCCGCCCACGCCGGAATGGGGCATCATGATCGCCGACGGCCGCAACTTCATCTTCAATGCGTGGTGGATGTCGACCTTCCCCGGGCTGGCCATCATCTACACCGGCATTGCCTTCACCCTGATCGGCGATGGGCTCGATACGGCCCTCCGCCCCAAAGGCTAAGCGTTCGTGGAAACTCTGCTCTCTATACGTGATCTTGTGACCGTCTTCGGCAAGGGCGAGAATGCCGTCCGCGCCATCGACCGCGTTTCGCTCGATATCGGCAAGGGCGAGGTCTTCGGCCTCGTCGGTGAATCCGGCTGTGGCAAATCCGTGACCTGCCGCTCGATCATCCGTCTGTTCGGCGGCGCACCGGCCCGCATCGAGAGTGGCGCGATCCTCTTCGATGGCACCGATCTCGTGAAGCTGCCCGACCGCGAGCTTGCGCGCATACGCGGCTCCGGCATCGCCATGGTCTTCCAGGATCCGATGACCTCGCTCAACCCCACCATGCGGATTGGCGACCAGATCGACGAGGCGGTACGGCGCCACCAGAACCTCGGCCGCCGCGAGACCCGCCAGGAAACGATCCGGCTGCTCGATCGCGTGGGTGTGCCCTCGGCGGCGCAGCGGGTCAATGCTTGGCCGCATGAATTCTCCGGCGGCATGCGCCAGCGGGTGATGATCGCGCTGGCACTCGCCGGCAGGCCCCGTCTGCTGATCGCGGACGAGCCCACCACCGCCCTCGATGTCACCATTCAGGACCAGATTCTGAAGCTGCTGCTCGATCTGCGCCGCGAATTCGGCATGAGCATCCTCATGATCACCCATGACCTGGGCGTGGTTGCGCAAACCTGCGACCGGGTTGCCGTGATGTATGCCGGGCGCATTGCCGAGCGCGCCACCACCACCGAGCTGTTCGCCCATCCCAAGCACCCCTATACCGAGGCACTACTCGCGGCACTTCCCGCGCGCCAAAGCCGTGGTCAGCCATTGCGCGCCATCGGTGGCATGCCGCCTGATCTGGCGAACCCGCCGCCCGGCTGCCGCTTTCATCCGCGATGCGCCTATGCGGAGGAAGCCTGCATTGCCGCGACGCCACCCCTCGTCGAGGTGGCGCCTGGACACCAGACCGCCTGCCGCCGGCACGAGATCCTGCCATGACCGAAACGCCCCTGCTGGACGTCCGCCACGTCTCCAAGAGCTTCGCAAAACAGCGGAGCCTGGCCGATATCGTGTTGCGCACGCCCCGGCGCAGCCTGCAGGCGGTTCGAGACGTGTCCTTCACCGTGGCGCCCGGCGAGACCCTGGGACTGGTCGGCGAGAGCGGCTGCGGCAAAAGCACCCTTGGTCGCGCCATTGCGGGCTTCCACAGCCCGACCAGCGGCGAGATCTTCCTGAATGGTCAGCCGATCAGCGGCGTTCATTACGATCGCGTGGCCCTGTCACGCCGCATTCAGATGATCTTCCAGGACCCGTACTCCTCCCTCAACCCGCGCCTGACCGTCGGTTCGATCCTGGCCGAAGTGCTCAAGGTGCACGGCCTCCGCCAGGGGCAGAAGGCCATAGAGGCGCGCGTCGACGAGCTTCTCGGGATCGTTGGCCTGCCGCTTGAATCCAAGCACAAGCTGCCGCATGCCTTCAGCGGCGGACAACGCCAGCGCATCAGCATCGCCCGCGCGCTCGCCGCCGAACCCGAGCTCATCATTGCCGACGAGCCCGTCTCCGCCCTCGACGTCTCCATTCAGGCGCAGATCCTGAACCTGTTCGAAGACTTACAGAAAAATTTCGGCTTGGCCTTCCTGTTCATCGCCCATGATCTCAACGTAGTGCATCACATCAGCCACCGCATCGCGGTCATGTATCTCGGCGAGATCGTCGAGATTGCAGAGGCGGACACGATTTTCCACCACCCCAAGCATCCCTATACCCGTGCGCTGCTCTCGGCCATCCCCGATCCTGATCCGGCCAAGCGGACGGAAACTGTGAGCCTGGCCGGCGAACTGCCCGACCCCAACAACCCACCGCTCGGCTGCGCCCTGGTCGGCCGCTGCCCGATCCGCGTTGAGAAATGTGCAAAACACCACCCACCGCTTCTGCATGTCGGCGACACCGATGTCCGCTGCTTCCTGGCCCAGTGAGATTTCACGCGGAGGCTGGCGGTTGGCGTGAAGAAAATACCATGCCGGAGCTTATACTCGTCCTGCCGCCTGTTCAGGCGGCGTTTCGCGCCCGACATGCATCGCAGCATCCTCGATCATGTCTCTGACCAGTTCAAAGGCGATAGATTGCACCGCCTGCACATCGGCACGTTCAGCGCCTGGCAGCCCTTCGACACTTGCGAATGTCTCTTCGGTCCGCTCCTTCAACCCTGCCAGAAGCGACAAGGCCTGCTCTCTGTCATTGCGCCCGAGAGCAGCCGCAAGCTCCTTCAGTCCTTGGCCCAGCAGCCGAGTGGCCAATCGTCCCGCAATGGCCCTCATCTCAAGTGCGCTCAATTCCGCCTCAGCCAATAGCGACCTCTCCTTCGCCTCAAAGCGTCCGCGATTCTTGAATCGTGAAACCGCCCTAAGTTGTTGCCTGGCCGCATTTCCTTCACGTGAACCGGTGTCCACTTCGAAAATGCTCTAAGCCCAGATACGCTGCCTTGAGCGCCCTCGAACCCCGATGACCGAGGCTGGACCGACGAAAACCTGGTTCGACTGTGACAGCGCTGATGCGAGACGCTGCCGAAGGCTCGTGAGTGTACGAACAATGCGGCAAAAGTCAGTACTCAGAACAGGAAATTGGACCCTTCATGATCTGCCGGACTGAACGAGCCCGCCTTCGAAAAAGCCGGCGAGAATGTCAGGCATAGGCGTGAGTTTGACAACCCAGCGCATGCTGCACGCCCTCGCGCGCGAGAATGCCCAATTGCGATCGCGGGTGACCCGTCTCGCCCAGCCAGTTTGGCAACAGGGCGCCCTGTGCCGCAAAATGCTCCACATGGACGAGTGTCACTCTGCCATCCGTGTGTGACACCTCGTTGACCTGCCGCCATTGTCCCGGCCGCGCGCGCTGAACCAGCTTGAGGACCTCTCGCACGTAATTGCCGCGAGTTCCGAGTCCGAACATGATCACCAGTTTTGTGGTGGCCGGCAGAAAGCCGAGAAAGCGCATCGCGCAGCGGCCCGCGACCTCCTGGCCGAAGGGAGTGGCGACAAACCTGTCGAGCATGCCACCGCCCGAGCCCTTCCATTCTCCAGTTCGGCGGTCGCGCCGCTCGACGGTGCATCGGATGAGCGAGCCGAAATGGAAACGCCCGGTTTTATCTCCGATCAATTTGTCGACCATGCGCTTGAGCCCCTCCGGCTCCTGCTTTGGAATGAGCCCCACATGCGCAAGGATCTTGCCTACCTCCAAGCGCCTGCCCTTGAATGCGATGAGCTCATGAGGCGTCCCCGCGAGCGCACCGGCCTGTGACGGCCCTTTCGAAAAGCCGAGCAGAATGACCTCCGCATTCGGATTGCCCCAGGCGAGCGGATTGGCGGTTATTCGCCAGTCTCCATCAGTACGGCGTGTCTGGTCGAAGGTAATGGGTTGGCGACCATAGCAGAGGCTGCAATCGACGCGTCCAGGGTGAGGCAGGCAGGTCACAGCGATTCCCCAATCATCAACTCACTGCTGCCAATAGACCTTCAGCACCTTCAATGACACCTGTCGGAACTGCAGCGGGGAGTGCGAAAAAAGCGTCGCCACACCGGGTGCCGCTATCGGGAATATAACGCCGCTATGTGACAAGCTCGTTCGGCAAGGGGCAACTCTGTCCCGCCTGGGGACTTGGCTTCCCCGAGATCCGCGCCGTTCTTAAAACGGATACCCGTCGGGCGTCTCCATTTGCCTCCGCTTCTCCGCGGCCCGGCCCGCATTTGTTCTCTCCTACATTCACAGTCGGTTCACCGTGAACATAATAGGAACCTTGTGTGGCGACTGTCAACGGCCCCTGACGGAACTTGGCATCGGTGTTATAAAACGACCATGTTCTGATGCGATAGACGGACCTGTGCTTCCTTTCCGACCCGAAGGTGGCATGGCGAGGGCGGCGCGGACAACCCGTCCCGCCGCCGCTCGCGCTCCATATTCCTGTCGAACAAGGGTCGCTTCACGGCCTAGCGTTTTGCATTGGCCCGCTGCCCGGTTCGTGGGCGCCCGCGGCCGCTCATCTGATAAGCGAGTGAGAAGACCAGAATAGCCAGCCCAGCCAGCGCCCAGGGGCTTTCGAGCGTGGCGAGAAGAGCGGTGATGACGCCACTCGCCGCGGTGATCCCGCCGGACATGACCGCGGGAATGTTGATCGGCAACTGGCTGATTCTAGATGTCTGCGGGCTGGTCGCCTGCGCCGCGTTGAGAGCGGCAAGGAACGCCTTATGATAGCCGGCAATCAACTGCGCCTGGTCGTTGATATTGATGATGGCCCGCGCTCCGACCGGATCATCCGTGGTGTCGTTGAAATATTCATCGAGCCTTCTGCCCGTGAACAGCCCGCGCTCCATGCCTTCAAACAGAATGCGCGTGGCCACGTAGAGATTGAGAGCGAGGTCCGGATTGTCCACGAGATCGACACCGATGAGATCGCCGACCCTCTTATAATTCTCAAGCCACGTGATCTGAACGAAGCCGCGGCCGTAATAGACATGCCCATTGGGAGCTGGCTTGCCATAGGGCCGCTTCCTGACCCGCCGCCGCGCCTCGGCGTCGGTTTTGGCGAAACCTTCCCGCACCTGCTCGAACCTGCCGCCGGTTTCATGATGCACAGTCGCCAGCATATAGGCCAGATGCCGTAAGTCTTCATTCTGTGGCCAGGCCTCCCAATGGCTCAAAATCGCATCGAGGCCGGTGATCTGCTGGCGTGTCAGCTGTCCATCGAAAAGTCGTGCACTGATATCGGCAAAAAATATGTTTCTGTTGATGCTCATGGGAGGCTCCCGCGATCCCGAGATAATAAGTCAATTGAGCAGCAAGAGGCGGGAGAGTTGGCGGAAGCCTTAAGGATGCGTGGAGCGTTGTGGGGGAATTGAAGCAAATGCGCCCGCTGCAGGTCCTGGCGAAATTTCGGGTTGACGATTATGTAAGCCGTTGATACTACGCCCGGACCCTTGGGGGATCGTCTAATGGTAGGACAGCGGACTCTGACTCCGCCAGTCTAGGTTCGAATCCTAGTCCCCCAGCCACTCAAAATCCTGACAATTCAGCCATTTTTCGCCTCCGACACATCGGACGATGGCGAAGCGCGCGACGTGGCGGCCGCACACAAACGGGCACAGTTTGTTCACTTTATGCCCCAGCGGCCAGAGGTGGCGCATGACCGCCGAACCTCCCCACGTATCCCTATGGCTCCGGCTCTGCTCCACGCCGCTCGTATGGCTTGGCGTGGCCCTTCTCGCTTGGGCGCTGATCTTCCTCCTCCTCTGCGTCCTTTGGCCCGCAATATCGGAGATGTGGTCATGATGGAGGATTACGGCTGGGGCGCATGCTGGCCTAACGGGAGCGCTGGCCCCTTCAGACTCATCCACACGGCCTCGCTGACACGGCGGGGCGCCTGCGAGTGCCTTGGAGAAGCTTGGAAGCGAGAAGGCGAAACCGCCATGCAGGGCTGGCGCAGAGCCTACCGGCAAGGATGCCGAGTAATCCGCGTCCGCATAACCCCAGCATTCAGAGCAAGGATTGAGGTCATGACCGACGAACACGCCTGCGATAATTGCGATGGGGCGCCTCGTGGATATGGTGATGATATCACCGATCACGCAAACCCAGCACCCATTACTTGGTGGCGAATATTTCGCCGCACGCGAGGCGGCAGCGCGCTTCCTCGCTCATCGGCAGGAAGAACACGCCGAGCACTTGGCAGAGGAGATCACGAAACCCGTCCTAGACACCGTCAAGGAACGGGTTTGGGATGTCTTTCGGGACTGGCTTTTGTCAGACACGGAATACAACGTGCAGATGACGATGGCCCGCATGGTTGAGGACAGCGTGAAAGCCCTGATCGGCGGCGACAAATGGGCCAACGTCAAATACATCTCACCCGAGGGCTATAGAACTGAAAAAGTCCGGGAAACTCTGGCCAAGCTTTACACCGACGAGATCAAAGACCGGCGCATAGCGGATCTGGAAAAGGAAGTGGATCATCTCAAGCAATCGCTGCGCTGGGCGAGAGGAGATTACTCATGACCGACGAACACGCCTGCATGTGCCAGGAGCCGAGCGCGGCAGAGCGCCGGAAGCCCGACGCGGGACGGGAGCCGGCGGTTGGGGCCGCCGTCGACGCATATGACGCCGAGCGCATCCGGATTTGGAATTTAGACAACGAGGTCGGCGGGGCCGCTCCTATGAGCGTCCGTAATCGCCAGTATATCCGCCCGATGATTGCGGCAGCCATCACGCCTATGAGGCTCCCCGGGGGCGGCGTGGTGCGGGTGGGTTAGTCACCCACACCCTTAACGCATGCGCCCGCTTACTTTGGTAATGGTTGGATCGATGGTGCCCATCCGACCACCGAACCAGGCCGCGATGCCGCCAAGGACCAGCGCGATGAAACTGAAGATAGCCCCGCGGCTGACGCTCTTGGCGGCGACGTCTGCAGCCTCGGTTGCCTTCTGCTTCGCCTGATCAACAGCCTGGGTGTACTGCTGTTCGTATTGCTGGACCTGGGTGCGAGCTTGCTCGATCGGAATGTTCTGAGCACGTGCAATCGCCTGGGCAGCCCGTTCCCGAGCGTCCTGAGCCTGGGCCTGATCACCTGTCAAAGCTGCACGGACGCTCGAGACTGTGGCATCGCGCAGGGCCGCCGGGTCATTTCCCCCTGATGCGCCGCGGATGCTTTGCTCGATCGATCCGAATGGGTCGGCATTATTTGCCAAAGCGGGTGCTGCAGTTTGGGCGACTTCAGCGGCCGTCTTGCCGAGTTCACCTGCGGCTGACGAGAGAGTGTTGAACGCGCCTCCGACCACGCCGCCGATTGTGCTCGTGAGCAAATAGAAGATAATCAAGGTGGTCAAAGCCCAGGTGGTGAGACCATGCCAAGCAGCGGTAGACTCTTTGGGACGGCCGCACAGGCGACCCGCTGCATAGCCGCCAACCAGGGCGGCAATGATGCCGGCGATCGTCCACCATATCCCTGCGCCGATCGAGAGGGTGCTGACTGCGGGATTATCTCCGGTTCCCGGATCCAGCGTTGATGCCCCCACTCCGAGACCGAGCAGGTTGAGAAGCAGGTGAACGACGAGTGAGATGACGACGCCGGCTAACACGGCACCCCAGGAAACCCTGTTGATGAGGACGGATCTGAAATCCTCGCCCGGTGTGACCGGGCTTATGTGAGCGGCGTCGTGATCGCCAAGAGACCTGGGCGTTGTGGGATCGGCGTAAGTCATGGCGCACCTGCTCGAAAGATATTTCACGGGGCAACATGATCTTGAGACTTAGGTTCCCAAAGTGAAAAGCTGCTGGTACAGGCTGGAGCACTACCGACCCTGCTAAAGCGCTCTTTCGAGATTCTGCTTAATAAAGAGTTCCATGGAAACGCTATGGCGTCGGATTATACTGCCTGTCAGAAGAAACGCTCGGAACCTGTCCGTGATAACTCGCCCTGGATACCCTGCAAGCCATTGCTGATCAGTTCAGGAACTGCATTCGGATTCCTATTAAGTGCTTGAGCTTAGCGGTTGTGATCTGATCATGGATGCAAGCCTAGTGCTGCCTAAGGTAGGCAGTGAGGGTTGATTTCACGACGGGAGCTGCGCTCGCGTGTCATCGGCAAGAAACCTCCCCCAAGGATGCGCATAGCTGCGCCCCGTCACCCTGGCGAGCGACTGATGAACAGCTGCTCCAAAGCGCGAAACCGAACGAGATCTTGGCCTTGAGGTTTGGCATAGGCGAGATCTGGCGGTGCCCTTTAAATGATATCTGCTCGGCAAAGCCGGGTCCCTCGCACCATTCCTCTATCTCGACAACGATCAACTTCACCCCGCCTCTCGACGGCACTAGCAGAGAGACAACCTGCCCGTGCCGAACGCCTGCCATGGCTACCGATTGAACGGCTGACCTTCGGCTATGCCTGCCCTGATCGACAGATAATATATGCCCGGATCGTCATTCGGCCTGAGCACAAAAATAGACAAGTCCGGCTCGTTAATGAGCCGGACTCAGATGTTGGAGCAGTAGAGCGCTCTGGGATCAGACGAAGCGGAAGTCGTCGTGAGAGAGCTGACTGAGGCGAATATTCGCGATCGTCAGCGTGCTGCCCTCGTCATAGGTGATCACCACGTCTTGGCCCACCTGCTCGCTGGCCTCCATCACAGCGTCGAAATCGGCGAAGAGCTCCGCATCGAATTCGATGATGTCCGAGGGCAGATCGAGCCACCGGCTAAGAAAACCGCTCTGGCCGGTTTGGAAATCGACGATGATGTCCTTGCCAAAATTCGGATCGAAGGCGAACGTGTCACTGCCGGCACCACCAGATAGCACATCATCGCCCCCACCCCCGTTCAGCCGATCATCCGTTGAGCCGCCAAGGCCTCCGAACAGCCCTATCAGACCGGCGAGGACCGGCCGGTCAATCTGGCTATCACCGTAGAGCTTGTCATTCCCGTCACCGCCATTCAGCAGATCGGAGCCGCTCTTGCCTGTGATGACATCATCACCGCTGCCAGCCTCGAGCTCGTCGTTCCGGCCGGTCCCGTTGATGATCTGCCCGGGTTCCGGCTCCGGCTCTCCATCATCGAGACCATCGAGGACCGCATCATCCCGTACGGCCAGGTTCTGGATGCGGACATCCTCCTCGGGCGGCGTATCGGCCTCGCCATACGCCTCATCCGAGAAATTGGCGGCCAGATATTCTGCCAGCGCATCCTGCTCGGTGCCGGCCTCTGCGAATGTGGCGGCGCCGTCACCGAGATTGCTTTCCCCAAGATCCGTCCGGTCGAGCATATAGCTTTCGAAGGGATAACCATCACCTCCCTCGGCGAGGAAGGTCAACGTCACCACCTTGAGAGCGCGATCCGGATCTCCCACGATCGCACCGTCCTGGACGATCACTTCCACCGGCTTGCCGTGCTCGTCGACGATCGCGAGGTTCTGGATCCGCTCACCGGCCGGCCGTGAAGGATCAAAGCTCACCTCCATGCCGGCGATCTGCGGGAAGGCACCGGGCGTCGCGCCATCCGCCACACCCGCAAACCCATGCTCCATCACGGCCCGCAAACCCTCAGCCGTAATCGTCACGATCGAGAGCGCGTTGTTGAAACGAAGTGAGTTCACGATGTCGAGCTGAGAAATCTCGCCATCCGACTTGCCGGCTTCGGGGTTGGCGGCGGGAGGGCGAGTTTCGGCATTCCCGCCCTCCGATGTGATGGTGCCGATCGAATCGCGAATACCACCGCCATTTTTGATCGAAACCACCACCTCCGCATCGACCTTGCGCGCTTCCGCCAGATTGGCATCCGCCGTGAGGTTGCCGAGATTGGTCTCTTCGGTGCGCACCTCGCCGCGCCGTCCCTCGAGATAGACCGAGGTCCTGCCGAAGATATTGCCGTCCTGCTCTATGATGATATCAGCGATACCGTCCGTATCCGCATCGCCGTCCCCATCAGTGTCAGCGCCGTTGATCACCTGGTCCACCAGATCGGCTTTTGTACCCGGTGCATAGGCATCCTCCAGGGATCCCCAGAGCTCCTCCACCGTCTCATCCGTGGTGGCATAGGCGCCATTGACCTCTGGATCGAGCGACTCGAGCACGAGATGCCCATCGGCATCGAACTCGACGACCAGCCGTCCGACATAGGAATATTCGCTATCCGTGTTCACGATCACCAGCGGATTGCCGTTCTTATCCTGGGTGATGATCGGGTAGGTATCGTCCGCCGTATCGCCCGGCCTCAGCTCGTCGGTCTCGTCCGCAAGCAGGGAATGTGATCCTCCTGCGACGATCACGTCCACATCGTCCAGCAATGGCGCCAGCTCCTTCTCTAGCGCGATTTGCTGGAGATGCGAGGTCACGATGATCTTGTTGAGATCTGGATTGGCCTCCTTGAGCCTTTCCACCTCCGCATTAATCTGCGCCGCCAGGAGCGCCATGTCATCGCCCGTGCCGCCGTCGACGCTCACGCCACCGGGCGAGGAGATGACTGGCAGCATCTGGGTAGTGGCGCCGATCACCGCGATCTTCTCGCCATTTTCGGTGATGATGGTCGACGGCGCGATTGCCTTCGAGGGATCGGTGGCGAAGCTTGCCGCGTCCCGGATTTCATCGGTGTACAAACCGGAGAGATTGCTGTCGCCGCTGAAGTTGAGATTGGAGGAGAGATAGGGGAACATCGCGCCGACCCACGCATCATCCGCGAGACCGGCAGTGCCACCTGGCGCATCGCCGATGATGTCCCTGATCGGCCCGGTTCCGGCATCAAATTCATGATTGCCGAATGCGGCCGCCTGCACCCCGATGATGTTCTGGATGGTGATATCGGCCCGTCCGGCTGCCGCTGTGAGCGCCGCATAAGCCTCGTTGCCGCTCAGCCCGAACAGCTGATTGTAAACCGCGTTATAAGTCTCGGCCATGGCCGGATCGCCACCAGCGATATAGAACGGGCTTGGGATCCATCCATCACCTGAGGAGAGGGTGATCGAATTCTCTTCCTGATCCTCCAGGTAGTCCACGATCGCTGCGAAATTGCCGGCACGATCGATGGCCGCAACCCCGCCTTCCCAATCGGAAGCATGCAGGATCTGCAGGGTGAAATTCTCTTCCTCCGGAGGGGTCTCCGTATCCCTCAGCTCGTAGACAGACGTCGTTCCGCTCACCTCATTGCCGGTGACCAGCAGCGCTTCTCCCGTTGGGCTATCCTCGGCAGGAATGAAGAGGATGCCTTCGGGGCCAAGGTCGCCCGCTTCGGGGCTTTCCGCATCCACAGTGAAATCGCGATTGCTGATGAATTTCACAAAGCTTGGTGAGAGCGGGTTGCTCACGTCATACATCATGACCCCGCTCTGGCGCTCCAGACCAATGAACGCGTAGGTCTGGTCGCCGATCTTTCCGATCGTGACGCCCTCCGGCTCCGAACCTTTCGAGTCGCTGCGGCTATCGAAGCTGTCATTGTCGTCATGGCCGGAGTTGAACTGCTCCGGGAACTGCTCGGCGATGATTTGCTCAAACGCATCGCCGCTGTCGAAAACCATATTGCCGTCTTCATCGAGGATCGAGAACGAGCGCCCGCCATAGACATGGATCAGATCGATCTTGCCGTCGCCATCCCAATCCCCATCGATGCTCGATGCCTCGAGACGACCGATATTCTCGTCCTGCTGAATCTCCTCCGCATTCGGATAAAGCCCGGGGTCAAGCTCGAGATCCTTGATCCGGACCTCTTCGCCGCGCGCGTCCCCCTCATTGGCGATCGCGTAATAGGTCTTCCCATCAATCTCGAAGGAGGCGATTCCATCCGGCATATACATGCCGACGATCGGCCAGTTCGCGATATTGATCCCTCCATCGCGGTCGCTGGCATCGAGACCATTGCCCGGTGCACTGTGGTCCTTCAGCCCCACCGGGATAATATCGACGAGACGACCGTTCTCCAGATCGATCATAGCGACGGCGTTGTTCTCCTGCAGCGTCACCATGGCCCGCTTTCCATCGGCATCGATCGTCACATATTCGGGTTCGATGCTTTGCGAGACAGTCTCGCCGAGAAGCCGGACACCGGCTTGCCGAAGCTCATCTTCCTGGCCGTCAAACGCCGTGAAATCCACATGCGTCACCTTTGCCGCGGCCGCCCCTTCCGAAAGGTCGATGATGCTGATCAAGCCCTGCGGATCGCCTTCTTCGACGAACTCGCCCTCGTTGGCGACAACGATCTTGGTTCCATCGGGAGAGAACGCGAGAGAGTCGGGAAGCACACCCACCTCGAACTGCGCAACGAAAGAACCGTCCGTCGTGAACAGGATGACCTTGCCATTGCTCAGCGGATCTTCCGACTGCACGGCTGCGGCAACCAGGCCATTGCTCACGGCCACACTGTTCACCGGACCTGAATAGATACGACTGTGAAGCGTCGGTGCGCCATTCGCCGAGACATCGAGCACATCGATCGTCTGATCGCGTCCATTCACCTGGTAGAGGCGCTGCGTGCTCGGATCATAAGTGACGATCTCGGCAACCCCTTCGTCGAAGGCGCCGCCGGCAATATTCGGAAAATGACCAATCTGGGTGACGGAGATCGACATAACGCTTCCCTCGTTGCGATGATCGCCGTGAGCGGCTCTGCTGAGTTCTGTTCGGCGCGCAATCTAGGAACGGGAAGATTACGGGGGCATGACGCCGAGATAAGAAGCGGCCGAACGTATGGGGACGGCTGTTATGCGCCGAATCCTGTCGAGCGAATTTTACAGAGTGACGCAGATGACGTGGAGAGCCGAAATCACTGCCGACGCGGTAGCAGAAGAGCCAACCGGCTCCTATTGCGGTTGGCGCAGAGAAACTTCGCGATTGACCTTGGGAAGAAGGGCAGTCAGCCGAACGCCAAACCGGGTTGCACGGATCCATCCGCGAGCCCATGGCGGCATGGTCGCGATCTCGTCGCGGTGACCGTCAGCCCAGCCACAGAGCATCGGTCCTGGGACGCGCGTCAGTGTCCTGTGTGAATTGACCCGATAAGCTTCGGTGCTTGCTGTGGGCCAGCGGCTGGGACATAGGCGGTTTCCGTGCGCTTTTTCATGGAGGCCATCGCTCTCGAATTGCTCAATGAGCTCGTTCACGCGAGCTTCGATAATCTCGAAAGGCGTGTGTCCGTCAAAGACACGCGCGCCCGAAATGTTCGCACCTTCCGCGACGAGCGCTCGGAGCTTTCATTTCGCCTCCTCCCAGAGAACCGCTTTCACTAGGGCCAATCGGATCTGCATCTCTCATCCCGCCTTCTCCAGCTTGATAGCGCCTTCTTGGACCATGGCGTGATATCGGCCTGGGAATGGTGGATTCTCCTATGGCAGTCCGGATGCCTTGCACATCTCGAATGTTGGCTCTTTCGGCATGATGCAGTAGCCGAGGCGATCAATACAAAGGAGCATGCTCCTGGCCTCCGGCGCCCATTCTCCCCAGCACGTTTTGCCATAATCTGCCGTGCCGTCGTCTTCCAGCGTACGCTCCAATGGCGATTCCTTACCGTATCACTGGGCAGCCAGAAGCATTGCAAGCGTTCTCACCAGCTCATCAGCGGTCATAGTGAACCCTCCTCGAAATCACCGGCTGCCGGCCGGGAGGCGCATCCTGATACTTGCCGTCATAGGGCAGCACGGTCGGCTCATCGAGGCGCTGAAACACCACCTGCGCAATCGGATCGCCTGCATTGATCATCAGGCCCGCATTGCGTGAGATAGCCATTCCAACCCGGCTCAATGACCGTGTTGAATAGCCATAGCTCCTGCCGCGGGTAACGCCGCGCTCCTCGAATGGCGTCACCAGCTTGAGCAAGCGGAGGGTTTGGGCTGAGAGGATCGTCAGCCCCAAGGCTTGGGACGAGCGCGGACTTTTCCTCCTGCCTATTGCCTCGATGGGGTCAGCGCCAGTCGTTCGCTGATCTGCTGGCGTCAGAGGCGTTCGAGCCGCGCCGACATTGCTGCAGCGGGGCTCAAGGCAACAAAGACTGGCGTCACATTCTCGCGAAGTGCAGGGACGGGGGTCGGCTACAGAGTGGCAGCTTTCCGCCATCCGTTTTCATGAGCGGACTGACGGCCGCCGGCCCCCGCATAGGATCATCAGACCGCCTCGAGAACCGTGGCAATGCCCTGGCCGCCGCCGATGCATTGCGTGGCAAGGGCAAAGCGCTTGCCGTCTCGCTTCATGATCTGTGCGGCCTTCGCCGTGATCCGGGCGCCGGTTGCCCCCAAGGGATGACCAAGCGCGATGGCACCACCGTCGATATTCACCCGCTCCCGCGCAATGCCGAGCTCATTCATGCAGGCAACCGCCTGACTGCCGAACGCCTCGTTGATCTCGACCACATCGATATCGTTGATGCCGAGACCCGCGCGGGCGAGAGCCTTCCGCACCGCCGGCACAGGCCCGATGCCCATATATTCCGGCTCAACGCCGGCGACCGCGCACGCGCGAATGCGCGCAAGGATCGCCAGATTATGGCTGCGGGCGAAATCCTCCGAGGTCACCAGAACCGCGACGGCGCCATCGGTCAGCGGCGATGCCGTTCCCGCCGTGACGGTTCCATCCTCGCGAAACGCGGGCTTCAGCGAGGCCAGGCCTTCCAAGGTGGTCGATGGGCGCAGGCAGCCATCCCGATCAACGACGGTGCCATCAGCCAGGCGAACCGGCACGATCTCCTCATCGAGACGGCCCGCCGATTGCGCTGCCGCGGCCTTCATCTGGGACTCATAGGCCAAGCGTTCCTGATCGGCCCGCGACACGCGATAGCGCTTGGCCACGTTCTCCGCGGTCTCTCCCATGGGAATATAGGCTTCCGTCATCAGCTCGGCATCGGGCTGATCGGCGCGTCGAAACCGCGGGTTGGGCGAAAAATTCAAGCCGCGCTGGGGCACCATGCTCATGCTTTCGACACCGGCTGCGATGAAGGCCTCTCCCGCCCCGATGGCGATCTGACCTGCGGCCACATGAATGGAATACATCGACGAGCCGCAGAACCGGTTGAGAGTGACGGCACCGAGCTGTTGCGGAAGACCGGCCAGCAACGAGGCGATCCGCGCGATGTTATTGCCTTGCGGGCCTTCGGGGTAAGCGCAGCCCATCAGCACATCTTCAAGCGCGTTGGGATCAACCCCCGTTCGCTCTACCAACGCGGCAAGGGTGATTGCGGCCATGTCGTCGGGTCGTAATTCTTGAAGCGGGCCCTTGCGCGCAAAGTGAAATGGCGTGCGAACATAGCCGGCGATCACCGCATCTACCATGAGCTTTTCCCCTACGAAATTGACTATTGCTTCCATTGCCCGAGATCACTGATCATGACACGGGCAAAGGCCCTTCGAAAACCAATTCCCTCGTGCCTAGCCGGCCATTGGGGCTTTCCCGGCTGCGCAGCTTCTCGTCTAGGCAATTCGGATCGCCCATCCGGCCGATGGCGATCGCCGCCTCAATTCGATGATCGCTCGGTATGTTCAAGCGTTCGGCGGCGGCTTCGATATCGAAACCCGTCATCATATGAGCATGCCAGCCAATACGCGCCCCTTCGAGGGCGAGATAGGCTGTTGCAGCGCCTGCATCAAAGGAATGGCTATGTGATGCTGTTCGGCTGCCATCGCGGGCGGATACGATTTCGCGCCGCGACAGGACAATAACCAAGGCAGCCGCCCGGTGCGCCCACACCCGGTTGAATGGGTGGAGAAGGTCGAGAAAGGCTGGCCAGTGTTTCGTGTCCCGACGGGCATACAGGAATCGCCAGGGCTGGGCGTTGAAGGCCGACGGCGCCCAGCGAGCAGCCTCGAACAGCTGGAAGAGCTCGCGCTCCGGAATGGGTGCCTCAGAAAACGCACGCGGCGACCATCGCGCCAGGAACAGCGGATTGATTGGATGATCAGCCTTTCGAGAGAGAGTAGGCATGAAAATAGAGCTCCGGACAGCTGAAATAGCCTGGAATGCCTATGGATCGCAGGCCCGGAAGGCCCGGTACCAGATCAAGGAAAGCTGATGCGCGAGTTCCTCCGTGGTCATCCCCATATCGATATTGTGCAGAAAGATGTCGCGCAGCAGACTGTCGACCAGGCCGATGCAGGCCATGGCCATGCTAAGCCGCTGATTGTCGGTGTTCGGCCCAGACAAGGGGATCCCCTCTTGCTCGAAGGCGCGCACGATGCGACGGGCCAGCCCGAGATTTGCGCGGTCGCCCATTTCCGCAAAGCTCGCCATCTGATCGCCGAGCTGCATATGGCAGCGCATCAGGCCTGGATTGAGCCGGTAGACTTCGACGTAATAGCGGTGCCCCGCCACGAGGCGGTCGAAGAGAGAGGTGTTCGGGAGAGCACGAGGTCTGCGCAGTCGTATTACATCTAGGAAGTGAGAAAGGACCTGATAGGTGACCGCCGTACCGTCCGGCCAATACCGATAAAAGGTCCCGTGTGCGCACTGCGCGCGTGCGCAGATGTCACTGATCTTGAGCTGGTGAAAGCCACCGGTCTCAAGAAGCTCTGCTGCCGCGATCTCGAGAGAGGCGCGCGTCCGCTCGGACTTTCGCGCGGGTGGCGAATGCGCGAGCTGCTCGCGAAGATGGCCGGCGAAACGAAAAGCGCCCGCCGGAATAGCGTGCCGATTTGGTTCGTTTGACGCGCTCGGGCGAGAAAATCCTGTTGACACGCTGCCTCCAAAAATATGACAGTGATATCACATTCGTATTTTGCTGCAAGTTTGAGTTTACCAAGTCTGGTTCCTCGCCGTCGCGTTAACTCGAACACGGCGAGGCTGATGTGAACGCCTTCAGGGACACATGGCCAATGGGGACGATGGCCGTCATCCAAGATTTCCGAGACCGCTGCGAGAGGATTGCCTTGCCCGCCTCCGTCGGCAGCTTCGTCGACAGCGCTGCCGCGAAATACGGTGACAAGCCAGCCTGGCAGTTCATCGCGGACGGTGCGGCCATCAGCTACGCCGAGCTTGCAGCATGCACGCAGGCACTCGCCAGAGGCTTCAGCGATCTCGGTGTGAGCCAGGGCGACCGGGTGGCGGTCATGCTGCCCAATATTCCCGGATTCCCTTTATCCTGGCTGGCCCTTGCCCGCATCGGCGCGGCGATGGTGCCGGTGAATACGACTTACATGCCTAGGGAGGTGGCCTATGTCGTGCGCGACAGCGGCGCGTCCGTCTTCGTCACCACGACCAGGCTTTACGAGAAACTTAGAGAGCAGCCCGAGACGGCAGCGATCCTTCAGGATCTCCAGGTTGTCCTGATTGGGGATGCCGTTGAGGGGACGCATGCCTGGGCCCGTCTGCTCGAACGCGCGGGCGAAAACGAGGCACCGCGCGCGGTTGCTTGCGATGATCTCCTCAACATTCAGTACACCTCCGGCACGACCGGCTTTCCAAAAGGGTGCATGCTCACCCATCGCTACTGGTTGACGCTGTCGATCGTCACTGCCGAGCGTCTGCGCCATCAGCAATGCAATGTGCTGGCAGCACAGCCCTTCTACTACATGGACCCTCAATGGCTACTGCTCATGACCATGCGTATCGGCGGCACGTTGTTCGTCGCTGAGAAAGCATCCTCGAGCCGCTTTATGGATTGGGTGCGCCGCTACGACATCGGTTTCTGCATTTTTCCGGAAATCGTGATGAAGCAACCCGAACGGCAGGATGATGCCGACAACCCGCTGAAGGCAGCGGTGGTGTTCGGTTTGTCGCCGGGAATGCACTCTGCCCTCGAAAAGCGGTTCGCCCTCAAGGCACGCGAGGGCTACGGCATGACCGAGGTCGGATCCGCCTTGATCACGCCGTTCGACATAGACGACATGGTCGGCACGGGGACCTGCGGAGTGACCTCGCCATTTCGCGAAACAACGATCCGGGATGGAAACGGTGAACCTGTGAAGCAGGGTGAAGCCGGCGAGCTCTGGGTGCGAGGCCCCGGCATAATGCTTGGCTATTGGAACAAGCCTGAAGCCAATGCCGAGGTGTTCCGCCCCGGCGGATGGTTTCGTACCGGCGATCTCTTTCGGCAGGACGAGCGAGGCTTCCATTACCTGGTTGGCCGTCTGAAGGACATGATCCGGCGCTCCGGCGAGAATATTGCGGCGCGCGAAATCGAGGCCGTGCTTCTCGAATACCCGGCGATAGAGCAGGCTGCAGCGATCCCTGTTCCGGATCCTGTCAGGGGCGAAGAGGTCAAAGCGGTTCTCGTCCTGCGCGCCGGTGAGCGGTTCGAGCTCGATGCCTTCTTCGCGCATTGCAGCGCGAGGCTCGCACCCTTCAAGGTGCCCCGGTACGTGCAAGTCAAACAAGAGCTTCCCAAGACACCATCGGACAGGATCGCCAAGCACATCCTTTTGAAGGAGCAGGCTGATCTGAGAATGGGCGCGTATGATCGCGTCGAAGGGGTATGGCGGTGATAATATAATGGGATTGGAATACAAAAAAGAAGGCAGTATCGCCACGTTCACCATTGCCAATGGCAGCGTCAATCCATTGACGCCGCTAATGCACAAAGAGCTATATTTGGCAATTCGAGACTTTATTGCTGATGATCGGATGCGGTGCGGCATTCTCACGGGCGCCGGCGAGAAAGCGTTCTGTGCGGGTGACGACATAAAGACAAACTACAAGTCCGTGCATTCACCTGAGGAGCAGCTCGCCGACCATCTATGGCCACATCGTCGAGAAGGCGACACGCCAGAGACGTTCGCATGGTCCCGCGACGTGCTCATGCTGGAACGGTTCAAGCCGATCATTGGCGCAATCAATGGCTGGTGCCTGGGGCAGGGGATGATCTATCTGCTCCATCTCACCGACCTGCGCATCGCCTCGACCACTGCCAAATTCGGCTTTCCCGAGATTGCTTATGGGATGGGCGGCGCGGGCGGAACGACGCGCCTCGGACGGCAAATTCCTCATTCTGTGGCGATGTGGATGCTGTTGACGGGCGAACCGATGTCGGCCGAGCAGGCGCTGGAGTTTCACCTGGTCAACAAAGTCGTTGAGCCGGATGAGCTCATGAAGACCGCCTTGCAAACGGCGGAAATCGTCGCGGGACATGACCCGATCGGCGTGCGCATCGAGATGGAAGCCTATTATCGTTGCATGGACCTCTCGCGTCTCGATGCTGTGGCTTTGACCAAGCATCTTTACCGGATGCAGAGATTAGGCCTCTCGCAGAACAACGGTGAAAGCATCGGCGAGGGCAAATTTCTCTACTCAAACAAGTAGAGGGTAAAAAACAACCTAGCCAGGGAAGGGGTAGCTATGAGGATGCTTTTTGGCAGGTCGAAATCACGGGATATATTGGCGGGATTACTGACGTTGGGGGTGGTTTTTGCGTTCAGCGGGGCTGTCCATGCTGAACAGAAGAGGTGCCACCCCGATGGTCAGCCAACCGAGGATGAGGTCTATTTCCAGTCGAGCGGCGGCTCCTACGGCGCAGCCATCGAGAAGGCTTTCTTTGAGCCGTTCGAGAAGGAATGTGGCATCGACGTGACCCATGTCACCGGCGCGCGGAACTTTGCCCAGCTGCGCCAGCTTGTGGCCAGCGGCACACCGCCATGGGACATCGGCGCAACCGTCTCGGATCAGGAGTTCCCGCTCGGGCTGAAGGACGGCCTATTCGAGAAGCTGCCCGATGGATTCTGGGACAAGATCAAAGATGAGATGATCCCCGGCTCGATCAATGATTATGGCGCTTGGGCCGCGCCCTATTCGGACGTCATCGTCTACTCGACAGATCTGTCCGCACCGATGAACAGCTGGGCGGACTTCTGGGACACGCAAAAGTTCCCCGGCGCGCGAATGTTGCAGAACAGCCCCATGACGCTGGTCATGGCTTTGCTCGCGGACGGGGTGGATCCCAAGCAGATCTATCCACTCGATCTTGATCGCGCCTTCAAGAAACTGGACCAATTGCGGCCTGCAATTCGGGCGTTTTGGACTTCGGCCGATCAGCCGGTGCAGGGTGTCGCCAACGGCGAGTTTGCAGCCGGCTCTACGTGGAATGGCCGCGTTGCTCGGGCTCTGAGTGAGAAGCGACCCGTCGCCATGACCTGGAACGGGGCGCTGCTGCACACATCCTATACCTTCATCCTGAAGGGAGCGCAGCACAAGCGCGCCGCCGAAGCACTGCTCTATTTCATGCAGCGAGCTGACCGTCAGGCGGAACTTGCAAAGCTCACCGGCTATACCGGCGGCAACAAGAACGTCGTCTCCCTGGTCGATCCGGAAGTCGCCAAGCGATTGCCAGCTAGCCCCGAGAACGTGGCGCTGGCGTCGGTTGTGAACGCCGAATGGTGGGCCGAGCATATCGCCGAAGCTCAGGCTCGCTGGGACGCCTGGCTGGCGAAATAGTCGGTCGACGGGAGACGGACCGATGGCAATGCTTGAACTGCGCAGCCACGATCAACGAGCGGGTAATGTGCTGGCAAGGGTCGCTTTGTCAGGCCTGCCGACCATGCGAGTTTTGCTCCTCGCGCCCGCCATATTGCTCGTTTTCGGCTTTGTCATCGGTCCGACTGTCATTGCCTTGGTCGAATCGTTTCGCAGCGGCCAGTCCTGGACCGTTGCCAATTACATCACCGTCCTGACGGAACCTCCTTACCCCGGGATCTTCTGGAACACCGTGGTCATCGCCCTATGGACGACCCTTGCCAGCATGGCGATCTCGCTCCCCGCAGCAGCTTTTCTGGCAGCGCAATCATCCCGCTGGGCAGGCATCATTATGGGCCTGATCGCCTCGACACTCTGGATTTCGATACTGGTGAAATCCTACGCCTGGCAGGTCCTGCTCGGTATGCGCGGGCCGGTGAACGACCTGCTCCTTAGTCTCCATCTGACGGAAAGGCCAGTTCCGCTTCTCTACACGCGCGGAGCCGTGCTGATCTCAATGGTCCAATTCATGATTCCCTATGCATGCATCCTGCTTGTTTCTGGTCTGAGAAAAGTTGACTGGGAATTGATCACTGCGGCTCGTGTACTTGGCGCAAGGACATCAACCGTGTTTCGCACCGTCTATTGGCCGCAGGTGCGCTTTACCGTGGTGACGACCGCGCTGATCGTCTTCGTGATTGCCTCGAGCTTCTTCGTCGCGCCGGCCCTCTTGGGGGGACCGGGCGAAACCATGCTCGGGATGAAAATGAAATCGGACCTGAGCGCGCGCTACGATAGTGGCCTGGCTGCCACCACGGGAACGCTCCTCACCCTCGCTCTGCTGATCATCTCCTGGATCGCGCTCAAGCTCACGGGCAGCTCCTTCCGGCGAGCCACCGAGGAGGTTTCGCGATGAACCGGAACCCGTTGCAGCTGGTCGGGTGGGCCTATTGCTTGCTGCTGGTGATCTTCCTGTTTCTGCCGGTGATGATAATGGTGCCGGCCAGTTTCAGCCCTTCGGAAGCGCTGTCGTTCCCGCCCACTGATCTGTCCCTCCGTTGGTACCAAGAGGTATTGAGCAGCGGGGAATGGCTGTCATCCGCCTGGCTCTCTGCGAAGATTGGCTTCCTGGCAGCTTTGGTCGCGACGATCGCCGGCCTTTCTGTGGGATTGGCGCACTTCCGCTACGGCAAGGTGAAGTCCTCGACGCGAGCTTTCCTGCTGCTCCCCATGGTCGCGCCGCACATCGTGCTGGCCACGGGCCTCTTCTCGATGCTGCTTTATATCCAGCAGCTCGGGAGCGGGATATTGCTCGCATTTGCGCATGCATGTCTCGCACTGCCGCTGACGGTGATCGTATTTATCGCCGCCTTCGAAGGCGTTGACCCGCTGCTTTGGACAGCCGCAAGCTCGCTAGGTGGGCGTTGGCCGAAGATTATCCGGGAAATTGTCCTGCCGAATGTTGCCGGCGCTGTCGTGATCTCTCTGCTGCTGGCATTCATCAGCTCGTGGGACGAGGTCACCTTGTCTGTCTTCGTGGGGCCAACGATCATCCCAACATTGCCAAGCCGGATGTTTGGCTATCTTCAGGAGCTGATCAGCCCCTCGCTCACGGCCATTGCCACCCTGTTGATGGCCCTTACGATCTTCCTTGGCTGTCTCTCGCTGCTGGTTCAACGAGCGAGGCGGAGGCGCACTGAACCTGCACGCGTCGAGAGTCTGTGATGCCAACATCTGTTCAGCCCCTCAGCGACGTCGGTAATGGTGATATGGTGACCACAGAGGCAGCGGCACCGAGCGGATTGGCTTCGGCGCATCGTTCGAACGTTCAGCGTAAGCCGGACAGCACGCAACCGGCGGCCCTGGAACTGCGCGCCGTCTCCAAATCCTATGCCCATCTGACGGTGCTGAAGCCCACAAATCTCACGGTCGGTCCCGCTGAGTTTGTCACGCTGCTCGGCCCGAGCGGGTCGGGCAAGACAACCATTCTCAACATCGCCGCGGGAATCGTAAGACCGGATTCTGGTCAGATCTTTGCTCACGGGACCGATGTGACCAAGACAGCGATGCATCAACGCAACATCGGCATGGTGTTTCAGAGATATACGCTGTTTCCAAACAAGACTGTCTCCGAGAATGTCGCGTTCCCGCTTGGGGTCCGGAAAGTAGCGGCCAAAGAAGCACAGGAGAAGGTCAAGGCGTTCCTGAGCCTGGTTGGCCTAAGCAGTCTCGCGGATCGCTATCCTTCTGAAATCTCAGGAGGCCAAGCCCAGCGCGTGGCATTGGCCCGCGCGCTCGTGTTCGAACCTGATCTCCTGCTGATGGACGAGCCGCTTGGGGCGTTGGACCGGCGCCTGCGTCAAACCTTGCAGGACGAGATCCGCCGGATCCAGCAGGAAACCAAGGTGCCTACCTTGTATGTCACGCATGATCAGGAAGAGGCGATGACCCTCTCCGATCGTATCGTGATCGCCCGTGATGGGGAAATCGTGGCCAATGATAACCCGCGCGGCCTCTATCACTCGCCACCCTCGCTCTGGGCCGCAGAATTTCTTGGAGATTCAAACTCGAGACACGTGGAGCGCATCGATCGGCTCGCAAGCGGAGAGGGAATTGCGGTCACGACCTGTGGCCTCCGGCTGCGGACCAGGATGCACAGCACCAGTCTCAATGGCGACCAACTGGTCGTGGCCATTCGTCCGGAGGATTGCCATCTATCGAAGGCGCCCATCAGCGGACACAGCAACTATAAGGCCGAGCTGCTGGCGCTCACCTTCGTAGGACCGTTTCAGCAAGCGACGGTGCGTCTTGAGAGCGGTTGGCAGTTGAAGGCTCTCGTCCACGGCCGGTCTGATTTCGAAATCGGAGAACATGTCTGGTGCCACTGGGGCGACACCTGCCCGATCGTGGTCCCCGCTTGAGCCCCTTTACCCATATCCAGGCTTCAAGCTTCTGGAGGCGAAACGCATGTCTAGAAAGCGGCAAATAAAACTAGCGCTCTCACTCGGAAATCTAGGCTATCACCCGGCGTGCTGGCGTCATCCCGACGTGCCCGCCGACGGCAATATGACATTTGCACATTTCGTGAATTCGCTTCGCCTTGCAGAGCGGGGCAAGTTTGACATGATCTTCTTGGCCGATGTCGCCGCGACCCGTGATCTCGACGATCCGAAACTTGCCCGCGAACGGCTCCACCACATCGTAAAGCACGAACCTCTGACGCTGCTAGCCGCTCTCGCGCCGCTGACGAAAGATGTGGGCCTCGTGGCGACGGCCTCTACAACCTACAATCACCCGTTCGATCTCGCGCGGAAATTCGCGACCATTGATCATATCAGCCGCGGACGGGCCGGCTGGAATATGGTGACTTCCTTCAGCGCCGATGAGGCGCGGAATTTTGGGTCCGAGGCCATTGCGGACTCCGCCAAGCGCTATGCGAGAGCGCGGGAGTTTCACGACGTCGTCCAGAGCCTTTGGGACAGCTGGGACGAGGACGCGTTCATCCGCGACAAGGAAAGCGGCATTTATCTCGACCTCGGCAAGTTCCGTCTTCCCAATCACAAGGGCGAACATTTCTCGGTTCGGGGACCGCTCGATGTGGCGAGATGCCCTCAGGGCAGACCTTTGATCGTGACTGCGGGAGATTCAGATGCTTCACAAGATCTCGCGGCCGATGTGGCGGATGTTCTCTATGCTGGCCAGCCCGACTACGAAAGCGCCCATGCTTACTACAAGTCTGTGAAGCGCAGACTTGCCGCCCGCGGCCGCGATCCTGACAGTCTCAAAATATTGCCTGGTATCATGGCATTCGTCGGCCGCACGCAGCAGGAGGCGGAGGATGTATTTGGACAGATGCAGGCGCTCATTCATCCCGAGATGGGCCTTGGGATGATTTTGCCTTTGTTTGGCGACCTTTCTCATCTGCCGCTGGATGAGCCCATACCGGAAGGAGCGCTGACGGGTGGGACAAGATACGAGGACTTCCAGACGCACAACCGGGCGGCTCAGCACCTGATTGATCGTGTCCAACGCGAGAAGCTGTCTGTGCGCGGTCTCTATGAGGCGATTGCGGAAGGCTATTGGCACATGGGAATGGTTGGCACCCCGGAGGCTATTGCGGACCGCATGGAACATTGGTTTTTGAACGAAGCGGCCGATGGGTTCATCTTCCTTCCCCCCTACACCCCGGGTGCGATCGAGCGTTTCGTCGATCTGGTCATTCCCGAACTCCAGCGGCGGGGCCTGTTCCGGACCGAATACGAGGGGCGCACATTGCGGGAGAACCTCGAACTGCCTCCAGTCCAGCATCGCTACGCCGTTCGCCCCATGAACGTGGCCAGTTGACGCTCCGCAAGCACTGGACGCTCCCTATGCCCTTCGATGTGATTTCCACGCCTTCCGGCGAGCATCCAACCCGCGATGTCTTCCGCCAAAGTCTTCGCGGATTTGCCTCGACGGTTACCATCATCACGACCGAAGACGCCGGCGAGCTGTTCGGGATGGTGGCGACCGCGGTGATGTCGATTTCGCTGGATCCGCCGATGCTGGCCATCGCAATCAACCGGTCCGCATCGAGCTATAATGCCCTGACGCGCCGCAAGGCATTTTGTGTGAATGCGCTAGGCACTTCGCACGAGGCGACAAGCCGCCAGTTTAGCCGGCCCTTGATGAGCGACCGATTCCAAGACGGTGACTGGGTCACCTACGCGGGAGCGCACGCCGCTTTCGAAAATATCCCCTATCTCACGCGGGCTCAGGCCGCGATCTTCTGCGAGACGCACGAGATCGTGCATTACGGCAGCCATGCAGTCTTCTTAGGCGCGGTGAAGGAAGCCTGGACCCAGACAGCCGCGGATCCGCTGGTCTACTGCTCCGGCCAATATGGGCGGTTCAGCGTGGACGTAGCGTAAATGGGTTAGGCAGAGCAATGACATCCGCAAATTCGGCGAATGACACTGGAGAAGCCCGACCTCCCATTCTGGCCGGCGTCCGCGTGCTCGACCTGGGCAGGTATGTGGCGGGCCCCTTCTGCGCAACCCTGCTGGGAGATCTCGGGGCTGACGTTATCCGCGTCGACCGCATCGGTGGCAGTGAAGATCGCGGATTAATGCCACCGCCGGGCCAAGGCGACGGCATGATGTTTCTCGCCGCCAATCGCAACAAGCGTTCCATTGCTCTTGATCTCTCGGTGCAGGAAGGGCGGGAAATTCTGGCAAGGCTCGCAGAGCGAAGCCATATCGTTGTTGCGAACCTCCCGCCAAGCGCCTTGACCAAGATCGGAATGGACTATGCTGCGCTGCAGCGCCGGCGCGCCGACATCATCCTGACCAGCATCAATACCTTCGGCGAGGTCGGCCCCGACGTGGACAAAGTCGGCTTCGACGGCTTGGGCCAGGCCATGAGCGGAGTTCTGGCGATTTCTGGCTACCCCGGTCGCCCGGCGCGAGCCCAGGTGACCTATGTCGATTATGCTGCCGCTGTGGCAGCCGCATTCGGCACCTTGGCTGCTTACATTGAGTGGCTTTGCACTGGAGAAGGGCAACACGTGCAAGGCTCGCTCATGGGCGCTGCCCTGTCGATGATGAATGCGGTCATCCTGGAGGAGGCGCTTTGCGGCCGAACTAGAACGCCCACCGGGAACAGAAGCCCGGTATCGGGCCCTTCAGACGTCTATCGCACAACCGATGGCTGGATCATCGTCCAGATCGTCGGTGATCCGCTGTTCCGCCGCTGGGTGAAGCTCGTCGGCCAGCCAGGCCTCTTGAGCGACCCTCGCTTTGTCAGCGATTTCTCGCGCGGACAGCATGGTGAGGAGCTTAGCAAGCTCATGTCCGAGTGGTGCGCCACCCGATCGTCGGCTGAAGCGCTCTCGGCATTGGAGAACGCGCGAATTCCCGCAGGTCCCGTCCTGTCGCCCAGGCAAGCTCTGAACTATCCGCCCTTCCAGGCGGCTGGCTTCTTCCGCACGATTGCAGTGCCTGAGATCTCTGAGCCGGTGGCATTTGCAGATGCCCCCGTGCGCCTGTCACGTCATCAGCGCCCCCTGTCGGCACCACCCCGATGCGGGGCGCACTCCGTGGAAATCTTGGAAGAAATGGAGTTCGGCAAAGCAGAAATCGAGCGGTTGCGCGTGAAGGGTGTCGTCTGACGCGATCTCACAGCCGGTTTGGACCCTCGTCCCAATAGATGCCGTGCGCTGCCAATTGCTGGAACTCCTTCGAAACACGCTGAACCGCTTCCGAGCCTCCGCGAGCGACGAGGAAGTAGATCAGCGTTTCCAGCACGACCATGGTCGGAATGGATGATTGATAGAAGGAAACACTCACCCGCGGCGTGACCAGCACGTGCGACGCGCCGGGCGCAATGGGCGACAGGGTGCTGTCCGTCAGTGCAATGACCTTGGCGCCGGCCTCCTTGGCGATGGTAGCCGCCTTCACCGCGTCCAAGGCATAGGGTTCATAGCTCATCACGAGCGCGCAATCGCCCGGTTCCATCGCGCTGAGCTCGTCGACCAGCATGCCGTGGCTGCCTTCGACCAGGACGATGCCCTTTCGAAGCAGGCGTGCCACGTAGTAGAAGAAGAAAGCCGCCGCGTGATTATTGCGGAATGCGATCAGATAGACCGACTTTGCTTCTGAAATAGAAGCAGCCGCCTCCTCGATGTTCGAGATGAGTTCCGGGCCGAACTGCTCAGCCGTGAGAGCGAGCATGCTGGTGATCGCATCGCGTGCCTTCTCCGTGAGCGGCTCCTCCCCGCGCGAGGCAATCAGCTGCTCGGCATCTGCGGCGTAACGGGCAGGGCCCTGGTTGCGGGAGATCTCCTGCCGGAAGACGTCGCGAAAATCATTGTAGGTGTTGAAACCTAGCTGACTGGCCAGCCGCACCAGTGCCGAGGGACTGACATGAGCATTTCGCGCGACGGTTCGCATCGGATACAGCGCGACCTCCGTTGGGGCCGATAGCGCGTACTTGGCCGCGCGCCTGATCTGCGGCGTCAATGTCGGATAGCTCTGTTCGATGAGGTCCTGGAGTGATTTCCGATCCATGCTTTTCCTCGCGTGCGCCTTCCCATTGGCCCTCTCTACAAGAGAGCTGTTGCTTTGGGCATCGGGAATCGGCGGGGGCGCACTGGTGCCTTTCCCAAGAACCATAATTTTCTAAATTTATGTTATTGACAAATTTGTTTCACAACGCTGCAATGCCAGTACCTGGCCGCGGCCTAATCGGGGCTCTGGGCCGAAGTTATGGGGGCGTTCCGCGCAGGTGTGCCTATCGGTGCACCCTTGGCCGAACGAATGCGAGTGGGCATGACCAGAGAAGAAGTCCTTGCGCAGAGCGTAACTCCGGTTGAGGAGCGGATCAGGCTGATCGAATCCAAACCTCTGCCGTTGAATGTGCCGACGGTCCTCGAGGAGGCAGCCGCGGCGGCACCCGACGTCCTGGCCGTGAACTTCTTCGAGCAAGGCGTTGCCCTGACCTATGCCGAGTTGCAGGGCAAGGTCCATGCACTCGCACGTGGATTGTCCGCGCTCGGTATTGGTGCGGGAACACGTGTCGGAGTGATGCTCCCCAACATTGCCGCCTTCCCAATCACTTGGCTGGCTCTGAGCCGCCTCGGTGCGGTGATGATCCCACTGAACATCCGCTACACCAGCCGCGAAGTGGCCTATGTGCTCGGCGACGCCGGTGCCGAGTGGCTATGCGCTGATGAGGAGGTGATTGGCACGATCGCGGAGATCCCAATCGGCGAAGGACGCCCCGCTGATAATCGCACGATCGTTGTCGGCGAGCCCGGCATCGGTCGGCATTCCTGGACAGAGGTTCTGGCCTGTGGGGAAGACGCCTCGATGGAGCTGCCGGCGCTCCACACCATCGACCGTGATCAGCTTTTGAACATCCAATATACCTCCGGCACCACCGGCATGCCGAAGGGCTGTCTGCTGACCCATCGATACTGGGTGACCACCGGCACGGTGAACGCGTTCCGCGATGGGCGCAGCTATAAGAACATCCTTGCTGCCGTACCCTTCTTCTACATGGATCCCCAGTGGCTTCTGCTGATGGCCTTCCTCCATCGCGGAACACTGTTTGTCGCGCGAAGGCAGAGCGCGAGCCGCTTCATGCAGTGGGTTCGGGATTACCGCATCCATTTCACTCTCTTTCCGGAGATCGTCTACAAGCGCCCGCCGGAACCCAACGACGCCGATAATGAGATCATTCGGGTCAATGTCTATGGTCTGAGCCGCGAGACACATGAGGCACTGGAACAGCGCTTCGACTTCATCGCGCGCGAGGCCTTCGGCATGACCGAAATCGGGTCGGGCATGTTCATGCCCATCGAGGCGACACACATGGTGGGGTCTGGATCGTGCGGCCGCCCAAGCCCATTCCGGGAAGCGAGAATCGTGGCACCCGATGGTCGCGTGCTCGGGCCGAACGAGGCCGGCGAACTGCAGATCAGAGGGCCCGGTATTCTGCTTGGCTATCACAATAAGCCCGCGGCCACCGCTGCGGCCTTCGACGATGGCTGGTTCCGCACCGGCGATCTGGCTCGACGTGACGAGGAAGGCTTTTATTACATTGTCGGGCGACTCAAGGACATGATCCGCCGGGCCGGCGAGAACATAGCCGCCGCCGAGGTTGAGGCGGTTCTCCGCTCGGCGCCTGAAATCATTGAGGCTGCCGCGGTGCCAGTGCCCGACGAGACCCGCGGTGAAGAGGTCAAGGCATATATCGTTTTGCGTGACGGTTTTACCCCCGACGACGTCCCGCCGAAGCAGATCTTCGACTTTTGCTCACAGAAGCTCGCGAAGTTCAAGGTGCCGCGCTACCTCGCTTATCGGGGGCCGCTGCCCAAGACTCCCTCAGAGAAGATCGCCAAGCAGATCCTGGCGCGGGAGGAGGAGGCAAGTCCTAGCGCCACGTTTGACTTCGTGGAGAACCGCTGGACCTGACGCCTTCTGCCCACACAGAGCAGGGGCAAGTTGGGAAGCTTTCCATTGGCCGGGATAGGCTCGGCACCGAGGAGACGATGTCCAAGGAGCTGCTCAGACTGTCAGGAGTGAATGCAGGTTATCTCCGCAGTGATGTGCTGCTTGGCGTCAGTCTGACGATCAACGAGGGTGAGGTCGTCTGTCTGCTGGGCAGCAACGGCGCCGGCAAGACGACCACAATCCGCACGATCTCTGGGGAGCTGAAGCCGGGTCAGGGCAGGGTGGTTTTCAATGGCCAGGAGATTCAGGGCAAATCACCGCCGGCGATCGTGCGGGCCGGTATCGCCACCGTGCCAGAGGGACGCAGCATTTTCCCTCAGCTGACGGTGAAGGAAAATCTTCTGATGGGGGCCTACTCGCGCAGGAGAGCATTTCGCAAAGCCGAAATCGAAAGCGCGTTCGAGATGTTTCCGCGGCTGGCCGAGCGTCAGAACCAAGCGGGTGGCACCCTGTCCGGCGGCGAGCAGCAAATGCTGGCGATCAGCCGCGCATTGATGGCGAAGCCGAAGCTGCTGTTGCTTGACGAGCCATCCATGGGGCTCGCGCCAATCCTGGTGGATATGGTCTTTGAAACGGTCGCCAAGCTGGCCGCAGCGCAAGTGACGATCCTGCTCGTCGAGCAGAACGCCCACGCAGCCCTCGAGGTCTCGCAGAGGGCCTATGTCATGGAACGGGGCCGAATTGTGATGGAGGGCACATCGGCCGAGCTCCGCAACAGTGAAGGCATACGCGCCGCTTATCTCGGCGGCACACACTAAAAAGAGACTGGCGGCAAAGGCTGCCTGGGGAAGTGAGGAGGGAGACTATGTCGAAGTCAAAGCTCTATCGGCTGCTGCTTGGTGCAAGTGTCGTATCGTTCCTCGGCCTCTCCGCCACGGTACGGGCGGAGGACATCAAGATTGGATTTGTAGGGCCGCTATCAGGTCCGGTGGCAGTCTACGGCACCGAGCCGTTGCAGGCTGCACGAGTGGCTGTGGAGGAGATCAACGCAAGCGGAACGCTGGGCGACGACAAGCTCGTTCTGGTCCCCGCCGATTCCGCTGCCAATCCCGCCCAGGCTGCTCAAGCTGCGCGGCGTATGGTGCTGAGCGATGACGTTCTGCTGATCATCGGTGGCCACACCAGCGCCGAGACCCAGGCGGTGACGGAGGCGACCCGGCCGCTGCAGGTTCCGGTTCTCTCTTCGCTCGCCCAGGATTCGAGCCTCACGCAAGTAGGCAACAAGTGGTTCGCGCGCACCTGCCTCAGCACCGATTTGTGGGGCGACGCGATCGCGCGCTGGCTGAAGCAGAAGCATTCACCGAAGACGGTCTATATGCTTTCGCGCAACGACAGTTACGGACAGTCGCTGGGCAATTCGATCGCCGCAGGCCTGAAGAAGGAGGGGATCGAAATCATAGACAATGTCGCCTACGACCCTCAGACGAAGGAATTCAAGCCGATATTGGCCGAGGTGCAGAAGGCCAATCCGGATTTCATCGTCATCAGCGGCTTCTACACGGATACTGGTCTTCTCGTAAAACAGATGGCTGAGCTTGGTATAGACAAGCCGTATTTCAACAATACCGCTCCCGCGATCCCTCAGTTCAAGGAGATTGCCGGCCCCGCGGCCGAGGGCGCCTATGGAGCCACCTATTACCTCCCGGGTTCGATCGACAGCCCGAAGGCGGCGGAATTCGTCGAGGCCTGGACGAAGCGGACCGGCAAGGCGCCGAGCCAGTATGAAGGCATGGGCTATGACGCGGTCTACCTCGTTGCCGACGCCATCCGGCGTGCAAAGGAGAGCGGCGAGCTCAGCCGAGAATCAGTACGTGACGCGATTTACGCCACGAAGGATTTCGATGGCGTCACGGGTAAGACCACCATCACCGAAAATGGCGATGTGAAACGGCCGCTCCCCTTCATCCAGCTTAAGGACGGCAAGCCGGTCCTCGACATGTTGGTCGAGTAAGGGCTGGGAACGGGGGAAGACCCATGTCGTTGCTGGCACAGCTCTTTAGCGGAATTGCGATCGGCTGCATCTACGGCCTGGTAGCGATCGGCTTCAGCATGATCTATCGCGCCATGGGTCTTGTGAACTTCGCCCAGGCAGAGTTCATGATGATCGGAGCCTTCTTCGGTTATTCCGTTCTGACTGCGATGCCGGGCATGCCGTTCTTGGCAGTGCTCGTGATCGCCTGCGTGGGAACTGCCGTGCTGGGCGCGATACTGGAGCGGATCGCGTTCCGTCCTGCCATACGGCGCGGCGCCAGTGACATCTATCTCGTGCTGCTGACGCTCGGGATCGGCATGGTGCTGAGCAACGGCGCGCGGTTGATCTGGGGCGCCAACCCGGTCGTCTACCAGATTCCGCTCGCCCACGATATCACCCGTCTTGCCGGCTATCCCTTGCCGACGATGTATTTCTACATCCTCGCCTTCATGGTGCTGCTGCTGATCGCCCTGCAATGGTTCTTCACCAGATCCTGGACGGGATTGGCCTTGCGGGCCGTGGCCGAGGACAGGAAAACGGCGCAGCTCATGGGGGTCGAGGCGGGCTTCGCCTCGTCCTTTTCCTTCGCCATTGCATCAGCTATCGGAGCCGCTGCCGGCGTGCTTTATGCCCCGATCATCTATGTCTCCTTTGACATGGGGGCGGTCGGCATCAAAGCCTTTGCAGCGGCGGTCATGGGCGGGTTCGGAAGCATCGCCGGGGCGGTCGTCGGTGGGGTCGGCCTTGGCGTGGCCGAGATGGTGGGCGGCCAGCTCCTGGCGCCCGAATACCAGGACAGTGTCGCCTTCGCCGTCATGATCCTGGTGCTGCTTCTCCGCCCCAACGGCCTGATTGGGAAAGGAATCGCCAAATGAGCCCGCCCACTCCGATCCCGGCCGACGCGCGCCCCCGCCAGCAATGGCTGCTGGCTGCTCTGGTCCTTGGATGTGTTTGGATCCTCCCTTATGCACTCGGAGGCTTCTGGCTGTATCTGGGTGCGATCATCGCCTGCTATGCGGTTGCAGCCCTGGGGCTGCAGATCATGGTGGGCTTGGCCGGCCAGCTTTCCCTTGGTCATATCGCCTTCGTGGGCATAGGCGCCTATACCGGAGCACTCCTCGAGAAGGAACTGGGCTTACCCTTCCTTATCGCCTCAATCGGCGCGGCGCTCCTCGCAGGCTTCTTCGGCCTGCTCATGGCCCAGCTGATCCGCTTGTCCGGCGTCTATTTCAAGATCGCGACCTTCGGCTTCGGCATCATCTGCTACCAGCTGATGCATAACTGGAAATCCGTCACCGGCGGGTCCTTCGGCATCAGCGGCATCCCGCCGCTGGAAATCCTGGGCGTCGACTTCAGCGCGCCGAGCGGAATGTTCGCGATCGCCGCCTCCTTTCTCACCATCACCTATCTCCTATTCCTGCGAATGACAAACAGCCGGGTAGGACGGGCCTTTCAGGCCCTGGGCCAGAACGAGATCGCGGCGCGAAGCATTGGCATTCCCGTGGAGCGCTACAAGATGGCGGTGATCACCCTCGGGTGTATCGCGGCCGGTTGGGCCGGCGCCTTGATCCCGCACATCTACCAATATGTTAGCCCGGAAAACTTCACCTGGCATGAAAGCCTGGTCCTGCTCATCATGATCACCATCGGCGGTCATGGCAGCCTGGCCGGGGCGGTGATCGGGACAGCCCTGTTGATCATCATTCCGGAATATCTGCGTGATTTGGCCGAGTACAAAATGCTGGTCTATGGGCTCCTGCTGATCGTCTCGATGACGCTCCTGCCCAGAGGCATTGCGGGCACCGGTAAAGCTCTTTTCGACCGGTTCCGGGCCAAGGAGCTCCAGCCTGTGCAGGAGGCCGCATGAGCCTCCTCCTCGAAATCCGTGATCTCTATCACAACTTCGGCGGCGTCATGGCCGCGGACGGCCTGACCCTACGCGTCGAGCAAGGCACTGCCCATGGTTTGATCGGCCCCAATGGCGCGGGCAAGACCACCGCGTTCAACCTGATCACCGGCAATTACTATCCATCCGCGGGCCAGATCCTCTTCGAAGGAAAAAACATCAGCCGGCTTCCCTCTCATAAACGGGCAAAGCTGGGGATCGCGCGAACCTTCCAGACGCCGCGGCTCTTCGAAGACATGACAGCACTGGAGACGGTGCTGGCCGGCCGCTTCATCCACGGCGAGATCGGGTTGGTGGGAAGTATGTTCCGCGGCCCCACCAAATGGGGCGAGGAGCGCCGCAATCGCGAGAAGGCTTGGACCATTCTCGAACGCGTGGGGCTGAAGGATCAGGCAATGACGCTCGCCCGTAATCTCTCCTATGGCCACAGGCGCCAATTGGAGATCGGCCGCGCATTGGCGCTCGAACCGAAGCTGTTGTTGCTGGACGAGGTGGCGGCCGGCATCAATCCGGTTGAGACAAAACAGATCGAAATCCTCATCCGCGAAATTGTCGCGTCCGGTGTGACCGTGCTGCTTGTTGAGCACGATATGCCCTTCGTGATGGGCCTTTGTCACGACCTCACCGTGATGAGTTTCGGCAAGACCATAGCGGAAGGCACGCCGAAGGATATTCAGAGCAATGAAAAGGTAATCGAGGCCTATCTCGGCAAATCTGCCCGCAACAGGCTCGAAGAGGGTTCACATTGATATGTCACGATTTTTGAGTGTCGACATCGGCGGCACGCACACGGATCTGATCTATATCGACGAGGCAGCGGGACGTGTCTCGGTGGCGAAAGTTCCGACCACGCCTGAAAACCAGGCGGAGGGTCTGTTTAACGGCACCCAGGAGCTCGGGATTGCGCTCGCGGATGTAGACCTCGTCATCCACGGCACGACGGTGGCCACGAACGCGGTGATCGAGCGCAAAGGCGCCCGCTGTGGTCTCATCACCACCGAGGGGTTCCGTGACGTGCTGGAACTGCGGCGTCGCGATCGGCCGCACACATTCGGCCTCACCGGCACCTTTCAGCCGCTTATCGAGCGATCCTTTCGGCGAGAGGTCAAGGAGCGCGTCAGCGCCGAGGGCGAGATCCTGCACGCGGTCGATCCATCTCAGGTCCGAGAGGTTGCGGAGGGACTGCTGGCCGATGGTGCTGAAGTCCTGGTGATCTGCTTCATGAACGCCTATGCAAATCCCGGTAACGAGCGCGCGGCCTATGAGGCAGTGAAGGAGTTCTGGCCGAACGATTATATCGCGGTCAGCTCCCAGATTCTGCCCGCCATCCGTGAGTTCGAGCGCACCAGCACCACCGTGGTGAGCGGCTATGTTCAGCCCTTGCTGTCTCGCTACTTCCGGCGCCTCACCGACAGGCTGCAGCAATATGGCTATAAGCGCGACCTTTTGATCGTGCAGTCCAACGGCGGGTTGATGAGCGCTGAGGTGGCGCCAAGGCTCGCCGCGAACACGATCCTTTCCGGCCCTGCCGGCGGGGCGACCGCGGCGGCCGCCATTGCCCACGAGATGGGGCTGAAGGATGTCGTCTCGGCCGATGTCGGGGGCACGAGCCTCGATATCTGCCTCATACGCGGCGGCCAGCCTTCGCTCACCCAGCAAAAGGCGCTGGAATTCGGCATTCCCCTGGCCACCCCGATGCTCGACATCGATGCCGTGGGCGCCGGAGGTGGCAGTCTTGCATGGATCGACAAGACCGGCATCCTGCAGATCGGGCCGGAAAGCGCGGGCTCTGATCCTGGACCTGCTTGCTATGGCCGGGGCACGCAGCCAACCATCACCGATGCAGCCTTGGTGACGGGATTGCTCGACCCGGAGACGGCGATTGGCCAAAAACATGGCCGTCAAATGAACCCGGAATTGTCGCGCAAGGCGATCGACGAAAAGGTGGGCGGACCACTCAAGCTCGACACTCTGGCGGCAGCCGAGGCAATTCTGACAGTCGGCGGTCACAAGGTCTCGGGCCATTTACGCCGGCGCCTTGTGGAGCGTGGTCATGATCCTCGCGCCTTCTCGCTGGTGGCCTTCGGCGGCGCTGGCCCCCTCTTTGCAAACCGCATTCTGCGGCAAGTGGGGCTGGCGCGCGCAATAATCCCCTATTTCCCCGGGATTACATCTGCGCTCGGATGCCTGCTGGGTCAGCTCCGGCACGACTTCGTGCGGACCGTGAATTACGATCTGGCCGCGCTCGACCCCGCAAGCCTGCGCGAGGTTTACGAGGCTTACGAGCGGGAAGGGCATACATTGCTTGCCGAGGAGGGCGTCGAGGACAAGGACGTGCAGGTCCGGCTCGGTGCGGATATGGCCTATCGTGGGCAGACGCATACGATACAGGTGGCCTTCCCCGAGGACATGCCGCTGACGCGGGAGGCGATCCGCAATGCTTTCGATGCCGCCTACCGTGAACGCTTCAGTGTGCTGCTCGACCGGTCGGGCGTGATCCTGGTCAATGTGCGGCTGACCGTGTCCAGCGCCCATCGACCACCGCGCCTGTCCGAGTTGATTGAGGCGCCAGATTCCGCTTCAGAGGTCAAACCGACCAAAACGCAGCCGGTCTTCTTCGACGGCCAGTGGCACGAAGCGTCCGTCTTTGACCGCTTTGCCTTGCCGCGTGGAGCATCGGTCGCAGGACCCGCGATCTTGTCCCAGCCGGATGCCACGACCTTCGTCGAGCCCGGCTTCCGGGCGGTGGTCCACGATAGCCTGAACATCATAGTCGAGGCAGCGTCATGAGCGAGATCGATCCCGTGACCCTGGCCGTCATCAAGGGCGGCCTCGATCAAATCGCGGAAGAAATGGATGCCGTCATCGCTGCCTCCGCCATCTCCCCGGTGATCGCGGACGCCTGGGACCGGGCGAGCGGCATCTATGACGGGGTGACAGGGGAGGTGATCGTTCAAGGCACCACCGGCATCCTTCTGTTCACGACCGTGATGCAGCACACCGTCCAAGAGGTGATTAAGCGCCACGATCCGGCCAGCATGAAGCCGGGCGACGTCTATGTGATCAACGACCCCTATATGGGCGGCACGCACACCATGGATGTAAAATTTGTGCGCCCCTACTTTCACGACGGCAAAGTCGTCTTCTTCCTGGCCAATACCGGTCACTGGCCGGATGTCGGCGGAATGACCCCCGGCGGCTTCACGCCGGTCGCGACCGAGATCTACCAGGAAGGCCTGCGGCTTCCCCCGGTGAAGATCTACGATGGTGGCGAGCTGAACCAGGGCCTGCTCGAGGTCATGCTGCTCAACATGCGGGTGAGCGAAGACCGCTATGGTGACATGGCGGCTCAGATCAACGCGCTGGACATTGGCGTCAAGCGGCTGGACGAGCTCATCGCCATGCATGGCAAGGACACCGTCCTTGGTGCCACTGTGGAGCTGAAGCGGCGCTCGGAAGCGCTTATGCGTTCCCATATCGAGAGTATTCCAGACGGCACATATCACTTCTCCGACGTGCTCGACAGTGACGGAGTGGAAGAGGGCGAGTTGCTGATCGATCTGGTCATGACGGTGAAGGGTTCGGAGATCACTTTCGATCTGTCAGGGAGCTCGAAAGCTTGCCGGGGGCCTTTCAACAGCCCGATCAGTTGTACGGTCACCGGGCTCATGATCGCCATGAACCATGTGTTCTGGGACGTGCCGATCAATTCCGGCTGCTTCGTGCCTTTTCATATCATCGTGCCGCGGGGCTCGATGCTCAATCCGGAGCCGCCGAGCTCCTGTAGCGGCTGCACCACCGAGACGACCCAACGGTTAATCGGTGTCGTGATGGGGGCGCTGGCCCAAGCGATCCCGGACAAGGTGCCGGCTTGCGCCTTCGGCACGGGGACGAATATCGGAATCGGGGGCCTTTCGCCCAGCAGGGGCCGTTACGCGACCGTCTTCTTCTTTGGCGGCGGCTATGGTGGGCATGGTGACGGCGACGGACTGACGAACGGGTCAACGCTCGTCTCCTCATCTCGGAACAGCTCGCTCGAAGTCCTGGAGCAGACCGTGCCGATCCTGTTCAGCCGGTATGAGGTCCGCGAAGGCTCGGCGGGCGATGGACAATTCCGCGGCGGGCTCGGGGTCGAGGTCGCATTCACCCTCCGTGATGGCGAAGCCACGATCACGCTGGTCGGCGATCGGGGCGCGCGCGGTCCCTACGGGCTCCAGGGTGGCGAGGCTGGCTTGCCGGCGCGGCACACGTTCTATGCGGCGGGAGAGGCAATCACACCCGCCCATTTGACAAAGATCGACCGGTTTCGGGTGAAGGCCGGGGATGGCGCTCATCTGCGTACACCTGGCGGCGGTGGCTGGGGCGATCCCGCCAAGCGGGACCGAAACGCGCGCGAGACCGACAAGCGCAATGGCTACTGTTGAGGGAGGAGCACCGTGACCACGGATCTGAGCGCCTATGAGGCCAGCATCGAAATCCGCGTCGACAGCCACTATTCGAACCACGTCGTGTCGCTCGGAACCATTGTCGAGCTGTTCGGGATGGCTGGCACGAAGCTCGCCTATCTGCTCGATGGCGACGGTGGTTTCATGCGCGCCATGGACAAGGTGGAGTTCCTCGCTCCCGCCTACGAGGGCGACTACCTCAAGGTGACGGCGAAGCTCGTCTCGGTCGGGCGAACGTCCCGCAAGCGCCAGTATGAATGCTGGTGCGTCGCGCGGACCTTCGGAATTGGCACTGAGCCCTCCCATGGCGAGGTTCTCGAAACTCCCATTCTCATCGCAAAAGCTGAGGGGGTGACGGTGACCCCCATCGAGTTTCAGCGCACCACGCCGGTCGCGCTGCGGGCAGACAGCTGAGGCCTCGACATGACCGCGCCCAGTATCGTCGACCAGCAGATCATCGGCCGTGCCTTGCACGCTGTTGCCGAAGAGATGGGGATCAACCTCCTGCGCAATGCCTTTTCCTCGATCGTGCGCGAGGCAAAGGACATGTCGACGGCCCTGTTCGATGCCAATGGCGTGCTCATTGCCCAGCCCGATCATATCCCGATCCTGCTCAGCGCGATGACGACGGCCATTGGTGCATGCTTGCAGCGGTTCGATCCGGATCAGATGACCGAAGATACCGTGCTGGTCACCAACGATCCCTATCGCGGCTGTCATCATCTCAACGACATTGCGCTTTTCATGCCGGTCTTTGCCGAGGGCAAACGCATCGCTTTTGTCGGCTCGATCGCCCATCATATCGACGTAGGTGGCGCTGCCCCGGGCATCCTTCCGCATGCCTCAGAAATCTATGAGGAAGGCAAGATCATACCGCCAACGCGGATGCGGCTCGAGAAGGGTCGGTTTCCCGCGCTTTTCGAACAGCTCATCACCGCGAATGTGCGCGTGCCCGACGAGACCATGGGCGATCTGAATGCCCAGCTCGTTGCCTTGTTCTCTGGACGGAGCCGATTGCAGTCCCTGGCGAAGCGCTATGGCGTCGAGACGATCTGCTCGACCATGACATCGCTGGTCGCGGCCTCTGAAAGCGTCATGACGGCGACGCTGGAGGCCATGGATGATTTCGACGTGGAGGGCAGCGCCTGGCTCGATGATGATGGCATTGGTGGGCCGCCGATGGTGGTCCGGACGCGGCTGACGAAGACCGGCGGCAAGCTCATCATCGACTTCGCGGGAACGGATGATCAGCGCCCCTGCATGATGAATGCGAACCTCTCATCGACCCTGGGTGCCGTCTGGACCATCATTCGCCAGGTTCTCGGGGCGGGCATAGAGATGTGGCACAATGCCGGCGCTGTGCGCCCGATCGAGGTGCGCGTTCCCGAAGGGTCGTTCCTGAACCCGGTGCCGCCGGCCAGTGTCCACGGCCGGATCATTACCGCTTACCGCGTCTATGATGCAGTCATGGACGCCTTGCAAAAGGCAATTCCCGAGCGGGTCATGGCGACCGGCTTTAATTCCTCCATCTGCCTTGCCATCAGCCGCATGCGTGAGGGCCGCTTCGACATTTTCGTCGAGGTGCTTTCCGGCGGCTGGGGAGGGCGCAATGGCAGCGACGGGCCGAGCGCCTTGCCTTTCCCGTTGAGCAATTGCTCCAACGCGCCGACCGAATATGTCGAGCGGCAATTCCCGTTTTTGCGGATCCGCAGCTATGGTCTCGAGCCGAACTCCGCTGGCGCCGGAAAATGGCGCGGCGGGGCCGGCGAGGTCCGGGAATATGACGTTCTCGAGGACAATGTTCTCGTCACCGTTTTCACCGACCGGTTCAAATATGGAGCGCCGGGCGCTCTGGGAGGCGAGAACGGCTTGCCGGGCCGCATTGAGGTGGAGCGCGGGAACGAGCTCATTCCGCTCTCCTCTAAGACAGGCTTCATGCTCAAGGCGGGTGATCGACTGCGGATGGTCGGTGGCGGCGGCGGCGGATACGGACTGGCCAGTGAGCGGGCGGAAAGCGCCTCGCTTGCGGACCGAGTTTCGGGGCTGGTGGCCGTTGCAGAACCGGCGATGTGAGGGGCGATGCGGGTTGGAATCGAAATCGGCGGCACGTTCACGGATCTGATTGCCGTCTCGGACAATGGTGAGATCGAGTCGGCCAAGGCGCTCAGCACGCCATCAAACCCTGCCCTGGGGGCTCTCGATGCCTTGCTGCGCTGGCGGCCCGACGCATCGGGCGTCAAGAGCCTCGTGCACGGCTCGACAGTGGCAACGAATGCGGTGATCGAGCGTAAGGGCGCACTGACTGCACTGCTGGTCACCGAAGGCCACCGCGACATTCTCGAAATCCAGCGGCACGAGAAGTCAGACATCTTCGACATGCACTACACATCGCCAGTACCGCTAGTACCGCGACAATGGTCCATTGAGGTGCGCGAAAGGCTCGATGCGGCGGGGCAGGTCGTAACGCCATTGGCTCTGGACGCGCGGCTGGAGACCGAGATTGAGCGGCTGGTGGAGCGCGACGGCATCTCGTCCATCGCCATTTGCCTGCTCCACAGCTATCTGAATGCCGATCACGAACTGGCACTGGAATCCTGGCTGAGGGACCGGTTCCCCGGCCTTCAGGTCAGCCTCTCGTCCGTCATCAATCCCGAATACCGCGAATATGAGCGCGCCAGCACCACCGTCATGAGCGCATATTTGCGGCCCGTGGTCGCTGGCTATATGGGCGATGTCCAGCGGCTGATGCGTGAGAACGGGCTCGAGGGCAACATTCAGATCATGCAGTCCTCAGGCGGCATTATTCCCATCGAGGCGGCCCGCGAGAAGGCTGTCAATGTGGTGCTGTCGGGGCCTGCCGCTGGGGTCGTGGGCGCCGTCTTCATGGGCGGTCTTGCGGGCGTCCGCGACTTCATCACCTTGGATATGGGGGGCACCAGCACGGATGTGTGCCTGGTGCGCGATCTCCAAGCGACCCTCTCCTATGACAACAAGGTGGATGGACTGCCGGTGCGGGCGCCCACATTTGATATTCAGGTGGTGGGTGCGGGCGGCGGATCGATCGCTGCCGTGGACCCTGCCGGTTATCTCCGCGTTGGGCCGCGAAGCGCTGGTGCCGATCCAGGTCCTTGCTGCTATGGCCGGGGCGGAACCGAACCGACCACTACCGATGCGACGGCATTGATGGGCATTCTTCGCCCCCACCGATTCTTCGGTGGCAATCTCGAGCTTCGGCTGGATCTCGCACGCGAGGCGGTGGAGACGCTCGCGCAAGCCCTAAGCCTGCCGACCCTCGACGTCGCAGAAGGAATTCGCCGGATCGCCAATGCGAACATGACAGAGACCATTCGCTTGATCTCGATCGAGCGCGGTCACAATCCCCGCGATTTTGCGATCCTCGCATTCGGCGGAGCGGGTGGGCTCCATGCCTGCGAGGTCGCGGAAGAACTGATGATCGATACCGTCGTTGTGCCCGAGCATCAGGGCGTGCTCTCCGCCCTCGGCCTGCTCGCCAGCGATTTCACACTGGATCTCGTGAAATCCCACCCGGTGGATGAAGATCGGATAGATCTCGATGTGCTGGCATCGACCTTCGCGTCATTGGAGGACGCCGCGCGGTCGGAATTCGGCCGTTATGGGCTCGACACAAGTGACATTCTGATCACTCCCAGTATCGATATCCGCTACCGCGGGCAAGCCTCGGAACTCAACGTTCCGATCGCGGATGGATTAATCAACACCGCCGCACCCAACGGCTGGATCGCGAAGTTCCACGCGCTTTACGAAGAGCGCTTCGGACACAGCTTTCCCGAGAAGCGGGCACAGATTGTTAATCTGCGGCTTGTGGCGCGCAAACCAGCCGGCCGCATCGATCTCGCGCCCAAGCCGAAGGGGAAAGCACCGTCGGTGGAAGCCGGCGAGATCTTCTTCGGAGGAAGGGTCCGGCAGGCGCAGTTCCTCTGGCGGCCGGAACTTCCGGCTGGTTTCACCTGTTCGGGCCCGGCGATCGTTGAGGATCACTTCGCCACGACATTCATTCCGCCCGGCTGGGATCTCGCCGTACATGAGATGGGAACATTGCTGCTGAGGAAAGCCCATGACGCAGCCGAATAGTCCGATGAGCGTGACCAGCTCATCTGTCACTGACCTTCCACTCGTTATGCGCTCCGCCTTTCTCGAGAAATGCCCGAAGCCTGCGGCAACCTGGCCGTTATGCATGGGACTGGTCTCAGCGGAAGGGAACGTGCTCGCGCAGCACGAGGATCTGCCGATATTCGCCAGTGTGCTGGAAGGTGTGGCACGCGCAGCTGTGGCGCGTTTCGGGAAAAGCGACTGGGCGGATGGCGAGCTTTATCTCAGCAACGATCCCTATTTGGGCGGGCTTGATCTTGGCACGATCGTGATGCTGGCGCCCATCTTCGTTCAAGATCGGCTGGCTGCCTTGGCCGGTGGTGCGCTCCGGCTGGACGACATTGGCGCGATGCGGGATGACATCTTCACCTTCGGCCGCGAGATCATGCATCAGGGCGTCCGGCTTTCCGGCCTGCGTTTCCCCCTGGAGAAGGGTCACGTGCCGGAAATGCTTGAAAATTATCTGGCTGCCAACATCCGCAACCCTGAGCTGGCTATTCCCGCGCTGAATGCCCTGGCCGCTGCCGTTGCGGGCATTCGCATCGACGGCGTTGAAGCCATCGCGCAACGGAGCCGCGATACGGCGCATGCAGCAGAGGCGGCGGCGAGGACACTGGCGCTGGCAGAATTGGGCGAGGCGCGTGATCCGTCCGGCGAGACGCTGCAACTCAAATTCGCCTGTATCGGCAACCAGATCCGCGTTAGTGCCGATTACACCCCCATAGATCGAGAAGGCCGCAACGCGTCCCTCGCGGCCGTCCGGGCTGGCATCCTTGTTGCGCTCGCCGAGGCCGTCGACATTCGTCCTTGGGCCTTGAGTGAGTGCGTCAACCTCGAGGTGCCTGAGAAATCCAGATTCAACGCAACCTATCCCGCCGCCGTGCAGGGCGTAGCGTGGGCCGCGTTCCTGTCCTATCAAGCGACCGTACACGCTTTGGGCCGTGTCGCGACACTCGATCGGCGCCAATTCCTCGGGGAGTGACCATCCTAAACCGGCCTTGCACCAGAGCCGAAACGGTAGGACAGCCCGAGGGCGACACAGACCAGCAGCACCTGCATTACGGAGACAGCCGCGATCGTGGGGTCGATTTCGTTCATGATGTTGTCGAACATCTTCTTTGGCAGCGTCATGTTGGCCCCGCCCAGGAACATCGCGACAACGAGTTCGTCGAATGAAGAGACGAACGCGAGGAACATTGCCGACACGAGCGCCGGCCTGATGATCGGCAGTGTGACGCGCCAGACTGCCTTTAGCCGGCTTGCGCCGAGACCCATGGCCGCCTGCTCCAAACGCGGATCGACCGTCTTCAGCGAGGCCGAGACGATGATCACCACATAAGGGATGGCGAGCACCGTGTGGGCCAGCACGATGCCGCGCCAGTCCCCGATAAGGCGCAATTGCGAGAACAAGCCGTAGATTGCCACCGAATAGATGATCGTCGGGACCAGCAGCGGGGTCATGGACAGCTGATTGATGGTCTCACGGCCCGGGTAGCGGCCGCGCACCAGGCTGAAGGCCATCATCGTGCCGAGCACTGTCGCGAGCACCGTTGTGGCCGCGGCGATTTTGAGGCTCCGATAAGTGGAATCGAGCCAGGAGTAGTCCTGGAAATAGGCCTCATACCATCGCAGCGAGAAACCGGGCGGTGGAAACTGGAGATAGGACGCAGAGCTGAACGAGATGGGGAAGACGATCAGCAGCGGCACCATCAGAAAGGCAAACACCAGGCCCGCATAGAGATAGAGGAGGGCTCTTCCCCAGCTGGGTTGACCGGGCCGCCGGCGTCTCCGGGTGATGATCTCGTTCACAGCCGGCTCCTGAGCAGACGGTTCAGTCCAAGAGACACCAACAGGGTAGTTGCAAGAAGCACGAGCGACAAAGCAGCAGCGAATTCCCAGTCGAGGAACTCGCGCACCTGCCGCTCGATCATCAGCGCCATGGTGGCTACGCGGCCGCCGCCGAGCAGGGCTGGGGTAATATAAAAGCCGATCGACAGCACGAAAACGAGGATGCAGCCCGCCAGAACCCCGGGGAGGGTGAGCGGAAAATAGATCCGGTAGAACGCCTGGAAGCGCGATGCGCCAAGGCCATCCGCCGCCTGAAGCAAGGCCGGGTTAATGCGGCGCATGACGTCATAAAGCGGGAAAACCATATAGGGCAGGAGCACATGCACCATGCCGATGAGCACCCCGCCGAGATTGTTCAACAGCTGCAGGGGCGTGTCGATGAGCCCGAGTCCCATCAATGCCTGATTGATGATGCCATTGCGCCCGAGCAGAACCATCCAGGCATAGGTGCGAACCAAGAGGCTCGTCCAGAAGGGGAGCAGGAGAAAACCAAAGCCGATCACCGCCCAGCGCGGTGGCATGATGGTGAGGACATAGGCCAAGGGATAACCGAGTACGAAGCTGATCAGCGTGACATAGACGCCGAGAAGCAGTGTATCCCCAAGGACTTTGGCATAGAGCCCATCGGTGAGGGCGCGCTGCAGAGGGCCGATCCCCTCTTGCACCCCTACGAAAAGAAAACCGAAGACAGGCAATGCAAAGAGCGCCAGGATGAGCAGGAAGGCTGGCGCACCGGTGCCGATCCCTCGATTGCGCCATTTAGGGAACAATCCCTTGCGATGCGGCGCCCCCATTACCGCCATCGTCATTATGCCCCCACCACCTGCACATCATTGCGGTCAAAGCCCAACCGGATGCGCTCGCCGGCGGCGGGGACCTTGCCCAAGTCGCGCATTTGCCAGCGCACGAGAAGCGCGGGCCCTTGCTCGGTCTGGAGTCGCAATCTTACGGACTCGCCGAGATAGATCGTCTCGAGCACGGTGGCGGTAAATTGGTTATCCCTCTGATCACCATTGCGCAAGAGGCGAGGCCGCTCCGGGCGGATAAGCACACTGGCATTTTCGGGCCACCGGGAGACATCGCAGAGCAGGCGTGTGCCATCGGACAGGATCGCGGCATCCATGCCGTCCTGTCGGGCGGGGAACAGGTTAGATTCGCCGATGAATTCAGCGACGAAGCGATTGGCTGGCCTACCATAGATTTCTTCCGGCGTGCCGAGCTGGGCTATCTCACCTTCATTCATGACCGCGATCCGATCGGAAAGCATGAGCGCCTCCTCCTGGTCATGAGTCACGAACACCGCGGTGAGGCCGAGACGCTGCTGCAGATGCTTGATCTCGAGCTGCATTTGCTCACGCAGTTTGCGGTCGAGCGCGCCGAGAGGCTCATCCAGCAGGAGCAGTCGCGGCTGGAAGACGACCGCCCGTGCCAGAGCGACCCGCTGTTGCTGTCCGCCGGACAGCTCACGCGGTAGGCGATCGCCATAAGTCTCGAGCGCCACCAGACGAAGTGCATCCGCCACGCGCTTGCGGATCTCCGAGGTGGGCCGCTTCCGCATTTCTAATGGGAATGCAACGTTCCTCGCCACAGTCAGGTGGGGAAACAGTGCATAGTGCTGGAAGACCATGCCGATATCGCGCCCGGACGGCGGCACGCCGGTGATGTCCTGTCCCCCGAGCAGGATACGGCCCTGATCGGGGTACTGGAAGCCGGCGATGATGTTAAGCAGGGTTGTTTTACCCGAACCGCTGGGGCCGAGAATTGTCAGCAGCTCTCCGGCCCGCACGGTCAGATCGACCTTCCGCAAGGCGATGACGGACCCGAACTGCCGCCCGATGCCCTGCAGATTGAGTTCCCGGGCTGCATCGCCAATGGCCGATGCCGGAAGGGAAGCGGGTTTCAATCTTAGTTCTCCAAGACCCAGCGGGACCAACGTTCCTTGATGGCAGCACCATTCTCGCTCCACCAGGCGATATTGGTCCAGAACTGCTTTTTCAGATGGTCAGGATAGGTCGGAAGGAACGGTGCAACCTTGGGGTCGGTGAACTGCAGGGCGTCGAGATTGAGGCCGGGATAGCCGATTACTTCCGCATAGACGCCTTGCAGCTTGGCCTCCGCGGCCAGCGCAAGGAACTTTTGGCCCCAATAGGCATTAGGCGCACCGGCGGGGATACCGAAAGCAGACTCCTTGATGGCGCCCTGGTTCCACTCGATGGCGACCGGAGCATTCTCCTTCATGAGCGACCAGACCCGGCCATTCCAGGCAGTGCCCATATCGACTTCCTTATCGACGAGCACCTGAGCCGACTGGGCGCCTGTCGTCCACCACACCGCGACATGCTTCTTGATGGTGTCGAGCTTCCGGAAGGCGCGGTCCACGTCGAGGGGATAAAGCTTGTCAGCCGGCACGCCATCCGCGAGGAGCGCGAATTCGAGGTTCTCGATCGGTGTGTTCTGCATGGATCGCATGCCGGGAAACTTCTCGACATCGAAGAAATCGGCCCACGACTTTGGATGATTGTCGCCCTTGAACACGTCGGTATTATAAGCAATGACCGTAGAATAGACCGACTTTGGGAAGATGTACTTACGGTCGCGGAGGTTTTCAGGATAGGCGGAGAAGTCTATGATCTTATGATCCAGCGGCTCGAGGAGGCCGGCTTTCTCAGCCTGAACTGCATCCTCTCCGGTCAGCTCGGTGACGGCCCAGTCGATATTCCCCGAATTGACCATCGCGCGAAGCTTACCGAGATCGAGGGGGCTCGTATTCACGATGCGGATCCCGTAGCGCTTCTCGAATTCGGAATAGAAGATGCGCCGCATGGCGCTCTGCATATCGCCACCGGAATCATTGATGACAATCTGCTCGGGCTTCGGCGGCTCGGATTGCGCCGAGGCCGGGACGGCCACAGCCGCCGCCAAAAGCGCTCCGCTAAACACCAGGGCACCGGCCGCAAGCGATGCCCTGTAAGCGTAACTCCCCTTGGTCATTGCCTTTTGCATCATCCCCACCTCCATTGATCAGTGTCAAATCTGCACAGACGCGGGTGCCGTCCTTCAAAGAACGGATGTCAGTGCGCGGTGCAGTTTGCTCCTTATTGGCTCGGGCTCTGCCGAACGGTGCCGATCAGACTACGCGAAAAAACAAAACGATCAAGTTAGCATTTCGCGAACAGATTGTTTCGTGAACCGAGTCCATAGTGCTGCAGGCGTGACTGCGGCGCGTATGTTTCTGTTGCTAATGGTCTAGAAAATTTGTTTCATGAACGAGCGAGTGGGCCGGGACAAGATAATGGATTTTCGGGGAGCCATCGATTTTCGAATACAACCGCCATGGCGTTGGCGCGAGGATGAGCCGGAGCCACCCTCCAGCGCCGGGCTCGCTGGTTACCGAGCCGTCTATGGCGCGGACTACAAAAAGGGAGTGAGTTTCGAAAGCCTCCAGGCGGATATGCGTCGTCACGGGATCCGCGCCCTCATCCATTCCGAGCCGACTTCCGGCAGCACGCGTGACTGGAACGACAGGGTCGCTGAGACAATTGCCAGGGATCGATCCCTGTTTCTCGCCGGCTTTTGTTCAGCCGACCCGCGAAACATCATGGAAGGCGTCCGGGAGATCGATCGCTGCTACCACGAGCTGGGTCTGCGCGGTCTCTCGCTTGTTCCGGACTTCTACAATATCGATCTTGCCGACAAGCGGTGTTATCCGCTCATCGCCAAGGCGGCCGAGCTTGGCATGCCCGTGGGGTTGCATGTCGGGGTGAACTTCACCACCACCAGCCCTATCCGCCATGGCCATCCCAGTTATGTCGATGAGATCGCTTGTCATTTTCCAGATCTCATCCTGATTTGCTTGCATGGCGGCTGGCCATGGCCGACGGAAATGATCGCCGTCGCCTGGAAGCACCGCAACGTTTATCTCGAGTTCGGCGCAATCGCGCCGCGCTATCTCGCCTCTGCCGATGGCGGCTGGCATCCTATGCGGCACTTCATGAACACCCAATTGCAGGACCGCATCCTGCTCGGGACCGACTGGCCGATGATCCGGCACGATCGTCTGTTCGAAGAGTTGCCGCTGCTGGACCTGAAGCCGATCGTCCTCGAGAAATATGTCCGTGGTAACGCCGAGGCGCTCCTCGAGCGCATGTTGAAATAGCAGAGAGGACTGCGAGGAGACGCCATGGCGGCAGACAGTGACGATCGCTCGATGCTCCGGGTGCGTCTTGGTAATCAGGACACCCATTACCGGGAACATCTGATACCCGCAGCCACCATTCTGAGGCTGTTTGCCGATTGCTCAACCGAGATCGGCCTACGAGAAAATGGAGGCAGACCGAGCTTGCTCGCGGCATATGAGAGTGCTGAATTTTTGCTCCCGTGCAGGGTTGGCGACTATGTGGAGTTCACCGCCGAAGTCATCTCCCGTGGCCGGCGATCGAAGCGCGTAAAGCTTGCCGCTTATCGGCATATCGCGGCTCCCGAGAAGGACGGCGACCCCTCTGTAATCTGCGATCCGCCCGAGCTGATCGCTCGTGCTGTTCTCGTGTCCGTCAAGCCACGCGAGGCTTGAAACGGTCTCGCGCGTCACCCCGCCCATTCTCGGTGGTCATATCCGATGTCCAAGCAAGCCGTCCTCAGCCAAACTGTGGCACCCGTTACCCAGCGCCGCCTCGAAATTGAGAAGACCGCTCTGCCGCCAAATCTCGGGGCCTTTCTAGATAATCTGGTCGAAGAGGTGCCCGACAGCGTCGCGCTCCATCTAATTGAGAGCGGGGAGGCTCTGACCTATGCGGAGCTGCGTGCCCGGGTCAATCAGGTGGCAAACGGGTTGAGGCATCTCGGGGTTCGCAAGGGCGCCCACATCGGTGTGATGCTCCCCAACATCAAGGAATTCCCGATCGCTTGGCTTGCTATTGCCAAGGTTGGAGCGGTCATGGTGCCGATCAACATTCGTTACACCAGTCGCGAATTGCATTACGTGCTGGATGATAGCGAGGCTGATTATTTGATTATCCTGGCCGACTTGCTCCCGCTTTTCGAAGAGGTGGCCAACACATTGCCGCGACTGCCCCGGAACAACGTGATCGTCTGCGGCGCCAGCCAGGAGGGTTATGGAAAATGGGACCATCTTACCGAATTTGGGGAGCAATTTACCGCCGAAGAGCCGGTCGGGCCAAATGATCTCCTCAATATCCAATATACCTCGGGCACCACGGGTTTTCCCAAAGGCTGTATGCTTTCGCATGATTATTGGCTCATCGTGAGCAAGGTGAATGCCGCACGCGACGGTCGGTGCATGCCCAACGTGATGGCCTCCACCCCGTTCTTTTACATGGATCCGCAATGGCTCATGCTGATGGCCTTCCATCAGCGCGGGACCCTTTTTCTGGCGCCACGACAGAGTGCCAGCCGGTTCATGGATTGGGTGCGGCAGTATCGGATCAACTTCTGCCTGATGCCGAACGTCATTCTTAAGCAACCCGAGTCGCCCCTGGATCGCGACAACGATCTGATCAAGGTTAGTATCTACGGCTTTCCAAGCGCTGACCAGGCAGCACTCGAAGCGCGATTTGACGTCGTCGCGCGTGAGGCTTTCGGCATGACGGAGATCGGCTCCTGCCTCTTCGTTCCGATTGAAGCAACCGACATGGTCGGGTCTGGCACCTGTGGCATTCCTTCACCCTTTCGGGAATGCCGCATCGTCGATGGCAACGGCAATGATGTACCCGAGGGTGACACGGGCGAGCTGGTGGTTCGCGGCCGAGGAATTCTGCAGGGCTACTACCGAAAACCGGACGCGACGTCGGAGGCCTTTTTCGGAGAGTGGTTCCGGACCGGCGACCTCTTCACTAGGGACGAGAACGGCTTCTATTACATCGTCGGGCGGGTGAAGGACATGATCCGCCGCGCGGGCGAGAACATCGCCGCGCGCGAGGTGGAGGCAGTGGTGTCTGTGATGCCGGAGGTGGCCGAGGCGGCAGCCATCCCGGTTCCGGACGACACACGGGGCGAGGAGGTCAAGATCTATGTTGTCCCTCGCTCCGGGCGCAATGCGGACGATCTCACCCCGGAGAGGGTGATTGCCCATTGCGCACAGCAGCTCGCCAGTTTCAAGGTGCCGCGCTATGTCGAGTTTCGAAGCGAGCTGCCGAAGACGCCCTCAGATAAAGTCGCAAAGCATCTGCTGAAAGCAGAAAAAACCGATCTACGCCAAGGAAGCTGGGACAGAGTAGAGGGACGGTGGCTCTAGGCCTTCTCTCGCGCTGGATCCCATGCACAATAGGGCACGACCTTCTTCCTACGGAGACATGACCTTGAGCACATCGCCGATTGCCACCCGGTTGGAGCAGGGCTGCGCCGTCATCACCGCCAACAATCCGCCAGTCAATGCGCTCGGGCACGCGGTCCGGGCCGGGCTGATGGCGGCCTTGAGATCCGCCCTGGCAGATCCGGCGGTGTCCTCCGTGGTGATCACGTGCGCGGGGCGAACCTTCTTTGCGGGCGCGGACATTCGCGAATTCGGCAAGCCCTCACAGCCGCCGCATCTCGGCAAGGTGCTCGATCTGATCGAGCAGGCGGATAAGCCCATTGTTGCCGCGATCCATGGAACCGCCTTGGGCGGTGGCATGGAGCTCGCGCTTGCCTGCCATGCACGGGTGATCGAGGCAACCGCCAAGGTTGGCCTGCCGGAAGTGAAGCTCGGCCTTATTCCTGGCGCTGGCGGCACCCAGCGCACGCCGCGTCTGATCGGTCTCATGGCAGCGCTCGATCTCGTGACCAGCGGCCGCCATGTGGGCGCTGCGGAAGCCAAAGAGCTCGGCCTCGTGGATCATGTGGTTGCGGCCGACCTTGAGCGGGAGGCGATCGATTACGCGCGATCCCTGGTCGGCAAGCCCCTGCGGCGGACGGGCGAGCTTTCCATCCCGGCCTGTGACCAGGCGGCCTTTGATCAAGCGGCAATGCGCATCATCGGCCGTGCCCGCGGGCAGCTCTCACCGCGCATCGCCATCGAGGCGGTTCGCTCATCCGCCACAGCCCCCTTCCGCGGCGGCTTGATGGCCGAGCGCTTGCTGTTTCAGGAGCTGGTGAGAAGCGACCAATCCCGTGCCTTGCGCCATGCCTTTTTCGCCGAGCGTGAGGTTCAGCGTGCGCCCCAGCTTGCATCCGCAACGCCTCGGTCTCTCTCCCGTGTGGGCGTGATCGGCGCCGGAACCATGGGCGCAGGCATAGCCATGGCGCTGCTCGACGGCGGGTTGATGGTGACCGTGGTCGAGAACGATGCCGACGCGGCGGCGCGGGGCAGGGAGCGCATCGACGGTTTGATGGCACGGGCGCTCCGCTCGGGCCGCCTCAGCGAGGCCGGCCGGGATGAGCGGCTTAAGCGGCTGACCGTGACCGATGATTTTCATCAGCTGCAGGCCATGGATCTGGTCATCGAAGCAGCCTTCGAAGACATGGCCGTCAAGAAGGAGATCTTCGCGCGCCTCGCCGACGTAACCCCGAAAGGCACGGTGCTGGCCACCAACACGTCCTATCTCGACATCAATGAGATCGCGCGGGCGGCAGCGGGCAGGGAGGCCGACGTCATCGGTCTCCATTTCTTCTCTCCCGCCAATATCATGCGCCTGGTCGAAGTGGTCGGGCCGGCTTCGGCCGATAAGGATGCGGTGGCGACAGGGTTTGCGCTCGCCCGCCGCCTCGGCAAGCTGCCGGTCCTCTGCGGCGTTTGCGAGGGCTTCGTTGGCAATCGCATTCTGGCCCAGTGGCGTCAGATCGCCGAGTTCGCATTGGAAGACGGCGCCTTGCCGGAAGAGGTCGATGCAGCGCTGGAAGCTTACGGTCTGGCCATGGGCCCCTTTGCCGTTGCCGATCTCGCCGGCCTTGATATCGCAGCGAGCCGGCGTCGCAGGCTGGCAGGCACCCGCAACCCCGAGGCGCGATATAGCGGAGCAATACCCGACAAGCTGGTTGAGCTTGGCCGGCTCGGCCAGAAGACGGGCGCCGGCTTCTATCGCTATGAAAACGGCGCAAGGCGGTCGGATCCGGAAGTCCACGCCATCATCCGCTCGTTCTGGCCGCACACCGGTATGTCCGACACCCTATTCGACGGGGAATTGCTGCAGCGGCGCATCCGGGCCGTCATGGTGAACGAAGGCGCGAAGATCCTTGCCGAAGGGATCGTTGCGAGGCCATTGGACATCGACCTGGTGCTCATCCATGGCTACGGCTTTCCAGCCTGGCGAGGCGGGCCGATGTTCGAAGCCGATGCCATTGGCTTGCCGCAGATCCTCGCGGATATGGAAGAGGTCCATGCGCGCTTCGGCGCAGGCTGGGAGCCGGCCCCGCTCTTGAAGGAACTCGCCCGCACCAACGGCCGCTTTGCCGATCTTGGAGATGGGAGCAGCCCAAGCTGACGCCACCCAGACGTGATGCGGCTCTGCAAAAGAGCTGCTCCCGACACGCCCAAATTCGGAGCATTTGCATCTGGGGCAGGACTGCTCTCATGTAATGTCCCCGGTCAGCAACCTCCTTCGCCGTAGCACTCCTGTTGATCGCGGGCGCGTACGGCCCTGTTCTTTCACACCTGCTTCTTTCTCAACCTACGCCCCTTGCTGGGGCGACAGATACTTGCCGGCATGTTCCGCTTTGTCTGCCAGTTTCGATCCACGCCCCTGCGTGAGGGGCGACACATGGTGGCGCTACAGCCATTCCTGGATCAAAACCGGCCAAACGAAGCGACCCTGCCTGCCGATGAGAGTCCCCCCATCGCTTTGCTGGTGCTCTCCGCGCGCTTCGGGCACTATGCGTGCGGCCGATGGCCCGTCAGCGGCTGATCGGATGCTCCATGCGGAGGTTGCATGAGTCCGCAGACACAGACAGGGCTGCCCTCCACCACGCAGCCGTCTTGGCCGAGACTGCTGTTGCTGGTGACCGCGGCGATCGAAACCATGAGCGGGCTGTCGAATTCGACCATTCTCTTCGCGGACATTCCGGACATACCAGGCCCAGGCTTGGGCGGTTTGCTCATCAAAATCAGCCTGGCCTTGCATCCGCTCTTCGCTGCAGCGGCGCTGATCTTTATCAGCACCGGCTGGGTCTATCATGCTGTCGTCGCGCTGGCACTGGTGCTGGTGATCGAATGGATGAACATCTTGCCCTCCGTCCGGCTCGACGATCTCGCGCTGTCCGACCCAGGCTCGCTCTTCACTGTTATTTATGTCCTGGCACTGCCGGTCCTTGCCATCGCAGCGACCCTGATGATCTCCAGGCATCCAGATACCGCGGGAGCGCCTGCCGTTCTGCTCGCCATCCCGACGCTTGCCAGCATCGCCGGCGTTGCCGCCTTCGCGATCGGCGTCATGATCTATGGATTCTAAGCCAGCCGATCATCGGATCGGTGCCCTGTCGCAAGCGCAGAACACGACCCGATGAGTGCTGGATCGTCGCCGCCGGACCCCGCTTCGCTCACATGAGCTTTGAATGGGCCGTTTCTCTGAGCGTCAGCACCACCAATGTCGAGATTGCCGCAGCAATCATCAAATAGAAGGTAGGTGCCAGCGGCGAGCCCGTCGCGCTGATCAGCCAAGTCGCGATATAAGGTGCAAAGCCGCCGAAGATCGCAACCGAGAGACTATAGGCGGTGGACATCCACGTCGACCGCCCATTCGTGGGGAAAATCTCCGCAATCGCTGCGGGGCCCGGCCCTGAGAAGCTTGCGAGCATCAACCCGAAGATGATCTGCACCACGACGGCAGCGGCGAAATTGCCATAGGCCAGCATCAGACTGAACAGGGGATAGCTGAGCACCAGGAAGCTGACCACCGACGCCAGGATGAGCGGTTTGCGGCCCACGCGATCCGAAATGCGTCCCATGAGCGGAATGGCGATGACGACCGCCACGAGGCCGATCGTGTTCGACCACAAGGCTTCCGTCCGGCTGAGCCCCGCATATTTCTGCGTGAATGTCGGCATATAGCTCAGCATGATATAGAAGCTCACGGTCCAGAGGATGGTGAAGCCGAAAGCCTGTCCCGCCGCCCGCCAAGGCATCTCCCGCGGCTTTTCATTCTGCTCCTGAACCGCGCGAAAGGCGGGCGTGTCCTCCACATTCCGCCGGATATACATGCCCAATGGAAGCAGGATGCCGCCCAGAAGGAAGGGAATGCGCCAGCCCCAATCGCTCATCTGCTCCGGCATGAGGATCGATGCCACGATGGCAGCCACCCCGGAACCGATCAGCAGGCCGCCGGCGACGCTTGCCTGCTGCAAGCTCCCAAACAAGCCCCGCCGGTTTGATGGCGCCCATTCGACGATGAACGCGGTCGAGCCACCCCATTCGCCGCCAGCGGAGAAGCCCTGCACCAATCGGCACACCACCAGCAACACCGGCGCGGCGACGCCGATGGAGGCATAGGTTGGGAGGAGGCCGATACCGACCGTCGACACCGCCATCAGGAACAGGGTGAGGACGAGCGCCGTCTTGCGGCCGCGGGCATCCCCAAGCCAGCCGATGGCGATGCCACCCAGCGGCCGGGCAACGAAGCCGAGGCCAAACGCCGCGAAAGCTGAGAGGAGGGCGGTCGTATCATCGGCGGAGGGGAAGAAATGCTGCGCAATAATGGTCGCGAGAAATCCATAGACCGCATAGTCGTACCATTCGACGACGGTACCCCAGACACCTGCGGCAATTGCCTTTCTCGATTCCGCCGTTGTGATGGTCGTGCTGTCCACGTCTGCCTTGTAGATTGCGTCAGTCGACACCTTACCTCTCCCTGGATTGAGCGTTCACCTTCCCATTCGTGCGTCCGTCTTCATTCGTGATCAGAGGCCGAAATGCCCGGCCTGTCCGCCGTCTATTCGGCGGCTTGCACTTCTGTTTCGCGGTACTTGGCGGCCCACAGCGCGCGTTTGCGCAGGCTCCATTCATATTGCGGCGGCCAGAGGTCATAGCCGTCGACGCCTTCGAGTTCGAGGAGCGCATGCAGCGGCCATTGCGGGTTGAACAGCAACTCGCGCCCGAGACAAATCAGGTCGGCCTGCTCATCACGCAGGATCGCTTCCGCATGTTTTGGATTGACGATCAGCCCCACCGCTGCGGTCTTGATCCCAACCTTCTTGCGAACCTCCTCGGCGAACGGGACCTGGAAACCGGGCCGACGGGTAAGCGCCGTGGCCACGCTGCGTGACCGCTCTGCATCGATGCCACCTGAGGAACAGTCGATTACATCGTAACCCATTTCCCGCAGCCGCTCAGTGAAGACGAGCGTATCGTCCATGGTCCAGCTTTCCGGTAAGCCGTCAATAGCCGAAATCCGGAAGAATGCAGGTTTATCGCCGGGCCATTCGCGCCGCACCGCTTCCGCGATCTCGAGCGGATACCGCATCCTGTTCTCGAGACTGCCGCCATACTCATCCGTGCGCCGATTGCTCACCGCCGACAGAAAGGAGTGGATGAGATAGCCATGGGCGCCGTGGATCTCGACCACATCGAAGCCGCACTCGCGCGCGCGCCGGGTTGCACTGGCCCAGGACGCGACGATGCGTTTCATCTCGTCACGATCGAGCGCCACCGGCACGGCCCGCTTCGGATTGGCCGCGAGCGCCGATGGGGCGACCATCCGCCAGGGACCTTCGCCGCGCGCTGCTTCCTCGTCACCGAGTGCTTCGCCGCCTTGCCAGGGCCGCTGGCTGCTGGCCTTGCGACCCGCATGCCCGAGCTGAATTCCAGGAACGGCACCTTCGCTCCGGATGAAGTCGGCAATACGGGCCAGAGGCTCCATCTGCTCGTCCTTCCACAGCCCGGTACAACCGTGAGTGATGCGCCCGTCTGCCTCGACCCCTGTTGCTTCCACGAACACGAGCCCCGCACCGCCGGTGGCGAGCTTGCCGTAATGCACGAAATGCCAATCATTCGCGAAGCCGTCGACGGCCGAATAGAGGCACATCGGCGAGGCCACGATTCGGTTGGGAATTTTTACCTCGCGCAACTGCAGCGGCGAGAAAAGATGGGATTTGAATTGTGTCATCCTGAGAGAACCCCTGAAACCCACGTCTATGAGCGTTTATGAAAACGGTTTCAGAGTCAAGGCGGCTCTACAATGCCATCTCTACAATGATGATGCTGTTTTTCTGAAGCCGGTTTCCCTATTCTGCTTGTGTTCGATCCAGCATGTGAGGCGATGAAGTGCGCTCGACCCGGCGTCCGCAACCGGCCTTGGAGAAGCTGAGCAGGGCCCCCACGATTCGTGACGTCGCCCGTCACGCGGACGTATCGGTCGCGACCGTTTCGCGGGTGCTGAACCGCCCCGAGCTCGTCAGTCCGGATGTCGTGCAGCGGGTCCACTCGACCATACGACTGCTCGAATACATACCGAACGGCTCTGCCCGCGCTCTGGCGAGCCGCGCCACACGCATGGTGGCGGCAGTGATGCCGACGATCGATGGTGCGATCTATTCCAAGATGATTAGCGCCATGCAGCAGGCCTTCGAGCGTCGTGGCTTCGTTCTCTCGATTGCCGCTCACGAATATTCGCTATTGCGCGAGCTCGAGAGTGTCCGTGCACTGATCGAGCGGGGTGTGGACGCGATCATCCTTGTCGGCAAGATCCATGACCCGGCCGTCTACGATCTGATCCGCCGCAAGCGCATTCCGCTGCTGCTGATGTGCGTGTACGAACCCGACGGCGAGTGGCCTACGGTCGGCTGGAGCAACAGAGCCGGTGGAATGCGCATCGCCAATTACCTGGTGGATATTGGACACCGGAACTTCGGGATCATTAGTGGTATCCGCGCCGACAATGATCGGGCGGCGGATCGTGTGGACGGTTTCGTAGCCGCTTTGAAGTCGCGCGATCTCGATATTCCCGAGGACTGCATTGTTCAATGCCGCTATGATCTTGCCGAAAGCGCCAATGCCCTCCGGCACTTGCTGGCCGGAGAGCAACCCCCGACGGCCATTCTCTGTGGCAATGACGTCCTGGCGACTGGCGCGCTGCTGGAATGCCTGAGGCTTGGTATCCGGGTGCCGCAGGATGTCTCGATCGCCGGCTATGACGATCTCCCATTGGCGGCCCATCTGGTCCCACCCTTGACCACTTTGAGGATTCCCGCCGAGCAGATAGGCCGGCTGTCAGCCGAGACCGTAATAGGTCTCATCGAGAACCATCCGACCCCTCACCATGTCAATGTCGAGGTGGATCTGATCCTGCGCGGCACGACCGCACCGGCTGGAGCTCGAGTGTAAAAGCCAACGCACCTCATCATGCCCCGCTAACGATATCTTCCTATGAGATCTTTATGCCCCTCCGCATGGAGCCATCTCGAATTTTTATGCCTGCCTTGTCAGATTGAGCTGCGTTTGAACGCGTGTCACGGACCCGATGCTTAGGCTCGATCGGTCCGGAAACGAGGCATTCTCTCATGCTCGACTTGCTTATGCTCGGCCTCGGCCTGGGCTTCTTTGCCCTGGCGATCGGCTACGGCTTCCTTTGTGAGCGGCTCTGAGGAGCAATCCATGCTGTTCGATTTCGTGCTCGGTGGTCTCGTGACGGCCGGGCTTTTGGTCTATCTCGCCGTCGCCCTTGTGCGACCCGAATGGTTCTGAGGTGTGGCCATGACCCTCAATGGCGCAACTCAGATCGCGGTTTTCGCGCTTATCGTCCTCGCCCTGGCGAAGCCGCTCGGCGGCTACATGACCAGCCTGTTCAGTGGTGAGCGAACATTCCTTGGGCCCGTTCTGCGCCCTCTCGAACGCGGCGTCTATTGGCTGGCAGGCGTTGACGAGCGCCGCGAGCAGCACTGGCTCACCTATGCGCTCGCCATGCTGCTGTTCCATATCGGCGGCTTCATTCTTCTGTACGGCTTGCTGCGCCTGCAGCACCTGCTTCCGCTCAATCCGCAGGGGATGGTCGGCCTCGCCCCGGATCTTGCCTTCAACACGGCGGTGAGCTTTCTCACCAACACCAACTGGCAGAACTATGGCGGCGAGAGCACCCTGTCATACCTGTCCCAGATGGGGCTTACCGTTCAGAATTTTCTGTCCGCCGCCACGGGAATAGCCCTCGCCATGGCCTTGATCCGTGGCTTTTCGCGCGCATCGGTCCAGACGGTCGGGAATTTCTGGGTGGATGTCACGCGCGGCACGCTCTATGTGCTCCTGCCCATCTGCATCCTGTATGCCCTGTTCCTCGTCTGGCAGGGCGTGCCCCAGACCCTTTTGCCCTATATCGATGCGACGACACTCGAAGGCGCGCGGCAGACGATTGCCTTTGGCCCGACCGCCTCGCAAGTGGCGATTAAGATGCTCGGCACCAATGGTGGCGGCTTCTTCAATGCCAACAGCGCACACCCCTTCGAGAACCCGACAGCACTCACCAATCTCGTGCAGATGGTCTCGATCTTCGCGATCGGTGCGGCCCTGACCAACGTGTTCGGCCGCATGGTGGGCGATGAGCGCCAGGGCTGGGCGCTGCTCGCCGCCATGGCCGTCTTGTTCTTCGCCGGCGTTGCGGTCTGCTATTGGGCGGAGGCGTCGGGCACCGAGGCATTTCATGCGCTTGGCCTCGGCGGCGGCAATATGGAAGGCAAGGAAGTCCGCTTCGGCGTAGCGGCCTCGGTTCTCTTCGCGGTCGTGACCACCGCTGCCTCCTGCGGTGCCGTGAATGCGATGCATGACTCATTCACCGCCCTTGGCGGCATGATCCCCCTCATCAACATGCAATTGGGCGAGATCATCGTCGGCGGTGTGGGCGCCGGCCTCTATGGCATGCTCATCTTCGTGATCATCGCCATCTTTGTGGCCGGTCTCATGGTCGGCCGCACTCCCGAATATGTGGGCAAGAAGATCGAAGCGCGGGAGGTGAAGATGGCCATGCTCGCGATCCTCGTCCTGCCGCTCATGTATCTCGGCTGGACGGCGGTCGCGACCGTGCTGCCATCGGCCGTGGCCTCCATCGCCAATCCCGGACCGCACGGCTTTTCCGAGATCCTCTATGCCTTCACATCCGCGACGGCCAATAACGGTTCTGCCTTTGGCGGCCTCACCGGCAATACCCTCTTCTACAACCTGACCTTGGGCATCTCGATGCTGGTCGGCCGCTTCCTGATGATCATGCCGGTCATGGCGATCGCCGGCTCGCTTGTCGCGAAGAAATCGGTACCGGCATCCGCCGGCACATTTCCCACGACCGGCGGCCTCTTCATCGGCCTGCTGGTGGGCGTGATCCTCATCCTCGGCGGTCTCACCTTCTTCCCCGCGCTCTCGCTCGGCCCCATTGTCGAGCACCTGGCCATGACCGCCGGCCAAAGCTTCCCGTCTGGAGACTGATCATGAGCATACTGAGCCGTGCGCCGCTCGGCCGGCGCGAGGACGCCCGCCATGAGAGCCGCGCGCCATCACCGGAGCGCCACCGCCGGAGCGTTTTCCTGGATATGGCGATCCTGGGACCAGCCGTACTCGCGGCCTTTCGCAAGCTTGATCCGCGCGCCCTCGTGAAGAACCCAGTGATGTTCGTGGTCGAGGTGGTGGCCGCACTGACCACTATTCTGTTCCTGCGCGACGTCGCCCTCGGCGGAGCCGATCTCGGCTTCTCCCTCCAGATCGTGCTCTGGCTCTGGTTCACGCTGCTCTTTGCCAATTTTGCCGAGGCGGTTGCCGAAGGGCGTGGCAAGGCGCAAGCCGATTCACTCCGCCGCACCCGCACCGACACCCAAGCGAAGCGGCTCGCCACGCCTGGCGGACGGGACTATGAGCTCGTTCCCGGCACAAGCCTGAAGGTTGGCGATATCGTGCTCGTCGAAGCCGGCGACATCATTCCCTCCGATGGCGAGGTGATCGAAGGCGTGGCCTCCGTCAATGAGGCGGCCATCACCGGCGAGTCGGCCCCGGTCATTCGGGAATCCGGCGGTGACCGCTCGGCCGTGACCGGCGGCACCGAGGTCCTTTCTGACTGGATCAAGGTGCGCATCACCGCCGCTGCCGGCTCGACCTTCCTCGACAAGATGATTGCCCTCGTCGAAGGCGCGGCCCGGCAGAAGACGCCCAATGAGATCGCGCTCAACATTCTGCTTGCCGGGATGACCATCATCTTCGTCTTCGCCACGGCCACGATCCCAAGCTTTGCTGCCTATGCCGGTGGGTCGGTCTCGATCATCGTCCTTGTGGCCCTGTTCGTGACCCTCATTCCGACGACCATCGGAGCTCTGCTGTCCGCGATTGGTATTGCCGGCATGGACCGCTTGGTCCGCTTCAACGTGCTCGCTATGTCGGGACGGGCGGTTGAGGCGGCCGGCGATATCGATACATTGCTGCTGGACAAGACCGGCACCATCACCCTCGGCAATCGTCAGGCAGCCGAATTCCGCCCGGTGCGCGGTGTGAGCGCCGAGGAACTGGCGGATGCGGCCCAGCTTGCCTCATTGGCGGACGAGACCCCGGAGGGCCGATCGATCGTTGTCCTGGCCAAGGAGAAATACGGCATACGCAGCCGGGACATGTCGAAGCTCAACGCGACCTTCATCCCATTCACCGCCCAAAGCCGGATGAGTGGTGTCGATGTCGACGGGAGCAGCATCCGAAAGGGCGCTATTGATGCCGTTCTCGGCCATGGGCAATCCGCACCCCCTGCGCCAAGCAGCAGGGGGTCTGGACAGGAGCTGGCGGTGTTTCCCGAAACGATACGCGAGCTGCAGATCATCGCTGAGGAGATCGCCAAGGCGGGCGGCACGCCGCTTGCGGTTGCTCGAGACCGCCGTCTGCTGGGCGTCGTCTATCTCAAGGACATCGTCAAAGGCGGCATTCGTGAGCGCTTCGCCGAGCTGCGGCGCATGGGCATCCGCACGGTCATGATCACCGGCGATAATCCCCTCACCGCGGCCGCCATTGCGGCAGAAGCAGGCGTTGACGACTTTCTGGCCCAGGCGACCCCTGAGGCCAAGCTCAAGCTCATTCGCGACGAACAGGCCAAGGGCAAGCTCGTCGCCATGTGCGGCGACGGCACCAATGATGCCCCCGCACTGGCCCAGGCCGACGTGGGCGTTGCCATGAACACCGGCACGGTCGCCGCGCGCGAGGCGGGCAACATGGTGGATCTCGATTCCGACCCCACCAAGCTCATCGAGATCGTGGAGATCGGCAAGGGCCTGCTCATGACCCGTGGTTCGCTCACCACCTTCTCCATTGCTAATGATGTGGCGAAATATTTCGCCATCATCCCGGCCATGTTCTTGGCCATCTACCCGCAGCTTCAAGTGCTCAATGTGATGGGCTTGGCAAGTCCCCAGAGCGCCATTCTCTCGGCGATCATCTTCAATGCCTTGATTATCATCGCGCTGATCCCGTTGGCGCTCAAAGGCGTGCGCTTCCGTCCCATCGGGGCCGCGGCGCTGCTCCGCCGCAATCTGCTGATCTACGGGCTCGGCGGGATCATCGTTCCCTTCATCGGCATCAAGGCCATCGACCTTCTGATTGCCCATCTTCATCTTGTGTGAGGAGCACCATGCTCAGAGAGCTTCGACCGGCCATCATCGTGCTGCTGGTTCTCACCGCCATCACCGGCCTTGCCTATCCCTTGGGGATCACCGGGATGGCCCAAGCGCTGCTGCCCTGGCAAGCGAATGGCAGCCTGATCGAGCGCGATGGAAAGGTGATCGGCTCCGCCTTGATTGGGCAGCAATTTACTGAGGATCGCTATTTTCACGGCCGGCCCTCGGCAACCACCGGAGCCGACCCGAACGACCCCTCGAAGACGATCGCCCAGCCCTATAATGCCGCGAACTCCATGGGCTCCAACTTGGGACCCACCAATGGCATCCTCGTTGCTCGGGTCGGGGAGGATGTCGCTCGGCTGAAGCACGAAAATCCGGCTGCTCCCATCCCGGTTGACCTTGTGACGACCTCCGGAAGCGGCCTTGATCCGGATATATCGCCCGAGGCGGCCCTCTTCCAAGTGCCGCGCATAGCCAAGGCTCGCGCATTGCCGGAAGAGGTGATCCGTAGGCTGGTCGAGGACCATGTTGAGGCTCGCGCATTGGGCGTTCTGGGAGAACCGCATGTCAACGTCCTTGCCCTGAATATGGCTCTTGACCAGATGAGCAAGCGCTGATGGTTCTGGTCCATAGCCGCAAGCATCAGCGCATGTGAACGAACCCGCGTGATGTCCGAGGAACGACCAGAGGCGCTGAGACCATCACCGGAAGCCCTGCTCGAGGCGGCGACGCAAGAGGCGCGTGGCCGCCTCAAGATCTTTCTGGGGGCGGCACCCGGTGTGGGCAAGACCTATGAGATGCTTCTATCCGGCCGCGCGAAGCGCCGTGAGGGCGTGGATGTGGTCATCGGGGTGGTCGAGACCCATGGCCGCAAGGAGACGGAGGCGCTGACCAGAGGCTTCGAGATCATTCCGCGCCGGTCCATCGAATATAAGGGCCGGATGATCGATGAGATGGACCTGGACGCGATCCTGGCGCGGCGGCCACAGCTTGTGCTCGTCGATGAGCTTGCTCACACCAACGGCCCGGAAAGCCGCCACCCCAAGCGCTATATGGATGTGGAGGACCTGCTCGCCGCAGGGATCGACGTCTACACGACCGTCAATATCCAGCACGTGGAGAGCCTCAACGATATCGTCGCGCAGATCACGCGCATCCGCGTGCGCGAGACGGTCCCCGACGCAATTATCGACCGCGCCGACGACATCGAGATCATCGACATCACCCCCGGCGATCTCATACAGCGGCTGAAGGACGGCAAGGTCTATGTGCCCCAGACGGCGCGGCGGGCCGTAGCGAACTACTTCTCGCCTGGCAACCTCACGGCTCTGCGTGAGCTTGCGCTGCGGCGCACCGCCCAGCGGGTGGACGACCAATTGCTGAGGCACATGCAGGCCCATGCGATTCCCGGCCCTTGGGCTGCGGGTGAGCGGGTGCTGGTCTGCATCAGCGAAGACCCGCGCTGTGACGGGCTGGTCCGCTACGCGAAGCGCCTCGCCGATCGGCTGCGGGCGCCATGGACGGCCCTCTATGTCGAGAGCCAGCGCAGCCACCAGCTGACCGAGCAGGAGCGCGATCGCATTGCTGACATGCTGAGGCTTGCCGAGCATATGGGGGGCGAGGCGGTCACCATGCCCGGCAGCGGTCCTATTGCCGATGACATCCTGACATTTGCGCGCACAAACAATGTCAGTCATGTTCTCGTCGGCAAATCGACGCGCACATGGCTGTTCGAGTTGCTGCATGGCTCGGTCGTGCATGATCTCGTGCGGCGATCGGGACCCATAAGCGTCCACGTGATTGCGGGCCAGGATCAGTCGGCGGCGACGGCTTCTAGCACGTCTCCGAAAGATGCCGCGCAATTTGAGCTTTGGCCTTATCTCGGCAGTACCGGTCTTATCGCTCTGGCGGTGCTCGTGGGCTTCACGCTGCAAGTGGTGCTGGCCTTCCAGAACATCGCTCTGGTGTTTCTCACCGCTGTGCTCGTCGCGGCAATCCGTTTAGGGCTATGGCCGGCGCTCTATGCCTCTCTCGCCAGCATGCTGGCCTTCAATTTCTTCTTCATTCCACCGCTCTACGACTTCACGATTTCCGATCCGGAAAACGGTGTCGCTCTCTTTTTCTTTCTCGTGGTCGCCGTGATTGCGAGCAATCTTACCGCTCGCGTCCGCGCTCAGGCCATCACAGCCCGGCGAAGGGCCAAGACGACGGAGGATCTCTATCAGTTCTCGAAGAAGCTCGCCGGTGCCGGCACCTTGGATGACCTGCTCTGGGCAACCGCATATCAGATCGCTTCCATGATACAGGTCAGGGTGGTTATCCTGCTTCCGGATCATGGCACCCTTGAGGTCAAGGCCGGCTATCCCCCTGAGGACAGGCTCGATGAAGCCGATATCGCCGCGGCGCGATGGGCCTTTGAGAACGATCATCCCGCCGGGCGAGGGGCCGATACTTTGCCCGGGGCGCAGCGATTGTTTCTTCCCATGCGCACGGGCCGCGGGCCGGTAGCCGTGATAGGCATTGATCGTGATAAGGATGGCCCACTGCTGACGCCCGAGCAGCGCCGTCTGCTCGACGCCCTCGCGGATCAGGCGGCACTGGCGATCGAGCGGGTGAACCTGGTGGAGAACCTGGAAAGCGCCAAGTTCGCCGCTGAGACCGAGCGGCTGCGCTCAGCCCTTCTCACCTCGATCTCCCATGACCTGAAGACGCCGCTTGCCTCCATTCTCGGCGCGGCCGGAACCCTTCGCAATTTTGCCGCGGTCCTGCCGGACGAGACCAAGTCCGAGATGCTCTCCACCATCGAGGACGAGGCGGGCCGCCTCAACCGCTTCATCGCCAATCTGCTGGATATGACCAGGCTCGAGTCCGGGGCCATCATGCCCAATTCCAGCCCTCATGATCTCTCGGAAATCATCGGGTCTGCCCTGCACCGGGCCAACGGCATTCTGGGCCAGCATCGGCTGGAGCTTGATCTGCCCGCCGACCTCCCGATGGTCCAGCTCGATCCCGTGCTTTTCGAGCAGGTGCTGTTTAATCTGCTGGATAACGCCGCGAAATATGCAGCCGCCGGCACCGCCATCATGATCCGGAGCTGGGTCGAGCCTGAAGATCTCGTCCTTCAGGTCCTTGATGAGGGGCCAGGCTTGCCGCCCGATGAGGTTGCCCTCGTGTTTGACAAGTTCTACCGGGCCCAGAAGGGCGATCAGGTTCGGGCGGGCACCGGGCTTGGACTTGCGATCTGCCGTGGCTTCATAGAAGCCATGGGCGGCCAGATCGAGGCCGCGAACCGGGCAGATGGGACAGGCGCGGTCTTCACCATCCGGATGCCGCTGGCAAAGCAGCCCTCGCAGATCGTCGAGCCCGAATGAACCAACCCGTGAAAATCCTCCTTGTTGAGGACGAGCCGCCGATCCGCAAATTGCTGCGGGTTGGCCTTGGCACCCAGGGCTATCTCATTCACGAGGTGGCGGACGGCCGCGCAGCCATTGAGGCAATCGAGGCGCTCTTGCCGGATCTGATCATTCTCGATCTCGGCCTGCCCGATATCTCCGGCCAGGAGCTGTTGCAGCGCTGGCGCGCTGAGGGCGTGATCACCCCGATCGTGGTCCTCTCCAGCCGCACGGACGAGGCCCAGATCGTGCAGGCCCTCGATCTCGGTGCTGATGATTATGTGACCAAGCCATTTGGCATGAACGAGCTGATCGCGCGAATCCGCGTGGCGCTCCGCCACCGCTTGCACCAGCAGGGCGAAAAGGCGCTCTTCAAGACCGGAGAGCTGTCCGTCGATCTCGTGCGGCGCATCGTGAGGATCAGCGACGAGCCCATCAAGCTCTCGCCGAAAGAATATGATCTCCTGCGCGTCCTCATTCAGCACGCCGGCAAGGTTCTCACCCATCGTTTCTTGCTTGAGAAAGTCTGGGGTGCCGCGCACGACCCGCAATATCTCCGGGTCTATATCCGCCAGCTGCGGCAGAAGCTTGAGCGCAATCCTGAGCAGCCCGACTATATCCGCACCGAAACCGGGGTCGGATACCGGTTTCGCGAGCCTGACTGAGGCGGCCGGGAGCGACGGCCGGCAAAAGAGCAGCTCACTTGGTCCTTCTCGCAATGAGACGCTATGATTGCGGCAAATGTGCTGCGCTTTACCGAGGAGGAACGCAATGCCCGGCAAGACCTCGACGACCGCGACCAAGACCGCCAAGCAGCCTACGGCCCAGCAGGGCACTGCGAAAGCGGTCAAGCCGCGCAAGACGGTTGCCAACGATCCTGCGCTGGACGGCGCAACGAAGAGCAATGAGGGCGCAGCCTCTGCAACGCCGACCCTCCTTTCGGGCGGCAATCCTCAGATCGCCAAGGGCTATGGTGATGGCCCTGTACAGGCCTATATCGCGGCCATGCCGGGCTGGAAGAGCAATGTCGGGCGCCGCCTCGATGCACTCATCGAGCGCACCGTTCCCGGTGTGCGCAAGGCGGTCAAATGGAATTCGCCCCTATACGGAGCTGGAGACGAGGGTCAGGGCTGGTTCCTCAGCCTGCACTGCTTCGCGAAATATGTGAAAGTCGCCTTCTTTCGCGGCTCATCACTTGATCCGGTTCCACCAGTTGCGTCCAAACATAAGGACGTGCGTTACGTACATATCCACGAGAACGACCGGTTTGATGAGGCGCAGTTTACTGATTGGGTGACTCAGGCGAGCCGCCTGCCCGGCGAACGCATGTGAGCAGGATCGATTTGACGTCTGAAGACGCTTGGACAACCCTGGGCAAAGCAACAATCACCATGAATGCAAAAGCCAACTCCAACGAAACGGAGGCCGCAGCCTCTCCCTCGCAGCTGATCGACGCCAGGATCAAGGCGCTCGGCGATTGGCGTGGCGAGATGCTCGCCCGGATCCGGGCACTCGTCAAAGAGGCTTGTCCCGAAGTGGTCGAGGAGTGGAAGTGGAGGGGCGTTCCGGTCTGGTCTCATGCCGGCATCATCTGCACCGGTGAGACCTATAAGACTGCGGTGAAGATGACCTTCGCCAAGGGCGCCTCGCTGGAAGACCCCACAGGCCTCTTCAACGCCAGCCTTGATGGCAATGTGAGGCGGGCGATCGATTTCCACGAGGGCGACGAGATAGACGAGGATGCCTTGAAGGCGCTCATTCGCGCCGCGGCGGCGCTGAACACGTCGGCACGAAGCGCTCGCTCTCAGAAGAGAAAGAGCAGCCAAGGCGCATAGATCCTGGCTCTCAGACGGGACGTGAGGGCTATTTCCTGGTGAGAATGCCGTCATCCAGCGGCTCGTGACGATGCGGCTTGAGATCAAGCTTGGGCAACAGGAACAGCCACGTGACCAGCACGAAGGCGATCGTGAAGGTCGGAATACCCATGGGCGCGAGCGCGGTGTCGAACGCGGCCTGAACGATGACCGCGAAGACCGTGCCCAGCAGCGCGAACAACGCCACGCGCCAGGACGGCTTGAAGAAAACGCATCCGAGCGCGATCGCGGTGAGAACCGGACTGAAGCTGTAAAGCCCCGCATCAATGTTGGTGGGGCTTGCGCCCAAGCCGAGGGCAACCGCGACGCTCACGACCGAGCCTAGGATCGCAAATGCCGCAGCCCAGCCCGAGCTCACCAGCAGCGCCAGGATGAACAGGGCGCCCGTCACCAGATTGTTGATCAGAAAGACCTGCGAAATGCCCTTGATGCTGGCGCTCAGCAGAAAGCCGGCGGAAAGATCGAGGCTGGCGGCCATGTCGCCGATCGGCGCGGGCAGGCTCGGCGGCGCGAGGCCGCGGATCGACAGATGCCCGAAGGAATAGGCGGCAAGCACGGCAAGCCAGGTCGTCAGCACGAAGGGGAATGTGAGGGCGGGCACGCCCCACACCTTCATCACATGGCTGGTGGCGAGCATGACGATCGTTGAGATGGCCGCGCCGACGATCAGGAGAAGCCACGTCGCGGGGCTCATGGCGAGAAAACTTGGAATGGCAATGCCGACGAGAATACCATTGAAGCCGAACAGCCCCTGGCGAAGCGAGGTGTCGTCAGCCTCGAGAAGAATGGCCGTGAGCGTCGCCGCGATCAGTCCCACGATGCCGCCGATCGCAACGGTGAGATTGCCGGCGGCGATCGCTCCCCAGAAGATACCCACGATGAAGATGAGGCCGGTCAGCGGGTTGTTCTGGAGCATGACCTGGGAAGCCCCGCGCAAATGGATATCGAGCAGCCGCAAGACCCGGCTCCGCCCGATAATATCGTTCCACCAGTCCGCAAGTCCGGTCATGAACGGTCCTCCTTAGCCCCAAAGGAACTCTTCCGGCACCGGTACACCCTTCACTTGCTGTCGAACCAGAGACCAGAATGCACGGACCTTGGCCCGTACCAATTGCGTCTCCATGCCCAGCACCTTGTAGATGAGCCCCGCGTCCCCTGGCAGCCGGCTCACCCCCGCAGCCCATCCGGCCTTCTCATCGATCACCGGCTCGACCTGCGCGAAGAGAGACTCCGCATGCACCTTCGGCGTGAGCAGCAGAACATTGGCGAAGACGTCGAACTTGCCCATCACAGCCGGGTTGCGGATGTCAGATGTTTCCGGCTCGATGACGAATTTCTCCGCAAACAGGGCCGTTCCGTCGGGCCGTTCCGCATGCAGGGATGAGGAGAAGAGGTCATAGGCGAAGATCTCGCCTTCACCGTAATGCTTGCGCCCCGGCATCAAGATCTCGGAATAGAGCAACGTCGCATCGGGATCGATCATGATGCGCGTATGGCTGATGAACCGGGAGTGCCTGTGCGGGATCACAGGATAGGGCAGATATTCCAGGTAAGATCCGGCCGCGAGGGTAATGTCCTGGGTCTGCGCGGCGAAATTGGCGTCCATTTCATGGATCTTTGTCGCCGCTTGCGTCGTAACATGTGCCTCAGCACCCTCTGCGAGATCGATTTCGATCGCGTAGCGGTCGCCTTGCAGAATGCCGCCGGCATTGCTGATGATGGAGACGCAAGGCAGCTTCGGCATCTCCTCATCCCAATAGAGCGCCTGCTGGACGAGCAGGGGCGCGCGGCGATGGAGTTCGAGCAGCGCCGTCCGCCCGCCACGACGCCTGAAGCCGAGCCGAAGGAAAGCGTCTTTTCCAAGCCCGCCGCTCGGCAATTGCTTGGGCTCGTCCCGATAGCGGGAGAGCTCTGGGGCGCTGGCCAGCAGCACGGGGCTATTCCGCTGGCACGGCGAGATCGAACAGCACATTTTCCCGGATCAGACGCACGAGTTCCGGAATGCCTTCCCCGGTCTTGCAATTGGTGAAGATGAACGGCTTCTTGTCGCGCATCATCCGCGAGTCGCGATCCATGACCTCGAGGCTCGCGCCCACATGCGGTGCCAGATCGGTCTTGTTGATGACCAGGATATCCGATTGCGTGATGCCGGGACCGTTCTTGCGCGGAATCTTGTCGCCCGCCGCCACATCGATGACATAGATGAAGAAGTCGATCAGCGCCGGGCTGAATGTCAGCGTGAGATTGTCTCCACCGCTCTCGATCAGCACGAGATCCGTGTCTGGGAAGCGGGCTTCCATTTCCTCGACGGCCGCGAGATTCATGCTCGGGTCCTCGCGCACCGCGGTATGCGGGCACCCGCCGGTTTCTACGCCGATGATGCGGTCCTCGATCAGGATGCCCTTCAGCGTGCGCTGCACATGTTTGGCATCCTCCGTCGTCACGATGTCATTCGTGACCACCAGGATTTTCAGCCCCATCTTGATGAGCAGGGGCGTGATCGCTTCAACGATCGCGGTCTTGCCGGAACCGACTGGGCCCCCAACGCCGATGCGTGTGATATTTTTCATTGTGTCTGCCCTCAGTTCATGAACATGCGGACATGCGCCTTCACGTGCACGGCCGCCAAAATGTCGGTGACAGGCGAGAAATTCCTCATATCCGAGAGTGTGCCCCCGCGGACCTGCTCGTAGAGGTCCTCGACGGTCCCGTTGACCTCCAGCAGGATCGCCTGGGTTTCGAGGAACGAGATGCGCATCAACCGTAACGCGGCGCCGAGCATCATCGCTGCAACCCCATATTGATGCATGGCAAAGGCCTGGCTCGCCTCGATCCCGAGATCGCTGGTGACGATGGCGAGGCCGACCGGGAAGGTGCCGGGCGTGGTTCCGGACCTCACCCTTGCCATCCAGTCTGCAAGCAATGGCGTCTTCGCCACATGTTCTCCAAGCTCGCCGAGCTTGCGGCCCATGCGGACGGTCATCAGCCTCATCTCCTCACCCAGCCTGCGCTGGTAGGACGCCTCATCAGCGGCAATGATCGTGCAGAGATCCGACATTCGCGCTGCCTGGTGGGCGACCAGAAGGGCAATACCGTCAAGCGTTGCCGCCTGCTTCGTCGCGCTGAGCACCATCGCCTTCAGCGTTTCCGCGTCATGCACGATGCCTTGCTGGATCGCCGACTCAAGACCGTTCGAGAAGGAGAAGGCTCCGACCGGCAAGGCTGAGTCTGCGAACTGGACGAGGCGAAGGATTTTGGCGAGATCATCCATCGCAGCGATGATCAGCTGTGGCTATGGGCATGCCCATGCGCGTGATCGCCATGGGAATGAACCGAGGCCATCTCCGCTCCGCCGAACAGCCGGCGGGCCTCATGGGGCGCGAGATAGGGAATGACCTCGGAGCCCGGCACGAACTCGTAAGAGACGGCCGGAAAGTCATGGGTCCGCATGACCGAGCTCATCACCATCTCATCGAGCGTCAGCGGCACGAAGACCTTCTTGCCTTTGACCACCGCTGGCCAGTGTTGATTGCCAAGCGCATGCCCGAGCTCGACGCAGGTCCGCAGCATCAGCTCCGGCTTCTGGTCCATCACGCGGCTGAGGTCGATCACCATCACCTTCTTGAGCTCGGTCTTGACCACCACGGCATGCTCGCTGGATCCGTCCCAGACGAGAACGTCTCCATCATGGAGATGCGTGTTGCGGCGCAGGGCAACAGCCAGTTCGATGCCACCGGAGGTTTGCCTGCGGAAGCGGTTCTTCTGCGCTTCCCATTGATCGAGCACCAGCCAATCGATCTGAGCCGAGCTCAACCTTTCCTTCCAGACCGGTTCCCGCGAATTGCCAAGGACAGAGTCGATCAGGATCATCTCGAACCTTTCAGCTGAAAAAATACAGTTGGTTGAGCGCGATCGTCTTCGGCGGCGTCACCGTCGCATGCACGCCATCGACCGTGACCGCGAAGGTCTGCGGATTGACGTCGATCTTTGGCAGATAGCTGTTGAGCACCATGTGCTCCTTGCCGAGCACCCGTGTGTTCTGGACCGGCATGACCATCCGCTGGAGCTCGTATTTCTCTTTGACGCCGAGGTCATAGGCGGCCTGTGAAACAAAGCTGATGCAGGTCTTTGGCAAGGCAGTGCCGAAGGCGCCGAACATCGGCCGGTGATACATGGGCTGTGGCGTCGGCAGTGAGGCATTGGGATCACCCATATTCGCCCACACGATCATGCCGCCCTTGATCACCATCTTCGGCTTTGCCGCAAAGAAGGCGGGCGACCACAGCACCAGATCGGCGACCTTGCCGGTCTCTATCGAGCCGATCGCGTGGGCAAGCCCGGCCGTGATCGCCGGATTGATGGTGACCTTTGCGAGATAGCGGAGCACCCGGAAATTATCGTTGCCCGGCGCATCCTCCGGGAGCTTGCCGCGCGCCCGCTTCATGGCATCTGCAGTCTGGAAAGCTCTCAGGAAATTCTCGCCAATTCGCCCCATGGCCTGCGAGTCGCTGCCGATGATCGAGATCGCCCCCATGTCATGGAGGACGCTTTCAGCAACGATGGTCTCGCCACGCACGCGGCTCTCCGCAAAGGCCACATCCGAGGGGATCTTCGGATTGAGGTTATGGCAGACCATGATCATGTCGAACAACTCGGCCACCGAATTGACCCCCGCCGGCAACGTCGGATTGGTCGAGCTCGGCAAAACGTTGCGCTGGCCCACCACCTTGAGCAGATCCGGCGCATGGCCGCCGCCGGCGCCCTCGCTGTGGAATGTGTGGATGGTCCGCCCGTCAAAGGCAGCGATCGTATCCTCCACATAGCCCGCCTCGTTCAGCGTGTCCGTGTGAATGGCGACCGAAACGTCATAATCATCGGCAATGGTGAGACACGACCGGATGTTGGAAGGGGTGGTCCCGTAATCCTCGTGCACCTTGAACCCGGCAGCGCCCGACTCCAGCTGCTCCACCAGCGGCGCCGTTCCCGTCGAATTGCCCTTGCCGCAAAAACCGATATTGATCGGCAGGCCTTCGATGGCCCGCAGCATCATCTCCATGTTCCAGGGGCCATTGACTGAAGTCACCCCATTGGTGCCGTCAGCCGGGCCGATACCACCGCCCCAGAGCGTGGTGATGCCGTTGCTGAGCGCCACATAGGTCTGTTGCGGGGCGATGAAATGGACATGGGTGTCCATGCCGCCCGCGGTCAGAATGAGATGTTCGCCGGATATGGCATCGGTGGCGCCACCTGTCACAAGTCCGGGCGTAACCCCGTCCATGGTGCTCGGATTGCCGGCCTTGCCAATGCCCGCGATCACGCCGTTCCGTATGCCGACATCGGCCTTCACCACACCGATCGTCGGATCGAGGATCGTCACATTGGTGATGACGAGATCGAGGCAGCCGGCCTCCTGCGTGAGCAGGCTGTCGGACCCCATTCCATCGCGCAGTGTCTTGCCGCCGCCATACTGCAGCTCATCGCCATAGACCGCGCGCAGGTCCTTCTCGATTTCAACGTAAAGATCGGTGTCACCCAGTCGGATCTTGTCGCCAACCGTTGGGCCATAAAGGTCGGCATATTGGCGGCGGGATATCTGTGTCATTGGCTCATTGTCCTGACGTTTTCGGCGCGGGCGATCCAAGCATGTGCGGTAATCTCACGGCGTGGACTTAAATCCTCGCTCCCGCGCCCGCCGCATGGCGGCTTCGAAATTCGGTCGATAGCCGGGGTTGGGGCCTTCGCCGGTCCAGCCATCCACGAGATTGTTGAATCCATAGGTGAACCGCTTGCCGCCAAACGGCACCAGAGTCACATCCTTCTCGTCCCCCGGCTCGAAACGGATCGCCGTGCAGGCGGGAATATCGAGCCGCATCCCGAATGCCTTGGCGCGATCGAAAGAAAGGTAGCGGTTCACTTCCATGAAGTGGAAATGTGAGCCGACCTGAATGGGCCGATCGCCCGTATTGCGCACCTTCAGGACCACCCGTGGTCGCCCGGCATTGAGCTCGATGGGCTCGGCGCCAAGCACATAGCCGCCGACCGGCACGCGGCCCGCATCCTGTGCGGTATGCTCTGTCGCGGCCGCTTGCGGCTTTACGTCGGTCTTTGCGTCTGGCGATGGGTTTTCTGTTTTCGGTGTTTCGGTCATCGCTCCCGTGCTCCTATTGGATCGGCTGGTGCAGCGTCACAAGCCGGCTGCCGTCGGTGAATACGGCTTCGACCTGGATCATCGGGATGAGATCGGGCACGCCCGGCATCACGTCATCGCTCGTCAGCACACTGCGCGCGCCCTTCATGACATCCTCGACGGTTCGGCCTTCGCGCGCGCCGTCCAGCACATAGGCCGACAATATTGCGACCGATTCAGGATGATTGAGCTTGATCCCTTTGGCCTTTCGCTTCAGTGCGATCTCGGCCAGTGAGTAGATGATAAGCTTATCGAACTCTCTCGGAGTAAGATCCACGGCAAAGCTCCTCGAGGATTATTTGACGAGTGGCGAATAAGCTTGCATTACGAGCGAAGCAGCGCGCGACGATCACATCATCCCGGCGAGAATGCCTATTCCCGCAATCGACATGAGGCCACCAGCGGCGCGGGCCAATACGCGCTCATGGTTCTTACCGGCCCACCCGATCAGCAGCCCGATCCCGATCCCGCCGAGATGCAAGAGCCCTGTGGCACCCATGAAGCCAAGCCCATAGGTGAGGCCACTGGCGCTTTCCGGAATTTCGGTGCCATGCGCGTGTCCATGGAAGATGGCGAAGAGGCCGACAATGGCCATCACCGCCGCCAGTGGTGCCGGCATGCCGAGAGCGATGGCCGCGCCGAGAACGATGACCGACAATGCGATGCCGAGTTCGACGAAGGGAACATTGACGCCCCACATGCCGAGAACCCCGCCGACCGCCATGGCCAGGACAAAGCTCACCGGCACGAGCCAGAGCGCCCGCCCGCCGATCTGGTAGGCGACAATGCCGACCGCCAGCATTGCCAACGTATGGTCCATACCCGTGAATGGATGGAGGAAGCCGTGAACGAAGCCCGCCTCCGATCCGAGCCCCGTATGGGCGAAAGCGATGGACGGGTGAAACACAGCAGTGGCTGCAAGCAACAGCCAGGCCATCAAGCATCTCAACTTCATCAAAGATCTCCTGAGATGACAATCACGCAGCTGGGCCTACACCCGATGACTGCCAAGTTGCGCGGGGGCTGGTACTAGGTTACGCAGACGAAGTTTAAGCGCAGGTTACGATATGTACTATTTTATGAATGAGTAGATCTTGGTAAAATTTCCGAATACACAATATCTGTGTACGCACTTTATGCAGATTTATGCCGGCTATAATCATGGTGCTTGCTTAGGATTGAACTAGTGTGATCGTGACGCTTTGAGGCGAGGGTTGGGGATGTTGTCTAAAATGATAAGAGAAATGCTCGTTTGCCCGTGGAATATCGTTAAGCAATCACACACGCGGATCGCTCAGCGCGTGACCCCCGCTCGAAGGGCAATCGTTCCGCAATCACGGACAGTTGGATTTACAGCGACATCGGCTGCCTAGAGCATCCGGAGCGAACTGGATAGCGGTTCGCGTGGAGAAGATGCGATCGAGCAAAGGCGCGTGAGGCGCGTTTCGCTGGTCGAGGAAAAACGAAACGCTGCGAAGGCATTGCTCGATCGGATAATAGGAGTGTTCGTGAGCGCTTCAGCCGAAACGAAGAAGCCCTTGTTTTGGCCCTTGCGCTTGGGCGCTCCTGCGTGGTGGCGCTCGGCCCTGACCGGCCGGCTGGGCAGCAGCGTTCATGATGCGGAGATTGCAGGCATTGTCCTTGCCTTTCGTGTGCGCACCCTGATTCTGGCCATATTGGCGGTCTGGCTCCTGTTCAGCGTCGCATGGCCGCGCGATATCTACTATCTCACGATCGTCGCGCTCTTCTTTGTCCTGAGCTATGTGCCGTACCGGCTGCGATACCATCGTTTCGCAAAGCTGATCAAAGCGATCTTCATTGCCTTGGACGTGGCGCTGGTCACTGCTGCAATCCTCACACCACCCCTCGGCGGGCTTGCTGCGGACTGGCCGGTGCAGACCAGGCTGCGCGGTCAGGAATATCTCTATCTGCTTCTGCTCTTGGCAGAGGCCGTCCTGACCTATTCGCCCCTGCTGGTGATTTGGACCGGCCTTGCGATCTCCGGGATCTGGTCCTTCGGGGTGATGATTGTCTATTGGCTGCCCGGCACGACCCGCTTCTCCGACGTGACCGCAGGCAGTGGCTCCTTGTCCGATGGCGATGCGCTGCGGCTTGTCTTTGATCCGACCTTTGTCAGTCTGACCCAATGGTGGACGCAGCTCATTGTCACTGCGCTGCTCACCTTGATCATTGCGCTCGCCGTCTGGAGAAGCCGCGCCACGTTGATCGGCCAGGTTCGCGCCGAGGTCACCCGCAGCGATTTGGCGCGCTATGTGTCCCCTGATGTGGCTGAGGCAATGGCAAGTAAGGCGGATCTGGGCTTTGGCGAGCCGACAAGGCGCAATGTTGCCGTCATGTTCGCGGACATCATCGGCTTCACCGGCCTGTCCGAACGGCTGAGTGCCGAGCAGATTTTCGATCTTCTCCGCAGCTTTCAAACCAGGAGCTGCCGGATTGTCTTCGAGCATGGTGGCACCCTCGACAAATTCCTCGGCGACGGCTTCATGGCAACCTTTGGCGGGCTCGAACACCAGGCCGACGCCGCGCAGCGCGCGCTCTCCTGTGCATTGGCTCTGCAGGAAGAGATGAAGAAATGGAATGCCAAGCGGCGGCATCGGGCCGCGAGCGAGATCAAGGTTGCCATCGGCCTTCACTATGGCGAAGTGGTCGTAGGCAATCTCGGGGCCGACCGCCGGATCGAGTTCACAGTGGTCGGCGATGTCGTGAACGTGGCCAGTCGGCTGGAGGCCGCCACACGCGAACTCGGCGTGCGCATTCTGGTCTCGGATGCATGCCTCGCCGCGGCGGGCTTATCGGCTGCCGGCGAATTTGACCGGGTGCTGAACATATCGCTGCGTGGAAAGAGCAGCACGATCAGAGCGCATGCGAAAGGCACCGAGGAATTCGCACCCTTGATTGATCACCGATCAGGTGATCCCGGCTTGCTCAAGGGTGAGAGCCGCCCCACTGCCTGACATCGACGAAATGGCCTGCGATGGCTGCGGCCGCCGCCATGGCCGGCGAGACCAGATGGGTGCGCCCGCCCTTGCCCTGACGGCCCTCGAAATTGCGGTTCGAGGTGGACGCGCACCGCTCCTTCGGGTTCAGCTTGTCCGCATTCATCGCCAGGCACATCGAGCAGCCCGGCTCGCGCCAGTCAAAACCGGCCGCCTTGAAGATCTTGTCCAGACCCTCCTGCTCCGCCTGCAGCTTCACCAGGCCCGAGCCCGGCACCACCATTGCCTGCACCCGCTCCGAGACCTTGCGTCCCTCGATCACCCGCGCCGCTGCACGCAGATCCTCGATCCGTCCATTCGTGCACGAGCCGATGAACACCCGGTCCAGCGCGATATCCGTCACCCGGGTGCCCGCAGCCAGTCCCATATAGTCGAGCGCCCGCTGCATCGCCTCGCGCTTGTGCTCGTCCTCGACCCGCGAGGGATCGGGAACCTGCCCCGTCACCGACACAACATCCTCAGGGCTCGTCCCCCAGGTCACGATCGGCGGCAGATCCGCCGCATTCAGCCGCAGCTCGTAATCGAAATGGGCGCCCTCATCCGTATAGAGCCTCTCCCAATAGCGCCGCGCCAGATCCCATGCCGCACCCTTCGGGGCCCGCGGCCGGTCCTTGATATAGGCGAAGGTCTTCTCGTCCGGCGCGATCATGCCGGCCCGGGCACCGCCCTCGATCGACATGTTGCACACCGTCATCCGCCCTTCCATCGACAGGCTGCGGATCGCTTCCCCCGCATATTCCAGCACATGGCCCGTGCCGCCCGCCGTGCCGATCTCGCCGATGATCGCCAGGATGATGTCCTTCGCCGTCACCCCCTCCGGCAACCGGCCATCCACCACCACCCGCATGTTCTTGGCCTTGCGCTGGATCAGCGTCTGCGTGGCCAGCACATGCTCGACCTCGGAGGTGCCGATGCCATGCGCCAGCGCGCCGAACGCCCCATGGGTCGAGGTATGGCTGTCGCCGCACACGATCGTGGTGCCCGGCAGGGTGAAGCCTTGCTCAGGGCCGATGATATGCACGATCCCCTGGCGCTTATCGACCTCGTTGAAATATTCGATGCCGAAATCGCGGGCATTGCGCGCCAGCGTCTCGATCTGGGTCGCCGATTCCGGATCATCGATCCCGTGGCTGCGGTCCGTGGTCGGCACATTGTGGTCAACCACCGCCAGCGTCTTCTCCGGCGCCCGGACCTTGCGCGCCGTCATCCGCAATCCCTCAAACGCCTGCGGGCTTGAGACTTCATGGACGAGGTGCCGGTCGATATAGAGGAGACAGGTGCCGTCTTCCGTCTGGTCGACCACATGATCGGCCCAAATCTTGTCGTAAAGCGTCATCGGTGCCTTCATTGCTCTCCTCCCGGGCGGAATGCCGTGGCGGGCATTTTCATGAAGCGCGCGGCCGAGCTGCGCAGATGCGTGCGCATAGCGTCTTCGGCTCTTTGGCCATCGCCCGCCAGGATGGCTTCGGCAATCGCGATATGCTCCTGCATGGATTTTGTGACGTCTTCCGGCGACATCAACCGGCGCAGCTGGAACATCACCACGGGCAGGGCCATCTGATCGATCAGCTTGCTCAGCTGCGCATTCCCGCTGATCTCCATGATGACCCGGTGCAGCAGCCGGTTGGCCTCGATGAATTCCTGGGAGGAGGTGAATTTGCGAGAGGCCTGCGGCGCCCAGATTTCTTCGAAACGCCGCCTGTTATCCCGCAGATCGATCTTCTTCGCCGCAAGCTGTGCCGCGAGCCCTTCCAGCATTTCCCGGATCTCGAAAATCTCCGCGATCTCGTCCCGGGAAAACCGCCGCACCGAGGCACCGCGGTTTGTGGTGAGCTCGATCAGCCCTTCCGCAGCCAACCGGCGGAAGGCCTCCCGCAGCGGGCCGCGGCTCACCCCGATCTGCTCGATGATCTCGCGCGAAATCAGCCGCTGACCCGGCGCGAATTCGCCCGCCAGGATCCCGCGGCGGAGATAGTCCACAACGAGATCGACGGTCTCCCCCCGCCGCTGGTCCAGCTCGATCGCCTCCATCTCACGCATTCAGCCAGTTCTCCTTCCGGTTCAGTTCTAGCAGCTCTTTTAGATTGACGGAACATCGAGTCGGACAATATTGTCCTACAAAACAAGCAAAAAATTTACCAGTCGGCGCCCGCCCGGGCAGACGGCTCGAGGAACAACCAGGAGGCTGATGTGGAACTTGCGTCACCCGACGAACACCGGCTGCTGCGCGATACTGTCCGCGCGTTCATCGAGCGCCACCTTCGTCCTCATGAGGCCGCTGTCGATGCGGCCGACGATATTGATCCTGGTTTGCTGAAGGAGTTGCGTCAGGAGGCCCGCAGGGCAGGGCTCTATGGTTACAACATGCCCGTCGAGCTGGGCGGGCCGGGTCTGATGATCGCCGCGCAATGCGTCATCGACGAGGAGATGGGCAGCACCAGCATGCCGCTGGGGGAGGCGATCGGGCATCTTCCGGGATCCCTACGCGCCTGTGACGAGGAGCAGCGGGAATGGCTGCTGAAGCCGGTCATGGCCGGCGAGATGACCGTGGCCTACGCCCTGACCGAACCGGCTGCGGGCTCCGATCTTTCCGCCCTCCAGACCCGCGCTGAGAAAGTTGATGGCGGCTGGCGCCTCACGGGCAGCAAACAGTTCATCTCGAATGCTGAGCATGCGGACTATATCATCGTCCTTGCGGTAACCGATCGTTCCGCTCCACTGAAAAGCAAGCTCACAACCTTTCTCGTCGATCGGCACAATCCGGGCCTCGTCTTCACCCGGCGCTTCCGGAAAATGGGTTGGAAGGGTTATCACCTCTCGGCCTTCTCGCTCGAGAACTGCTTCATCCCCGATGCCAATGTGCTAGGCGGGGTGGGCGAGGGCTTCAAGACCATTATGGCGACGGTCAACAACGACCGCCTGTTCGTCGCCTGCCGCTGCATCGGCATCGGCCGCACCTTGATGGAATATGCCATCCCCTATGCGCGCGAGCGGGTGACCTTCGGCAAGCCGCTGGCAGAGCATCAGGCGATACAGTTTCAGATCGCCGATTGCGATGTCGAGCTCGACGCGGCCCGGCTGCTTGCTCAGAAAGCCGCTCATCTCGCCGATGCGGGCGATCCCGGTTTCCGCATTGCTGCCTCTCGCGCCAAGCTCTTTGCCAGCGAGACCGCCGGCCGCATCGCCGACCGGGTCCTGCAGATCTTCGGCGGTGCTGGCTTCATGTGCGATCTGCCCATCGAACGCTTCTATCGGGACGTGCGCGGCTTCCGCATCGGCGAGGGGACCTCGGAAATGCAGCGTATTCAGATCGCACGCAGCATCCTGGCCTGAGGCGAGCGATGTTCGACACCGCGATCATCGCCCAGACATTGCTGCTCTCCCTGACTGTCGCCGGCCTCTATGCGTCGGTGGCCTCGGGCCTGACGCTCGAATTCGGGGTGACGCGCATCATCAATTTCGCCCATGGCGAATTTGTCATGCTCGGCGCATTCATAACCTACTTCCTGGACACGCTTTACGGCGTGCCGCCGGTGATCGGAATGCTCGTCGCCGGCATCGCCATGGCGGCCCTGTCCCAGCTCGTCTTCTGGGCATTCCTGGCGCGCGTCCTGCGTCAGGACGAGCACAACCAGATCCTGGCGACCCTCGGCCTCTCCATACTGATCCTCAACCTTGCTGTCATCTGGTGGAGCCCGGATTCCCGCGCGCTGCATGGACCATCGCTGCTGCCATCCCTGCACCTTGGTGGCGTGACCATCCCCGGCAACAACCTCCTTGTGCTGCTGGTGGGGGTTATTCTCTATATCGCCCTGATTTCGTTCATCTCCTTCACCCGCTATGGCGTTCAGTTGCGCTTGGCAAGCGATGATCCCGAGCTTGCCGTGCTTTCAGGCGTGAATGTCAACCGCATGTTCGGCGTGTCCTTCGTCATCGGCGGGTTCACGGCCGGCATCGCCGGCGGCCTCGTGGCGCTTGTCCTCTACGTTCAGCCGAGCGTAGGCCTCGATCTGGTCGTCCGCGCCTTCGCCATCGTCGCCCTTGCCGGGCTCGGCAGCATCCCCGGTGCGATGATCGGCGCCGTGCTGCTGTCGATTGCCGAAGGTCTGACCAGCACCTTCGTCTCGCACGGAGCGAGCTGGAGCTATGGAGTAGCCTTCCTCGTGATCGTGCTGGTGCTGCTCGTCCGCCCGACGGGTCTCTTCGGCAAGGAAATGCGCGCATGAGATCCCCGGCCGTGCGCGTTCTGACCTATCTGGCGATCGCCATTATTGGCTGCGGCATAGCACTCTTTGCCCAGCCGTTCTGGGTGCAGCTGTTCATCGGCATCATGATCTCGGCGATCATGGCGCTGGCCTGGGACATCCTGTCGAGGACCGGGCAGGTGTCCCTCGGCTCCGCGGCCTTTTTCGGGGTCGGAACCTATTCCGTGGCGCTGCTTGCCGAAGTGCTTGGCACAGCGCTCGCCTGGGCCAGCGTCGTCGTGGTCTGCGGCGTGCTTGCGGTGCTGCTGGGCTTGCTCACCTTGCGCCTGCGCAAGATGTATTTCGCCATCGCCACCATGGGCCTCACCCTCTCGATGCAAGTGGCTGTCCTGGTGTTCAGCGATTGGACCGGCGGGTCGGGCGGGGTCATCCCGCCGCTGCTCATGGGCGGTGATCCCGTCCATCAGCTTTTGGCGATCACCGCCCTGCTGGTGATCGCGGCCATGGTCTCGGATTTCTTCCTGTCACGCCGGATGCGCCCCGCTTTGTTCCTGGTGCGGACCAACCCGGCCCTCGCCGCTGCCTCGGGCATTCCGGTCGTGCGGCTGCGCATCATCGCCTTCACCATCTCAGGCATCCTCGCCGGCATAGCCGGTGCCTGTTATGGCGGCCTCTATGGCTATGTGGTGCCCACCGACGTCTTCAACCTGAACTGGAGTGTCCTGCCTCTGGCGACCGTCATCCTCGGTGGCATGGACACGACCCTCGGGCCGCTGCTGGGCGCTCTCGTGATCAGGGCGCTGGAGGAAACCGCTCGCACCGTGATTGGCGGCGTTGGCTATCAGGTTGTCTACGGCGCGGTGATCATCCTGTTCGTGGTGCTCATGCCCACCGGCATCGTCGGCCTGTTCAACCGCATTCTCAACTTCGCGAGGCAGAGGTCATGAGCGCGCTGGCGACCCGCAACGCCGTGGTCTCGTTCGGCGGCCTGAACGCGGTCAACAATGTGTCGCTGGTCTTTGAACAGGGCCAGATCACCGGGCTCATCGGCCCGAACGGATCGGGCAAGAGCACGCTGGTCAACCTCATCTCGGGGCAGATCCCGCCAACCGCCGGCGAGGTCTTCCTGGGCGACACCAAGATCAGCGTCCTGCGCCCGGATCAGATCGTGGCGCAGGGGCTCGCCCGCACCTACCAGATCCCGAAGGTGCCGCCGGAGCTGACAGTCGAAGAAGTGATCAGTGTTCCCTTGATCTATGTCGGGCGGCGCGACCGGCTGATCAATGGCCTCACCGACGAGCGGTCGATTGCCGATTTCTGCGGTCTCATGCCGGTGTTTCGCAGGCCCTGCGCCCAGCTTTCCGTACCGGATCTGCGCCGGCTGGAGATTGCCCGCGCGCTCGCCTGCGGCCCCTCCGTGCTTCTGCTCGATGAGGTGATGGCGGGACTGTCCCATGAGGATGCTTATCAGGTCGTCCGCATCATTCGGCAGATCCATGCAGCCGGGCTGACCATCGTTATCATCGAGCATGTGATGCGCATCATTGCCGACCTCTGCGGGGGCGTGGTGGTGCTCAACAATGGTTCGGTCCTGGCGCGCGGCACCCCCGAACAGGCGCTCAGCGATCCCGCGGTGCGCGAGGCCTATCTCGGCAAGGGCTTTGCGTTATGAGCACCTTTTCCGTCTCCATAGCCCATGCACGTTACGGCAAGCTCGTTGTGCTCGATGCTGTCGAATTCTCCGTTGAGCCCGGCGAGATGCTGGTCGTTCTGGGCTCCAATGGCGCAGGGAAATCCACCACGCTACGTGCCCTGATCGGAACGGTTGCATGCGCAAGGCGCGAGCTGACCTTGCGCGGGGAAAGGCTCGACCGCTTGCCATCCTGGCAATTGCCCCTGCGCGGCATATCCCTCGTTCCCGATGGCGCCCGCTGCTTCCCGAACTTGAGCGTCATGGACAATCTGATCGGTCCCTATGTCGCGACCCATTCGGGACGGGCCGGCAAGCCAAAGGGCGAGCTGCTCGAGCACGTTTTCGCGCTGTTTCCCGTGTTGCATGCTCGCTCCGAGTCCGCAGCGGGCACCTTGAGCGGCGGCCAGCGGCAGATGCTCGCCGTGGGTCGGGCGCTGATGACCGAGCCCAATGTGCTGCTGCTGGACGAGCCTTCCGCCGGACTTGCGCCGAAGATCGTCGAGGACCTGTTCACAGCTCTCGCCAGGATCAAGGCCGAGCAAGAATGCGCCATTGTCATGGCCGAGCAGAGCGTCGGCTATGCGACCAAGGTCGCCGACCGCTGCCTGGTGCTGGAGGAGGGCCATGTCGCCCTGTCCGGTCCAATGGACACGGTCACCAAGGATGAGCGCCTGCGAACGGCCTATCTCGGTTTGTGAACGAGGAGGAGTGATGCCCAGGGTATCGGATGACGTTGTGATTGTGGGGATCGGCGAGACCCCGGTCGGCAAATTGCCGGGCTATCAGCCGGTGCAAATCCAAGCCTGGGCCGTGCAGAACGCATTGGCCGATGCCGGCCTCGGACTGCGCGATGTCGACGGGCTGATCAATCTCGATCCCTATGCCATCCCGAACAGCATGTTCGCGACCACCTTGTCCGAATATCTCGGGATCAAGCCCACCTTCATGGCAACCGTCGACGTCGGCGGCACCGTCACCGGCATGACGATGCTGCAGCAGGCGGTCTGGGCCATCACCTCCGGCTATTGCGAGGTCGCTGTGGTGGTTTATGGCGAGAACACGAGAACCGGCCGGCCCGAGAACACGCAAGGCCTGTTCATGCACACCCTTATGGGCGGTGAGGAATGGGAGGAGCCCTTCGCCGTTCAGGGCATGGTTGTGCCCTATGCCTTGGTTGCTCAGCGCTATTTCGATCAATACGGCGCAGGGGTCGACGACTTGGCTGCGGTTGCCACCACCACCCGCGCCCATGCGCTGCTGAACGACAATGCGCAGATGAACAAGCCCATGACGGTGCAGGATCATCATAATAGCCGCATGATCAGCACGCCGTTGCGCATGCTGGATTGCTCGCTGGTCTCCGACGGCGGTGGCGCCCTGGTCCTCACCAGCCGCGCCAGGGCCCGCGCCCTTGGTGCCCGCCCGGTGGCGATCCGCGCGATGGGCATGAAGATGACCCACAACTCGATTGCGCAACTGCCGGACCTTGAGCAGTTCGGCATGGCCGATGCTGCCCGCGACGCCTACGAATCCGCAGGGATGGGGCCTGAGGACATGGATGTCGCGGAGCTCCACGACGCCTTCACCATCTCTGTGCTCGTCACGCTCGAAGCCATCGGCATGGCCCGACCTGGCGAGGCAGGAGCCTATGTGCGCTCCGGCGCGACCTCTCTCGGCGGACGCTGCCCCGTGAACACTCATGGCGGCCTGCTCTCCCAGGCGCATATCGGCGGCATGCTTCATCTGACCGAGGCCGTGCGGCAACTCAGGGGCGCGGCGGGCAGGCGCCAGGTGGAGGGCGCCAAGCGTGCGATCGTCAGTGGCAATGGCGGCGTTTTCTCCGTCTGCGGTGTAGCGATCTTCGAGGCGGCATGACGACCATGAGCGAATTCACCTATTTCGCAATCCTGCCCAGGCCAACGGTTGATTCCGAGGAGTTCTGGGCGGGCTGCAATCGCGGGCAGCTGCTCTTGTCCAAATGCGGCGCCTGTGGCCACCGCTTTTATTATCCGCGGCGCCTGTGCCCCGCCTGCGGTTCGAATGATCTCGGCTGGGAGGAGAGCGCGGGCAGGGGCACGGTCTTCTCCCATTCGGATGTGCATGTCTCGTTCTATGGCCCCTCCTGGGAATCGCAGCTTCCCTACACCGTCGTTCTGGTGGATCTCGACGAGGGCCCGCGCATGCTGAGCCGCATGGCCAAATCCGACGCCCCTCCCGTCCGCACCGGTGATCGCGTGCAGGTCAGCTTCATCGAGGTTGACGGCCAGAAGCTTCCATTTTTCGAGCGCGCATAGAGAGGGCACCAGCATATGGCAACCCGGTCGCAAATCTCCCGTCTCGTCAGCCCTCAGAGCATTGCTGTGGTGGGGGCGTCTCAAGCAGCGAACAAGCTTGCCGGTCAGGTCATCCCCGCCCTCGCGCAGGGCGGTTTCAAGGGCCGCATCTATCCCATAAATCCTCGCTATGAAGAGGTTGGCGGGCACCGCTGTTACCCGTCGGTTGCGGCTCTTCCGGAACCGGTCGATCACTGCATCATCGCGGTGGCGAAGGAACGGGTGCCGGCGGTCTTGAGCGAATGCCGGGAGAAGGGGGTGGGCAGCGCGGCCATCTTCTCATCGGGCTATGCGGAGACCGGCACCGATGGCAAGTCGGCGCAGCAGGCGCTGGTGGAGGCGGCAGGTGACATGCCCTTCATCGGACCGAACTGCATGGGCATGGTCAATCTCATCGACCATGTGGTTGCAGCACCCGCGCCCGTCTTTGCCCGCGACGGTGCCGAGATGGGCGATGTGGCCTTGCTCTCCCAAAGCGGCGGATTGGCTTATGCGACCATCGCCTTTTTCGCCGTCCAGCAGGGTATGCGCTTCAGCTATGTCGTGAATACCGGCAATTCGGCGGGAGTGTCCTTCACCGACCTCATCGATTTCGTGAACCGCGATGATGCCACCCGTGTCATCCTGGCGGTTGCCGAAAGCGAGGCCGTTGTCGCCGAAATCGTCCAAGCCAGCCGTCGCTTTGGCCTTCCCAAGCCGATCGTGCTCCTGAAGCTCGGCCGTGGTGAGACGGGTGCGCGCATGGCGCTCTCCCACACGGGTTCGCTGGCTGGCGATTATCGCCTGGTGCGCGACTTGGCTGAGCAGCATGGCATCATCTGCGCCGATGACATCGATGAAGCCTTGGGGATCGCCGATCTCGTGCGCCGGGGCTTCACGGCGGCCAATGCCGACGGGATTGCGGCGCTGTCCATCTCTGGCGGAAATGTCACCCTGTTTGCCGACCAGGCCGATGCCTATGGGTTGACCTTTGCTGAGTTGGACCCTGCGATCGAGGCGCGTCTTGGCACCGTGCTTCCCGATTACATCTCCGTCCATAACCCGATCGACATCACCGCGCTCGGCTATGAGCAACCCGAGCTCCACAGCCAGGTCTTCGACGTGCTCATCGAGGATGCCTCGGTGCGCACGCTCGTGCCCATCATCACCACCGCCGTGGATTACACGCCCGTCTGTGTTCAGCTCGCTGATCTCAAGCAGCGCACCGGCGCATCCCTCATCGCCCTATGGACGGGAGGCTCCTATGAGAGCCGGTCGAAGGACATTCTGCGCGAGGCAGATATTCCCATCTTCCATTCCGCCGGCACCCTCGCGCGGTCGCTCGCCGCAATGAAACGGGCCAGGCCCACTGCGAAGGAGGAGACCCCGCAGCACGAGCGGAACGGCCTTGCTTTGCCCGACGGCGCTGGGCCTTTGCGAGAGAGTGAGTCTCTCGCCTTCCTGCAGCAGGGCGGTGTGCCCGTGCCGCGCTGGCGGCTTTGCCCGCGCGCAGAGCTGGCCGCGGCTTGCAAGGAGGTCGGCTATCCCGTCGTCATCAAGGCCGATGCGGACGAGACCCATATCTCCGATCGCGGCGGTGTCATTCTGGGGATCACCGACGAGATCGCGCTGAACGAAGCCGGGCCGCGCATCGATGCCCTCGCCGGTGGGCAGCTGCTCGTTTCGCAATTTCTGCCGGGCGAGGAATTGATCGTATCGAGCTTTGAGCATCCGGAGTTCGGCCTGGTGATGATGATCGGCTCCGGCGGTCGCCTGACCGAGCTGGTCAAGGACGTGGCTTTCATTGCGCTCCCGGCCAGTAGAGAAACGGTGAGGGCAACGCTCACCCGAACCCTGATCGGGAATGCCCTCGCCAAGGGCTTTCGCGGCATGACCGGCTTCGAGGCCGCGCTCGAATTTCTCGAGAGATTTGCCGATTTGGCCATGGCCTCGCGCGGAGTGGTGAGCCAGATCGAGCTCAATCCGGTGACTGTCGGCCCCCACGGAGCTGCCGCGGTCGATGCGGCCGTTCAGCGAGCACGATGATAACCAGAGGAGGGAACACCATGAAGTGGATCAGAACCGCTTTGGGCATCGGCGTGGCCATCGCCCTCGGCGCCATGTCGACGATCAGCGCCAGCGCCCAGGAAGGCGAGCCGATCAAGATCGGCGTGCCGATGCCTTTGACTGGGCCTCTGGCGCAGGCAGGCCAGCTCATTCTGCAAGGCATCGAGTTCGCGACCAAGGAGGCGAACGATGCCGGCGGCCTGCTAGGTCGCAAGATCGAGCTGGTGATCGAGGATACCAAGAGCGAGCCGAACACGGCGGCGACGATCGGTGCGAAGATGGCGACACAGGATAAAGTCTTCGCCTTTGTCGGCGGCTATGGCAGCACCTCCGATATCGCTCTTTTGCAGAGTGTTCGCAGATATTCCCCCATCTTCGTGCATGCGGCCTCCTCTTCGACCAAGATCGAGCAGGCCTTCGGCAAGGAAGATTGGTATTTCCACGTCTATATCTGGGATTATCACCGCCAGAAGGCGGCCACGCGCTTCTTCGAGAGCATCACCCCCAAGCCGAAGACCGTCGCCATCGCCTATGAGGATGGTCTTTACGGGTCCGACGCTGCCCGGTTCAGCGAAGAATATCTGCCCAAGGGCGGCTTCGACATCGTGATGCGCGAGCCCTTCAAGGGCGGCAGTCCGGACTTCTCCTCGATCCTGACGAAGGTGAAGTCGCTCAATCCGGACGTCTTCTTCCTGGTTGCTTATTCCGGTGACAATATCCAGGTCGCACGCCAGATCCGTGATCTCGACATCAAGCCGAAGCTTCTCCTGATCGTTTCCGCGGGCGAGAAGCGCACCGATTTTGGTGATTTCGGCCCGGGCGTCGCCGTGATTGGAGAATGGGCCCGCGAGCAGAAGACCGAGGGACTGCAGGATTTCATCCAGCGCGCGGAAGCCTTTCTGCCGGGCGACGTGCCCGTCCAGGCGCCGGTGGTGCAGGGCTATACCGCTATGCTGACTCTGATCGAAGGAGTGAAGGCGGCCGGTTCCTTCGATCGGGACAAGGTCCTGAAGGCCCTTGCCGAGCAGACTTACAACTCGCCTTACGGTCCGATCAAGTACAAGCCCTCGGAAGGCGGCGCCAAGCACCAGCTGCTGACCGACGAGAATATGATCGCTTGGCAGTACAAGAACGAGGGTCAGGCCGTGGTCTGGCCGCCAGAGAAGGCGAGCGGTCAGCTGCAATATCCCGCGAACTGAGGCGGAGGACCAGACCATGACGGCGCCCGTCATATGGGAACGGCGCGACCACATCGCGCTCGTGACCCTGAACGATCCCGAACGACGGAATGTGTTGTCTCGCGCTCTTGTCGGCGCGCTGCGGCACTGCCTCGATGAGATCGAAAGCAGCGATGTCCGGGCGATCGTCATCACTGGGGCCGGAAAGGCCTTCTGTGCTGGCGCCGATATTCGCGACCTGCTCGAAGCCGGCTGGATGGAAGGCCGCGCCGATGGCCCCGATCCCATCGACATCTTCGAGCAGCTCGATAAGAGCCCACGGTTGACACTCGCGGCCGTTAACGGCGTGGCCTATGGCGGCGGCTTCGAGCTGACCTTGTGCTGCGATGTGGTGATCGCCGCCGACCGCGCGACTTTCGCCATTCCCGAGGTGAGGCACGGGGTTATTCCCAACACCGCGCTCGCCCGCCTGGCGCCGATCATCGGCCGCAGGCAGGCGCTCGATCTCGCATTGACGGCCCGTCCGCTCTCGGCGGAGGAGGCGCAGGCTTTGGGCCTGGTTAAACAGATAACCGCATCGGACGGTCTCATCGACATAGCGGTCGACCTCGCCCGAAACATCACCGGTGCGGGCTCTCCCGGCGCGATAACGGCGATCAAATCGGCGCTGCGCCAGCACACGCCCACCGATTGGAAGCAGGTTCGGCAGAGCCTGCTTGCGGTGCCCCCAGCGGAATGGCGCGAGGGCCTCAGCGCCTTTCTCGAAAAGCGTCCGCCTGATTATCAGCGCTTCTGGAGCAAGAGATGAGAAGTCACGACCAATTCGACGTCGTCGACATCCACCATCACGTTGGTCGCCTCGATGCTGTGGCCCGCGCCTCCGGCGGCGGCAGCGCGCCCTCGCTTGAGGACGATATCGCCGCCCGCCTGCGCTATATGGATGATCATCACATCGCCGAAGCGGTCATCATGCCGGCGAATGGCTATCCAGCGCCGAATGGTCTGGAGGATACGAAGCGCGTCAACGACTTCGTTGCCCGATACCGGGATCGCCATCCTGACCGCTTCACGGCCGCTCTGGGCACGGTCAGCCCTCTTGAGGGTGACGGGGCTCTGGATGAGATCGATCGCTGTCTCACCGAGCTCGGGATGAAAGCGATCGTATGGCACCACCGGTTTCAGGGCACCGTACTCGATCATCCGATGATGGACGCGTTCCTCGACCGGCTCAAGCAGCACGGCGTGCCGGCCTTCGTGCACATCATCGCCGATTCAACCCTGGAATCTCCCTGGCGCCTTGAGATCCTGGCCGATCGCCACCCGGATCTCACCTTCGTGGCTCTCGACGGCTTCTCCTCCCCCGATCAAGCCCATTGGATGACCTATCTCGCGTCCAAGCACCCGAATATCATCTTCGATACCGGCGTCATGATCTCGGTCGCCCATCTCGTCGAAAGCTTCGTGGCGCGCATCGGTGCGCATAGGCTCCTGCTTGGGACCGATTTCTACTCGTTTCCGAAACTGTTCAACCACCCATTTCCCATCTACGAGCTTTTGAGCTCTTCGCTTACCGACGAGGAATGTGCAGCGATCCTGGGTGGAAATGCGCGCGCGCTATTCGCCGGATCTCAGCCGAACAAAGGGACCTCCCATGCCTGACCCGACCCTGAAGCAGCGGCTTCAGCGAAAAGAGTTCATTCTGGCGCCCGGCGTCTACGATCTGATCTCCGCACTTGTCGCCGATGGCATGGGATTTCCCGCTTTGTACATGACGGGATATGGCACTGTTGCCTCCTATCTCGGCCTGCCTGACGCGGGACTTGCCACCTACACTGATATGCTCGCACGTGCCTCCGCCATCGTCGAACGCATCAAGACACCCCTTATTGCCGATGCAGATACCGGCTATGGCGGTCTCTTGAATGTGCGCCACACGGTGCGCGGCTACGAGCGAGCCGGCGTGACGGCTGTTCAGATCGAGGATCAGCATTTCCCGAAGAAATGCGGTCACACAAAGAACCGGCGGGTGATCCCGAAATCAGAGATGGTCGACAAGATCAAGGTGGCCGTTGATTCACGGCACAGTCCTGATCTCCTGCTGATCGCGCGCACGGATGCCCGCACGGCGCATGGTCTTGAGGAAGCCCTGGAACGGGGCCATGCCTATGCGGAGGCCGGTGCCGATATTCTGTTTATTGAATCCCCCGAAACCGAAGAGGAGCTGGCGCGGATCGGCGCAAGCTTCTCCATTCCTGTGCTCGCCAACATGGTGGATGGGGGCCGCACGCCCATCCTGAAGGCTGACCAGCTGCGGGCGCTCGGCTTCTCCCTCGCCATCCACCCCGGTCTGGGATTTCTGGCGGCCGGCGGCGTTTTGCGTGAGGTTTATACCTATCTCAAGCGGACGGGCACGAGCACCGGTCACGGTCTGCCCTTCTATCCCTTCGAGGAGTTCAACAAGCTGATCGGCTTCGAGGACATCTGGGCTTTCGAGGAGAAATATCGGCAGGACTGAATATCCTCACCAGCGAGCATCTTGATTAAACGCGACGATAACGGCCGATTGCCACATTGCGGAGCGTCTTTGCTCGGATGAGACTGGCACGTCACGGGCGTTAGCCCTTCCCCGCGAGGTGCCACATGGCCGAGAGATCCCGCGCAATTTCACTCGATGAGCCGCTGAGCATTCCCGATGGAACGGAGCAAACGCCGCGGGTGCTCCACTGGTACGATTTCCTCTGCCCGTTCTGCTATGTCGGCCAGCAGCGCAACACGATCTTCGAGAATCACGGGTTCGAAGTCGTGGATATTCCCTTCGAGGCTCATCCCGATATTCCACGCGGTGGGCGCGTCGTGGGCGAGCGCACAGGCCCGATATATCCGCATATCGAAGCGGAGGCGAAAGCGGCGGGCCTCCCTCTTGTCTGGCCGGATCGTCTGCCGAACACCCGCATGGCTCTCGCTGCGGCAGAATGGACGAGGCGGCATGCTCCGCAGAGCTTTCGAACGTTCGAGGCGGCCCTCTTCGCCGCGCATTTTGCTCATCGTGAGGATATCGGCGACCGCGAGGTCATCGACCGGCATGCAGCTGAAGCGGGCATCGACATTGCGGAGATGCATGCCGCACTGGAGGATGGCAGGGCCAATCTGCTGGTGGATCAGTCGGAAATGCTGGGCCGTCGGCTGGGTGTTCGCGGCACGCCCGCATGGTTCACCTCAGGCCACCTGATCCCCGGGCTTTATCCACGCGAGCAGTTCGAGCAGTTTGTGCAGGCGCTGACGGCTCAGCGCTAGAGCATTTCCTAGGCGCCGGAAGGCGCTGTTCAGCGGCGTTCACCCACGGAATCTTGGCTCGCTGGCGACCGGGCCTGATGGGCCTGGCGCATGGCCTGCAACTCCTTTGTCCTCCGGCGAACGGCTTCAATGGCGGCCTGATACTCGGCGACGATCTTGTCTGGATCGCTGGCCGGACCCTGTAAATGCGAGGGAGCACGCTCCATCATCGAGACCTCTTGCTTGGAGTGAGTGAAATGCGAACACCTATTGCGCCGTGCGGGTTGCGCTTGTGGTTTGCGAAATGGACGCCGTGACAACGCCGCGGGTGAGACTCGCAGCGCATGAAAAACAGATAGTTTCGAGTGGGCCGATTTACGACAATCCCGCGACAGGAAACCGCGGGCTGAGGCGCGTGCCCCGGGTCGGCATCTCGACCGACCGGGAGCCGCTACAGCATTTTCGAGCGAAGTGAAGATGCCTATTTCTACTTGGGATCCGACGCGCGGTCCTTCATCCAGTCTTCAAGCCAGGTGGTGTGCACGTTGCCCGCGCGAACGTCGGGAGCGCCCAAAAGCGCCTTGTGCAGGCTGCGGGTCGTCGCAATACCCTCGATCTGCAGTCCGTCGAGAGCGGCCTCGAGCCTGACCAGCGCATCGGCCCGGTCCCGTCCATAGACGATCAGCTTGCCAATCAGCGAATCATAGAATGGCACCACCTTGTAGCCGGCAAACAGCATCGTATCGAACCGCGCGACATCCTCGTGCGGAACGGTCAGCGCCGAGACCGTGCCGGGCGAGGGCATGAACATGCGGTCGGGATTTTCCGCATTGATGCGCACCTCGATCGCATGGCCCTTTGCCTGGATATCTCTTTGGGAGAGCCACAGCTTCTCACCGCCCGCAATGCGCAATTGCGCCTGCACGAGATCGATGCCGGTGATCATTTCGGTGACGGGATGCTCGACCTGAATGCGGGTATTCATCTCGATGAAGAAGAACGCGCCCGTTCCCTCATCATAGAGATATTCGAGTGTGCCTGCGCCTCGATAGCCGACACGCGTGGCAAGCGCCACGGCGCTCTCGCATAAGGCCTCTCGCGTTGCTGGCGGAAGCGCTGCGGCCGGGGCCTCTTCCCACACCTTCTGACGCTTGCGCTGCAGCGAGCATTCCCGTTCGAACAGATGAACGACACGCTCGCCATCGCCCAGGACCTGCACCTCTACATGCCGCGCACGCGGAATATAGCGCTCGAGATAAAGGGCATCATCCCCGAATGCCGCACGGGCTTCGGCCTTGGCCTGCGGGATGAGAGAGGACAGCTCGTCGGCGCTGCCCGAAATGCGAATGCCGCGCCCGCCGCCGCCCGCCCGCGCCTTGATCATCACGGGATAGCCGATCTCGCGCGCGACCGCTTGCGCCTCCTGGGCATCGGCCACATCGCCTGTGCTCCCGGGAACCACCGGCACGCCCGCGGCAATGGCCTCGGCCCGCGCTGCAGATTTATCGCCCATCTTGCGAATGGTCTCGGCCGTGGGGCCGACAAAGGTCACCCCCATCCGCTCGACCTGCTCGACGAAATCTGCGTTTTCCGACAAAAAGCCATAGCCCGGATGCACCGCGTCCGCCCCGCTGCTGCGGATCGCATCGAGCACCGCCGGAATATTGAGATAGGATTGGGCAGCTGGCGCGCCACCGAGGACCACCACCTGGTCCGCCATGCGCGCGGCCAGCATGTCGGTATCGGCCTCGCTCGCCGCCTGCACCGTGCGGATGCCCAGCGCCTTCGCCGCGAGGATCACCCGCACCGCAATTTCACCGCGATTGGCGATGAACAGGGTCTTGATCGTCATGGGGTCACGTGAGCTCGGCGATCGGCTGGTCCGCATCCACGGCATCGCCGTCCGCCACCAGGAATTTCACGACTGTGCCGCCTTCCACCGCCTCGACGGGGTAGAAGGATTTCATGACCTCGACGAGGCCAATGGTTGCGCCGGCCTCGATCGCACCGCCTTCTTCCGCGAAGGGCGGCTCGGCAGGCGAGGGGCGGCGATAGAAGACGCCGGGGAGGGGTGCGAGAACCTGCTTGCTCATGACTGAAGTCTCTCCTCTCAGGCCGAAATCAGCGTTTCGCGAACGCACAGCCGGGTTAGTTTTGCTGCCATTTCCTGCGCTTGCTCGACCGACACAAGCCGGAAATGCAAGATCTCTCCAGGCTTGGTCTGGCCCAGTTTCCAGAATGCCGCAGATGGCACCGTATAGGGATTGATGAAGCCGCCCATCGATGGCCCGTCATTCACCAGGATGATCGGCGTCTGGCCGGCGAGGTTGATCGCGCCGAGCGGATAGCCGTGATCGATGATATTGGCCGGCAGCGAGCCATGCTCCGGCGGCTTGTTGTAAGCCTTTTCCGCGAAGGTCCATTCCGGCCCTTCCAGCCGAAAGCCGGTGCGGTCTGACTTCGAGGAAACCCGCCAGTCCGCGGTGAGGAAGCGCTCCTGTCCGGCCGCATCGATCCAGTCATCGTTCGGCCCGGCGCAGACCTCGATATCCCACACCTTGTCGGTCCGGATGGCCGGGCGCGCCTCAGGGGGCACCATCAGCCCCGGCGTGCCGCGGGCCTCAGCCACGGGCAGGCTTTGTCCGGCCTTGATCGCATGGCCGTCAATGCCGCCCACTCCAGCCTTGTGGAATGTCGAGCGTGAGCCAAGCCTCTCGTCATTGGCGAACCCGCCAGCGACCGCGAGATAAGCGCGCGCGCCCACACGCGCTGCACCCATGACCAGCTCCTGTCCGGCCTTGACCGGCACCGACTGCCACATAGGCAACGGCTCGCCATCGAGGGTCGGGCGCATATCGGCGCCGCACACCGCGATCACCATGTCCCGGTCGAACCGAAGCGTTGGTCCTAGCATCTGGCATTCAAGCCCGGCCGCGCCGGGCGCATTGCCCACCAGCACATTGGCCATGCGGAACGACCAGCTATCCATCGGCCCTGACGGCGGGAACCCCTGGTTCCAATAGCCAAGCCGCCCCGGATAATCCTGAATTGAGGTTTCGAGGCCAGGTTTTACGACCGTGATCATTGCACCTTCGCCTTTCCATTGAGCTTGGTGAGCCAGCGCTTGTAATCCGCGACGACAAAGGTCTGGTACTCGACCACGTTATAGGTGTAGGTGCCCGCCGCGACCTGCTCCGCGACCGCGTCATAATCCTCGCGGGTCACGGGAATGAAGCGGATCCGGTCACCCGGCCTGAACAGGCAGAGATCACCCTCGAAGGCAGGGTTGACCCCGGACTGATCCCAGATCGGCACGGGCGTGCGCGCAAAGATCTGATACCCGCCCGGCGTCGCCACCGGATAGATGGAATTGGCGGCACCCCCGAGGCCGATCGCACCCTGCGGTGTGTTGGTGCGAGGCGGGTTGTATTTCGGCGCGGTGAACCGAGCGCGCGGATCAAGCGGCATGAGGAAGGGCAGCCCTGGCCAGAAGCCCAGCGATGCCACCCAGAATTCCGATGATGAGTGCAGCTGCACGAACTGGTTCACGTCCTTGAGCCCGTTCTCCTGAACGATCAGCTCGGGATCCGGCACCTTGTCGGCGATCCGTGCGCGATAATCCGCGACACACTCCGCGCACCACGGATCGAGATAGAGGGTCGGGAAATAGAACAGCCGGCTCGGCAGCCTGATGTCATCCGACGGACCCAGCGCCCCCACGAGGCCGGAAAGCTCCCGGACCACATCATGATAGGAAATGCGCTCCGGCTCGTAATGGACGAGCAGAGAGGCAAAGCACGGTGCGGTTTCGATAATCCCCGAGATGCCGGCCTCCGCCACGGCGCTGGCTAGTCCCTGCGCCATGAAGTTGAGGTCGAGGTTCATCTCATTCCCGAATTCGATCAGGATATACCTGTCTCCTCCCGGGAGAAATCTCGGCTGCTCATAGATCACAGTGGTTCTCCCCTCTCGTCTCGGCTAGCCCTTGCATAGAATGTTCAGTGGCGATCAGCGGCGGGCACGACGCCAGCCTATCGCCGATGGCTCTGAAGATCAGCCCTGTCGATGCCATCATGCCTTCCAAGACTGGCGGTCAGCGCGTGACGGATGCGGCCCGGTAGCGGTCGAGCACCACGCCGCCCACCAGCACCACGCCGAGCACGATCATCTGATAGTTTGACCCGATCCGCAGCAGGTCCATGCCATTCGCGAGCACCGTGATGAAGATCACCCCGAGCAGAACGCCCGGCACGGTTCCCTCGCCACCACGCAGCGAGCAGCCGCCGATCACCGCCGCCGCGATCGAGTTGAGCGGGAATTCACCGCCCAGCAATGGCTCGCCCGATGACACCCGCGCGGTCAAAAGCCATCCCGAGAAGGCCGTGATGGTCGAGCAGATCACATAGGCCAGAATGAGCTTCCGATTGACCGCGACGCCCGCGACCACCGCCGATTTGATATTTGATCCGATGGAATAGAGATACCGTCCGAAGCGCATATGGTGCATGGCAAGCCACACGGCCGCCAGCGCCGGCAAGGCGAGGATCAGCGAGGTTGGCAGGCCCAAGATCTTGCCCGAGCCGATCTCATAGATGAATGTCCGCGGAAGGCCCCCCACCTGCACCCCTTGTGAGATGACCAGGGTAAAGCCTTTGAAAATCGAGGCCGTGGCGAGCGTCACGATGAAGGCATTGACCTTCAATATGGCGACGCCGAGACCATTTATCAGCCCGCAGATCAACCCGATGATGATGGCTGCACCGAACCCGAGAACGATGGCGAACGCCTCCATGTCCGGATAGGCGGCGGCCACCGCGACCATCACCTTGGCCGTGATCACCGATGTGAGGGCCACGACCGCCCCGACCGACAGATCGAACCCGCCGGCCACCAGTACGATCATCTGCCCCAGAGCGATGAGCATCAGGAACACGCCCTGCTGGCTCATGTTGAGCAGGTTCATTGTGCTGAGGAACCGGCTGTTTCCGAACTGGAAGACGATGATCATCAGCAAAAGGATGATCGGCAGCGCGCCGAAGCGCATCAGGGTGCCGCTGATGGCACTACCCGTTGTGCGGGGATGTCCCGCGGTGGTGCGCAGGTCGGTCATCTCGACACTCCTCTTTGGGAAGCGGCACTCGCACCGGGATAGAGATCTTCCGGTGCGCTCTGCGGTTTTTCGCCGAAGGCATAGGCGACCACGGCCTCCTCGCGCAAACCGCTCTTGGGTAATTCGGCAACCAGCTCGCCGGCATGCATCACATAGGCCCGATGCGCGAGGTGAACGAGTTCTTGCAAATCCGAGGTGATCAGCAGGATGGCGGCGCCCTCCGAACAGAGCCGCTCGAGCTGCCGATAGAAATCGAGCCTCGCGCCCACGTCGATACCGGCGGTCGGCTCCTCGAAAACATAGACCTTCCGCGGTCGCGACAATGCGCGCCCCAGCACCACCTTCTGCTGATTCCCGCCGGAGAACTGCGCCACCTTCTTGGTTGGATCGGGCGGCGCGACATTGAGGGCCTGGAGGAGATTGGCGACCAGCCCCGAGAGGCTACGGCGGCGAATAAAGCCGGACCGGGCATATTGCGGCTCGGTCAGCACCTCCACCGTCATATTCTCAGCCACCGAGCGGTCGAGCGCCAGCGCCTCGCCCCGGCGATCCTGCGGCAGGTAGATGAGGCCCTTTTCCAGCATGCGTGCCGGGGCGGGATCGCGTACCTCCTGCCCATCGAGCTGGATCTTGCCCTGCGTTAATGGCCGCAGTCCGAAGATCGCGCGCGCGAGCTCCGACTTGCCGCACCCGACGAGCCCACCCAGGCCGACAATCTCGCCCGCATGCACTTTGATCGAGACGGCCTTGACGCTCTCACCCGAGCTGAGGGATTGGGTTTCGAGCTTCACCGGCCCCGGCTTGTGCGGAATGTCGGGATAGAAATGAGCCATCTCGCGCCCGACCATATCCGCGATGAGCCGGTCATTGCTGACCTCCGCCAGGCGGTAATGGCCCGCCATGCGTCCATCGCGCAGGATCGTCACCACATCGCCCAGCCGGCGAATTTCCTCCATGCGATGGCTGATATAGAGGATTGCCCAGCCCTCGTCGCGCAGCTGCCGCACGATCTCGAACAGACGCTCGGACTCATCATGGCTCAGCGATGCCGTCGGCTCGTCCAGAATGAGCGCGCCGGGTCGGCCGCCTAAGGCGCGTGCAATTTCAAGTAGCTGCTGTTCAGCCCGCGCGAGGCTGTCGACCCGCGCCGTGGGGCGAAAGTGCAGATTGAGCTTGGCGAGCGCATCCATGGTCTCCGCCCGCAGGCGCTTGCGGTCGACGAGCCCGCCTCTGACGGGCTCACGCCCGAGACCGTAATTTTCCTCCACCGTCATCGCCGGCGCGAGGCTGAAATCCTGGAGCACGGCATTGATGCCCGACGCCCTGGCTTCCGCCGGTGTCATATAGGGCGCGGGCACACCATTGAGCTTGCGCTCGCCTTCATCCAGCCTGTTCACACCCGTCAACAGGCTGACGAGTGTGGACTTGCCCGCGCCATTTTCGCCCAGCAGCATGTGTACCTCGCCTCGGCGCAAGGCCAGCGAGACATCCTTCAGAGCGGCGAAGCTGCCATAGAACTTGGATGCATGAGAGAGCGAGATCAGCTCCTCGCCCTCTCTCATCCGGCTCGCGACTGCGGTCATTTGCCTTCGGTCAAATTGAAGACGACCTTGAAGTCCTTGGGCGCGAACATGTCCGTATATTCGAAATTGTTCAGCGTCTCGGAGGTGACCATCTGCGGCTTCGGTCCAGCCCGCTTGGCAAGCAGTTCCTTGCCCTCCAGGAGCCTCAGCACCATGTCGACCGCAAGTCGGCCCTGCAGCGTGGTGAAGTCGGTGGGCGAAGCCTTGGTCGCGCCTGCCTTGATGTCCTCATAGACCGGCGGGATGATATCGAAGGCAGCGACATTCACCTTGTCCGCGAGCCCGGCATTGCGCACGGCGATAGCACCCGCCTCGGCCGCGATGTCGACCCCGACCACCCAGTCGATATCCTCATAGGTCAGCAGCGCGTTGGAGATCAGGTCGAGCTGCACGTTGAGGCCCGTATCCCCGCGCCGCGTGACGACCACTTCGACCTGCGATCCTTTGATCGCGTCATTGAAGCCGCGCACCGCGTCATCCGACCATCCAGCACCCTGCGGCCCGGGGAAGAAGCCCACTTTCAGCGGTTTGCCGCCGGATTGGTCGACGATATATTTGCCCGTCGTGTAAGCAAGATCATAGAAGCTGACCAGCGCGTGTCCTGAAACGGACGGCTCGTTCACCCCATTGACGAAATCGATGACCGGGATGCCGGCATCCGTGGCCTTCTTGACCAGGGCGCCGACGCCGTCCGCGCTGATCGCGCCCAGGATGATGCCGTCAGCCCCTTGCGCGATGCAATTGTCCATCTGTGAAAGCTGAGTGGACAGATTGGTATAGCCGCCCGCCTCATAGAGGGTCATGGATGTCTTGGTGCGCTTGATCTCGTCCGCGACACCGTAATTGGCGGCCACCCAGTAGCTGTCCTTGAGGTGCGGGAACAGCACGCAGATATTCCACGGCTTGCTGATTTCATTGGCCTGGATCAGCGGCCATTCCGCATCTTTCTTACCCTGGTCTGTCACCAGCTCGACCGGAATGCTGGTCGCCGCATCCTGTGCCCATGCGCCAGACGGGACCAACGCGCTTGCAACGAGCAGAAGCGCGAGCTTCGCAACCATACTCTTCATGATAACTCCCTCCATGAGTGGGGCCGCCTCGGCCCTCTTTCATTTCGCCGTGTCGATCACCTGACGCATACGCGCGGCCACATCGCGCGCATTGGGCGGATCGGAATGGATGCAGATCGTGCTGAACTGGATTTTCAGCGGCGTTCCATCCGTCGCGGCAACCTCCCCACTGACCAGGGCCTTCGCCAGCCGATCGGCCGCAGCGTCGAGATCGACGGGTGAATGCGTGCGCGGAATGATCAGCTGTCCTTGCGGACCATAGGACAAATCCGCGAAGAACTCGCCGACAAAGGCTACCCCCAATTCGCGGGCCGCAACCTCGTGATTGGTGCCGGCCATGCCGAAAAGCGGCACGCCAAACACCTTCACGGCGGCTGCAATTGCTCGTGCTGTGTCGAGATCGCGTGCCGCCATGCCATAGATGATGCCATGCGGCTTTACGTGGGCGAGCTCGACCCCCTCGGCCCGCAGGAAGCCTGCGAGTGCGCCGATCTGATAAACGAAGGCGGCGGTCAGCTCGTCCGGCTTGAGGTGCATTTCGCGTCGGCCGAAGCCCTCGCGATCGGGGAGGGAGGGATGCGCGCCGATCGCCTTGCCATGCTGAACAGCCAACCGGACCGTGCGCTGCATCGTCATCGGATCCGCCGCATGGAATCCGCAGGCGACATTCACGCAATCGACGTGAGGCATGATGCCTTCATCATCGCCGAAGCGCCAGTTGCCATAGCTCTCGCCCATGTCACAGTTTAACGTGACCATCAGCAACCCACCCCTGTCTTGTGTTATAACAAATTACGGCTAAACTGAAAGGCAATTGGCCTCCTGTCAATAACTCTCTTCGGTCTGGGTGAGCTGGCCCCACTGAGAAAGAAAAGGTGAATGGAAAGCGCATCGCCCGTCCCCCTGCCGCACAGCACGGGATCCGAGAATCCCGATCTCTATCCAGTCACCCGTGAGATGCTGCACGAGCAGATTTTCACCATTCTCAAGCGCAATCTGATGATGGGCCGCTTTGCGCCAGGCCAGAAGCTGCCGCTGCGCTGGCTTGCGAAATCGCTTGGGACGAGTGCGATGCCGGTGCGCGATGCGCTGCAGCGGTTGGAGAGCATCGGCTGCCTCGTGTCGACGCCCGCGCGCACCATGATGGTACCGGTTCTCTCCGTGAAGGAGCAGCAGGATATTTCGCGGCTGCGTGTATTGCTGGAGAGCGAGGCTGTGGCAGCCGCAGCGACCGCGCGCTCTGAGCAGCAGCTTGCAACGCTCGCCTCATGCTGCGCCGATATCCGCCGTTCAGCGGATACTGCCGATTTGGACCTTTTCCTCGAGGCAAATTACCGCTTCCACATGGAGATCGCGGAGGCGAGCGGCATCTCCTTCATCGCGAGCCTGCTGGAGCCGCTCTGGATGCGCATTGGTCCGCTGGTGCGCATGTCGACACCCGATCACGCCCATATCCTGCGCTCGGTCGGCTTCCACGAGAAGGTCTATGACGCGATCATCGCGCGCAATGCAGAAGCGGCCCGCATTGCCATTACCGCGGATATTATCGAAAGCAATATGCCGATCGCGGCCGAGGAGTGATCAGGCAGGCCCAGATCTTTGATCGTGCCACGGGACCAGCAAGCCTGAGCCGAGCCTAAGCTTCACCCGGCCCGTCCAGAACCTCGCGCCCGCTCGCATAGACATAGATGCGTCTGCACCAGCGGCAACCAATGATCTGTGCGAGCAGAACCTCGTGATCCGCCAGTGTGCAGCGCGGATACCCCTGGCAAACGCATTTGCCGGCAACCACTGGCCCCTCTGGATCTGCTTCCATCGAATATACGCGCGCTTCTGGTGTCGGCATGAGCTCGATATCTGCCCTCTTGCTTGATCCCGAATCCCCGGCTGGCGGCTTGGGGCCAGCGTCGATAGGAAACCGGTGTTGCAAAAATTGGGCCGTCTTGCATTTCCCATGCTGAGTGCCGCCCAGGAGATCTTCTGAGGCGAGGGAGTTTGCCGCACCCGCCGCCTATGGATTGCGGGCCCCGCCGCAGCGTCGCTGCCCCCGGATCACCTCGATCCGCTGCGAGCTGAGTGGGTCGATCGGCACACCGTGATCTTCGCCCAGGACTGATACGTCGCCTGCGCCAATGCCGTTCTCCTGAATCCGCTCATCAGTGTGAAGGCACCCGGAGAGCGGCCTTCCCACATTCTCTCCTTCATGGCCGGGAACATCGATTTCGCAGAGAGCAGGACCTGGGGATGGCTCCGCTTCCAACTTCACCGCAAACTTGCTATCCTGCCGAGGCTTGGGAAGGTGAAATGAGACGCATTTTTCGGCGAATTCCCCGCAGAGACCGGTCAGGACGCCTGCTAGCAGGAGCTTAGCCCCTGGCGCGGCGTTGACGAGTTCCGCCTGAGCCAGGGGCATCCCTTGAACATCGCAGTCTGATCAAGTCAGCCGGTTCGCGCCGGCGCGGCGGAGAATTGTCATGTCCCATGGCTCACATTGCTTCTTAACATCCAAGGATCACGCCATCTTGCAAAGCCTGCGGGAGAGGGCGGGGCGTGATCTGAACGAGAACTATCTCCATCTGCTCGACAACAAGCTGTCGACGGCCATCATTGTTTTGCATCAGGACGTGCCGCGGAATGTGGCAACCCTGAACAGCCGGGTCGACTATTCGGTCAATGGTGGCCCGATCGACAGCTGCGTTCTCATCAATAACGAGGAGCTTGCTCTGGCAGGCATGACCCTTCCGATCACCTCTCTCCGGGGATTGGCCCTCTTGGGCATGGTTGAAGGCGGGCAAATCCTGATCGAGCACGCCTCTGGTGCGCGCGAGCGCATCACTCTGAACAGAGTGGCCTATCAGCCCGAGGCCGCGCGCAAGCGCCGCGCCCCGGCGGCACCTGCCGAGAATGCTCCCGCAGCCCCGGTCTTCATCTTTGACCGGACCGCCAACCGGGGGAAATTCGCGCCAGCAGCGGATGTTAAGGAGGAGCCGGACGATGATGATCCCGGCCCCAATGCGGCATAGAGGCTGGCGAGAGCATGATCCCGTTCAATCCGAGCGGATCATGCTCTAATTTCCCCCGATCGGGCGGATGATGTGGGTTGTGCGCCGCCTGCGAGAGAGGTGGAATGAGCACGCAGCGAAAGACCATTGTCCTGACCGGTGCCTCGCGGGGGCTGGGGCTGGCCTTGGCCCGCGAACTCGTCCGGTTGGGTCATCATGTGGAAGCCTGCTCGCGCTCCGGCCAGGCATCCGAGCCCGTCGATTATCGAATTGCGGCTCTCGATGTTTCAAACCCCGGGCAGCTCAACCGCTGGGCCGCGGGGATCATCGAGGCGGGCCGCACGCCGGATATTCTCATCTGCAATGCTGCGGTGATCAATGCGCCGGCACCGCTCTGGCAGGTCCCGCAATCAGAGCTGAGCGAGGTGATTGGCATCAACCTCCTTGGCACCGGATACACCATCCAGGCTTTCGCCCCGGCGATGATCAAGCGCGGCAGCGGCATCATCGTGACGCTCTCATCCGGCTGGGGCAGGTCGACGGACCCGGAAATGGCACCGTATTGCGCCTCGAGATGGGCTGTTGAGGGCATGACCCTGTCGCTCGCCCAGGAGCTTCCCAACGGAATGGCCGCGGTCACCCTCAGTCCTGGCGTCGTGAACACCAAGATGCTTCACAAATGCTGGCCAGAGCACGCGGATGCCTATGAGACGCCGGAACCATGGGCCAAACGGGCCGCGCCCTACATCCTCGCGATCACATCCGCTCACAATGGGTCGCAGTTGACCGTGCCCGCGCCGTGACACGGCCGCATCAAAACACGCCCGAGAGCCTTCCTCACTCCGTCGCCCGATAGAGTTCCGCCGCGACCGCCTTGAGCGCTGCGCGGCTCTCCGGCCGCAGATACATCATATGGCCGCCCTCGAGCACGCGCGTGCGGATGGGTTTGGCACCGGCCAATGTTGGGATCTGATCCACCAGATAGCGTGTCGTCATATAGGGGGTGACGAGGTCCGTATAGCCGTTCACCACGAGCACATTGAGCGCTGGATTCAAGGCGCGCGCCCGCTGAAGATCGCCCATCACGCCCGCATAGCCCTGGCGTGACGGGCTCGTGCCATAATCCCAGTTGCGGCCGATCTCGCTGTTCAAAAGCCGATAGCTGACTTTGGTATCGAACTTCAGCTCACCGCGCACATAGGCCACAAAGGCGGAGGTGAGCACCGGAATGCTGCGCTCGAGCACCGGGTCGGGGCTGGCTATGCGCGCGCTGTTCGGCGCAATATCCGGAACGGCGATGGTGCCGTCATAGGGGCTGATCGTCTTGCCCTTGGCACGCGCGAACTCCTTTGCAAACACGGACGTGGGAATCCGAGCGAAATGGCGCTGAACCAGATCGATCGGCAAGCCGGTAATCTCGGCAACGCGCGCACTCGCAAGCACACCGCCCCGTTCGAGGCCGCCAGCCACCGCCATGAGATAGTCGCCGAGCGCATAGCGCTCGACCTCTGCGACCCGTCTTTCCAGCTCTGGCCCGGTGATACCCTCGCTCGCAAGCCTTACAGCGGCCAGCGACGGCAGTTCCAGCGCCCACTGCAGCGGATCGAATGTATCAGGTTGCACCAGCATGAACTCCAACGCCGGCGAGATGAGCACGAGCCCGCTCGGGCTGATGCCGATATCCTCCTGAAGCGTCCGGCCAAGCAGCGCCGCGCGAAAGCCGCCATAGCTCTCGCCCGCCAGGAAAACCGGCGCGTTCATCCGTCCCGCCTGGGTGAGATAGAGGCGGATGAAGGCGCCCATCGCGCTCGCGTCCTGATTGATACCCCAGAAGCTGCTCGTCTTCTGGCCGGGCGCCTCGCGGCTATAGCCCGTGCCCACTGGATCGACAAACACGAGATCGGTCATGTCGAGCCACGTATCCGGATTGTCAATGAGCCGCTGTGGAGGCGTGAGGAATTCTCCATCCTCCCCAGTGGCGATGATCCGCGGTCCGAGCGCGCCCAGATGAAGATAGGCAGAGGCGGCGCCAGGCCCGCCATTGAACACGAAGGTGATTGGGCGCTGTGCGCTCTGCAATGAGCCCTCGTCTGTGGGCACCGTATAGGCGACATAGAAGATTTCGGCGGTGACCTCGCCATCCCCGGACAATAGTGGCAGCGTTCCCGCTGTCGCCCGATACTTCAGCTTGCGCCCGCCTATGTCGATCGAATGCTCGGTGGTCTGCGGCATGGGCAGCAGCGACAAAACTCCACCCGACGGTGCCGGTCGATAGGCAGGCTCTGCAGGACGCGCATGGGCAGTGCCGCCGAACAGCAGGAGAAGGACAAGGATCACTTTCACGTCGAGCCGCATGACACCTCCGAGCGAAACCACTGCCGCATTGCTAACATTTGGCCGGCCGGTCCGAAGTCAAAGGAACGTGTTTGGACCCGTGTGAGTCACGGCCCAAACCGGCCTTCTCGCATTTACGCTTTGCGATCCCGGCCCTTGCTGGGAGAAGCCGGCGCGCCCCATAGTTCAGCCCATGCGTATTCTCCTGTCCGAAGGCTCGAGCACCTCCGCCCGCGAGGCCATCACCGTCCTGGGGCTGCAAGGACATCATGTGGAGATCGTGGACCCCGATCCCCATTGCATCGGCCGCTTTTCGCGTTTCGTCCGCCGCTACCATCGCTGCCCCGGGCTGGGCGTTGATCCCGAGGGCTTTGTCGAGTTCATCCTGCACCTCGTGGAGACGCGGCCCTTCGATGTGCTGCTTCCGATCCATGAGCAGGGTATGGCTCTGTCGAAGACCCAGCAAAGGCTGCTTAGGTCTGTATCGGTCGCCTTGCCGAGCTTCGAGAGCTATCGCCAAGCCCATAGCAAGGCGGCCTTCAGCACCTTGCTGACCGAGCTCGGACTGCCGCAGCCAGCAACCCGCCTTTTGCACAGCCGCGCAGAGGCCCTTGCGCTCAAAGAATTTCCAATTGTGCTGAAAACCGCCATCGGCACCGCAAGCCGTGGTGTCTGGTTTATCAGAACCGGCGCTGATCTGTATCGCGCCGTTGAGGAAATAGCAGCCGCCCGCGGTTTCGACGAGCCGGTGCTTGCCCAGGAATGGATCGAGGGAGCCATCGAGCATGCGCAAGCCCTGTTCCGTCATGGGGAGTTGATCGGCCTGCATGCCTATCGCCAGATCATCCGGGGCGCCGGAGGTGGCGACGCGGTGAAGGAGAGCATTCACCGTCCGGAGTTACTGGAGCACATGTCACGCCTTGGCCGGTATCTCGACTGGCACGGCGCTCTGTCGGTCGATTACTTGGCGCCGGATGATGACGGCATCTACTACATCGACTGCAACCCGCGGCTGGTGGAGCCGATGAGCGCTTTCCTGGCCGGACACGACTTGCTTGGCGCGCTCCTCAAGGTCAGCATCGGAGAAACCCCGCCGCCGCTGCCCCCCGGCACCATTGGCCTGCGCACCCATCTCGCTCTTCAGGCGCTGCTCGGCTGCGCGCTGCGAAGTCGCTCCCGGATGGAACTGATGCGGGAAGCCAGACGTTTAGTCCTGCGCAAAGGAATGTATCGCTTTAGTCAAGAGGAATTAACCCCGCTGCAATGGGATTGGCCGAGTATCACACCAACGGTGATGGTCGCTCTCCTACTGTTCATCAATCCTAATGCTGCGGAGAACATGCCCAAACGTGGCTGGGGATCTCATCTTCTCACCCCTGAAAGCATTCGGATCATTCACGAACGAATAGGAGAGGGCGGCTCATAGCTGCAGCGAGGCCGGGAAAATCTGGAGTTGTCCGGGTGAACATGAACGGATCTACGCCAAAGCGGCGCGAGAATGGCACGAAACCGAAGGTTCTGGTCACAGGTGGAAGCGGTTTTATTGGTCAGCACCTTGTTGCTGCGCTTTCAGCGCAAAAGCAGTCGGTCAGAGTGCTGGATGTGCAGCAGCCCCCCTCCGCCGTCTGGCCGACCGAATTCATAAGGGGCTCCATTCTTGACCCTGATGCGGTCCGGCGCGCGATGGATGGCGTGGACATTGTCTATCACTTGGCCGGCATTCCCCACTTCTGGACAGCGGATCGAGCGGATTTCGAGCGCGTCAACCACCGCGGCACCGAGCTCGTGCTGGCCGCGGCCGCCGAAAGAAATGTCTCGCGCTTTGTGCATTGCTCGACCGAAGCGATCCTGTTTCCGCCCCCCGGGGACGACGCGGAAAAGTGCTTATCGCTCGAGGATATGCCGGGGCCCTATACCCGCTCGAAATTTCTCGCCGAGGCATCGGCGCTCCAAGCTGCGCGCAATGGCATGCCGGTCGTGATCGTCAACCCGACCGTTCCCATAGGCCCCGGCGATCACAACAGAACGGCACCGACAGCCATGCTGTCGCTCTTCATCGAGAAGCCGCCCATGTTCATCATGGACTGCATTCTCAACCTGGTCGATGTGCGGGACGTTGCCACCGGCATGATCCTCGCGGCCAGTCGGGGACAGATCGGCGAGCGCTATATCCTGGGCGGTGAGAATGTCACTGTCCGTGAGCTGGTCCGCCGCATGGACCTCGTCTGCGGCCGCAAAACCACGTCCTTTGCCATTCCTGCCTTCGCGGCCTTGGCCACGGGCTTCGCCGCCGAATGGTTCGCCAATGCGGTGAGCCAGAAACGGCCGCTAACCACCGCAGAGGCCGTGCGTGTGGCCCTCCGCTCAATCCCGCTGAGCATCGATAAAACCTGCGACGATCTTGGCTATAGGCCGAAGCCGATCGACCCGGCGCTTGCCGAAACCATCCAGTGGCTGTTACGCCCGAATACCGCTGGGCCCGTCAGGCAATCCATAGGCAGCGTTTCTGTTTCTAGATAAGCGGGCGCTGCTCCGATGGCGTGGCGTGCCCCTTGGCATCACTCGAGAACGCTTGCACCTTCCGCCGCGGTAGGATGAATAGCAGGCTGAGCCCGCGCGCGAGCAGAAACCCGTGCAGTGCAGCCCACAAGCCAGCATTGCCGAAACTTTGTCCAAGCGCCACGAGCAGCGCCGCGTAGATCGCGAACGATACGATCATCATGTTGCGCATGTCGCGCGACCAGGTGGCGCCGATAAACACGCCATCCATGAGGAAGGCTAGAACGCCGGTTAGGCTGGTGAGCGCCCCCCAGACCAAGAGATGGCCGGCTTCGCTCCGCACGCTCAAATCCGTCGTCATGAGTGCGATCAGTGAATGGCCGAGGCCAAGGAAGAACACGGTCAAGACCGCAGCCAGCGCGAAACCCCAGGCCATTGTCATGCGAACGCCGCGCTCGAAGGCAGGCTGATAGCGCGACCCAATTGCCCTGCCGGTGATCTGCTCGGCGGCGGTGGCGAACCCGTCGAGGAAATACCCGCTGATCAGAAAGAAGTTCATCAGCACCGCATTGGCGGCAAGGGCGATCGTGCCGAACTGCGCGCCTTGCCGGGTGAAGAGTGCAAAGGCTGCCAGCAGCACGAAGGAGCGGATCATGATGTCCCGGTTGAGCGCGACCATGTGCAGGAGCGCCGCCTTGTCGAACAGCCGGCTTCGCGTGATCCGCGGCCTGCGTGCAAATCTCGCGAGGAGAATGCCAAGCCCGAGCACGGCGGCGAGCGTTTCGGAGGCAACGCTTGCCCAGGCGACGCCTGCAACGCCCCACCTCTGGTTCAGCCCGAGCTCGATGCACAGGAGGACATTCGCGACATTCAGCACGCCCTGCAGCAGCAGCCCGAGCATCGCTTCGCCCCGGCCCAGCACGAAGCCGAGGATCGCATAGTTGAGAAGAGCAACCGGCGCGCTCACCATGCGGATGGTGATGTAGCTCGTCATCGCCGCCGAGACGGCCGGTTCTGCATCCATGAACCAGGCCCCCGCTTGCGCGAAGGCCGGTCCCAGCACCGCGAGGATGATGCCGCAGCCCAAGGCAATGGCGGCCGCATGATAGAACGCGGCCTTTTCCCCTTCCGGATCATCGCGCCCGACCGCCTGGGCGACGAGCCCTGTGGTTCCCGACCGCAGGAAGTTGAAGGTCGTGAACACGAGATCGAAGATCGCTGCCCCCGCCGCCAGCCCCCCGATCAATGCCGCATCGCCCAGTTGGCCAACGACAGCGGTGCCAATGACACCGAGCAGTGGGGTGGTGAGGAAGGCGAGCGTCATCGGCACCGCAATCCACAGCACCAGCCGGTTCGTCACCTGGAAAGGATGGGCGTTCGTGACGGTCACTTCAGAAAATCCGCAGGAACTCGACGGTTACGGCCTGAGAGACCGGGCCAAACCTGGAGTGAACGTTGTCTATTCGCGTCGAGCCATCAAGATGCTCTGGACGAGTGACCGCCGAAAGTGCTCGACTGTTCTTCTGGGCGGCCTCAAGCCTTGGAGGGAGCATGACTCTGGAAGGTCTTCATCTGCACTTCTCCCGAGAGGAGTTCACGGCGAGACAACGAGCGGCCATTGCCGCCATGGAAGCGCGAGGTCTTTCCGCGCTCCTGATGTTCCGCCAGGAGAGCATGTACTACCTGACGGGTTACGACACGTTTGGCTACGTTTATTTCCAATGCATGGTGATGACGGCGGACGGTCGTCTCGTTCTTTTGACCCGCTCGGCCGACAAGCTGCAGGCACGCTTTACATCTGTCGTGAGCGATGTCCGCATCTGGGTCGATCGCGCCGATGCGGATCCGGTGCGTGATCTCAAGGCGATTCTCACCGAGCTTGGCCTCTCCGGCAAGAAGCTCGGTGTCGAATGGGAGGCCTATGGGCTCACCGCGCGCAATGGTCTGCGTCTTCAGGCGGGGCTCGATGGCTTTGCCAGGCTGGAAGATGCCTCCGATCTCGTAAGCAGGCTCAGGGTCCGCAAGAGCACCGCCGAGCTTGCCTATGTCCGTCGCGCGGCCGAACTCGCCGATGCGGCGCTGAAGGCTGCCGAGGATGCCACCAGGCCCGGTGCCTTCGAGGGCGACATCATCGCCGAGCTGCAGTCCGCGGTCTATCGCGGTGGTGGCGACGACCCCGCGAACGAACATGTCATTGGCTCAGGGCCCGGTGCTCTCATGTGCCGCTATTTCACCGGTCGCCGGCACCTGGAAGCCAATGACATGCTGACCCTGGAGCTTGCGGGCGCCTATCGCCACTATCACGCCTGTCTGATGCGCACCTTGGCGATTGGCGAGGTTGATCCCCGGCTGGTCTCGATGCATGGTGCCGCGGTCGATGCGCTTCATGCAGCCGAGGAGGCCTTGCGGCCGGGCCGGCCGATTGGAGAAGTCTTCGATGCCCATGCGCGTGTGCTGGACCGGGCAGGGCATGCCGAGCATCGGCTGAACGCATGCGGTTACAGCCTCGGCACGACCTATGCGCCCAATTGGATGGATTGGCCCATGTTCTATCATGGGAACACCTACGAGGCGGAGCCGGGCAACGTGTTCTTCATCCATATCATTGTGTTTGACGAGCCCAATGGACTGGCCATGACCCTTGGCCGGACATCGCTGGTGACGGAGAAGGCGAGCGAAACCCTGTCCGCTGCCTCTGTGGAACTGGTGCGGAAATAACCGCCCCCACCATGATGACTGGCCTCGCCGAATGCATCAAAAGATCGAGGCCAGCCAATCGATCGCCGTGACGCCCGCGATCACCAGAAACACGCACCACGCAAGGGCCGCGATGCTGAGCGCGAAGGCGATCAGCACCGCTGCCCCGTCGCGCACGATCCAGCCAACCGCCAGAACGATGAGCGCGACGGCCGGTATGCTGTTTCCAAGTGGCAGGATGATCGCTACGGCCAGCAGCAGAACCGGAACCGCCAGCAACACGCGCACCGCGCGCCCTGTGAGCCATGACAGCCGCTCTTCACGCACATGCCGTTCAGCCCTGGCCATCCACGGCAATGATCGCACCAGGATCGAGCGCAAGAGCCGCCGGGAGACCGGCCGCTCGCGGATGAAGGTGGGCAGGGTAGGGTTCTTGGCCCCGCGCAGCGCCTGAATGGCCAGAAGGCCGATCAGGCATCCCAAGGGAAACCCGATCGGGCCCGGCATCGGGATCACCATGGGCAGCGACAGCAGCAGCAAGGCGATGCCGAAGGCATCCGGACCGAGCCGGTCGAGGATGATGCCGATCGTGACGCTCTCGCCGCGCGGAATATGCAGGGCCTGCACGAGCCTGCGGGTAATCGGCCCCCGGCCGCTCCGCCGCGCTGTGGCTGACTGCTCGCCCTGCACCATCCTCCTCGCCATTCTGTCTCGACGGCAATCACGATAGGTTGCCGCTGCCAAGCCGAGCTTAACGGCTTACCTCACAGCAAGGAAGGCTGGAGCATTTTCGAGCGACGTGGACACCGGTTCGCGTGAAGAAAATGCGACCAAGCAGCCTAAGCCTTCAGGCGCGCGAGGAGGCAGACTAGCGAATCCGCTCTAAGCCTCCACCGTCGCCCGCGCGTCGACCGCCACCGGCTTGCCATCCGAGGCGCGAATGACCAGCGGATTGATGTCGAGTTCGACGAGCCGCTCTGCATGATCGTGGGCAAGCCACGACACCCGGGCGACGGCATCGGCTATGGCGGCAAGATCAGCCCGCGGCCGCCCGCGATAGCCATCGAGCAGCGGAAAACGCCGCAACCGCCGCAGCATCTCTTCGGCCCTTCTTGCATCGACAGGGGCGGGGGCGAGCACCGTATCCGGATCGAGCTCCACGGTCACCCCCCCGAAGCCCACCAGCACCATGGGGCCGAACTGCTCATCCCGCTTGATGCCGATGATGAGTTCATCACGCCAATTCACCATCTCGGCGACGAGACATCCCTTGAACTGGCTCTCGGGCGCGTGCTCGGCGACCGCCTTCTTGATCTCATCCCACGCGGCGCGGACCGCATCGGCCGATGTGATATTGAGGCGAACGCCGCCGATATCGCTTTTATGCACCAGCCCCTCGGCCACGACCTTCATCACCACGGGATAGCCGATACGCTCGGCGGCGCTCACCGCCTCATCCGGATTTGGAGAGAACGCTTCCTGCGCGACGGGCACCCCATAGGCTTGCAGCAGCGCCTTGACCTCGTGCTCCAGCAGCGGCCCAGAGAGAACTTGTGGGCTGCTGGGCAATCCAGCCGGCCGTTGCGGCGCGGTGCTGGCCACGTGTCGCTCGAGGAGGCTCATGTAGCCCTTGAGCATCCGTATCGCGTCATCCACCCGCTCGACGAACGGGCAGCTAATCTCCCGCAGCGCCTGCCGGACGCCATCCGCGGCGCTTCCTGGCATCACCGCGAGCACGAAGGGCTTGCCCGCCGCCATGAAGCCTCGGGCGATTTCCGTGGCCGCTGCCTCATAGCGGGGCGTCGTGGTGAGCATGATCAATGACGCGCTGACATCCGGATCACCGGCGAAGACCTCGATGATCTCATCCGATGATCCGGCAACGTCGGGTCCGAGCCTGCCGCCCAGATCGATCGGATTATCCGCCTGCGGGGGCAACAGCAGCCCGCGCAGCCGCTCCTTCGTCTCAGGGCGAAGCTCAGCCAGTCTGAGGCCGCTTTCCGCGATCCGGTCGACACCGATGCCTGCACCACCGCCCGAGGGAGAGAAGACGCCGATGCCATCGCCCTTGGGCGGCCCGTAGCGCACGAGCATATCGGCGAGCAGCAGCATGCCATCCGGATCATCCAGTGTGATGATGCCGCTCTCTCGGCAGACCGCTTCGAACGCGCTATAGGCGCCGGCAAGGCTGGCCGTATGGGAACGCGCGGCCTTGACGCCCGCTTCCGTGCGCCCGGTCTTGACCACCAGCACGGGCTTGCCCGCCTTGGCGGCCTGCTGGGCCAGATGCCGGAAGCGCTGGGCATCTTTCAGCCCCTCGATATACATGCAGATGACCTGAGTGGCGGGATCGCCGATCAGATAGTCGAAGAAATCGCAGATCTCGAGGTCGGCCTGATTGCCGAGCGAGACGCAGGTGCTGAAGCCGACACCCGCATCATGGGCGCGATTATAGGCGGCCACCATGAGCGCGCCGCTTTGGCTGATAAAGCCGATCGAGCCCCGATGCAGCTCCGGCACCTCGAGAACGAGGGACGAGCTGAGGGCGAGATTATGATGCGGATTGATCAGCCCCATGCAGTTGGGGCCGACCAGCCGCATGCCCGAGCGTCGCGCGAGTGCGACGATCTCATCCTGAATGCGCGCACCTTCCTCGTCCGCCTCGGCAAAGCCCGTGGTGATGATGATCACCCCGCCGACCCCCGCGGCCGCACAACCGTCCAGCGCCGCGACGATCCGGTCCTGCGGCACCGCGAGAATGGCCACATCGACCGGTTCCTTGACCGCGCCGATCTCAGGATAGGCGGTGATGCCGTTGACGGTCGCGCGGTTCGGGTTGATCGGCACGATCTGGCCTTGAAACCCATGCTTCATCAGGTAGTGCAGAATGCGCCCGCCGAACTTGCCCCGATCCTCCGAGGCACCGAACACCGCGACCGAGCGAGGCTTAAGGATGCGCTCGACTGAACTGCGCGCCATCACCGCTTCCATCTCTTGAGAACTCCAATCACACGAAGGCTGAGGCGCCGACGAGCTCACGTCCCGCCACCAGCCGCTGAATTCCTGAGGTGCCGTCAATCACCGTGAGCATGCGCGCATCCCGCCAGCAGCGCTCGGCCTCCGCTGCCTCCGAAAGGCCATGGGCGCCCATGCAATCCATCGCCGCATGGCAGGCACGCACCGCGGCTTCCGTCGCAAAGACCTTGGCCAGCGAAGCTTCTCGTGGGCAACGCTCGCCCTGATCAAGCCGCCACAGCGCCTGGAGCGAAAGCAGCCGGCTCGCCTCCACTTGCGCATCTGCATCCGCGAGCACCGTCTGAATTGCCTGGAACCGCGCGAGCGGCCGGCCGAAAGCATGGCGCTTGCCCACATAATCCACCGCCAGGCTCAAAGCGTAGCGGGCAATTCCGGCCGCCTGCAGAGCGATCAGTGCCCGCGATGCCTCGATGGCCTTGAGAAACGCTTCCGATGCGGCGCCTGGGCTGCCCAGCAGGTTGTCTGCGGGAACTGCAACATCCTCGAACGAGATTTCCGCGAACGAAAGATTGCGCATGCCGACGCAATCGATCTCTTCGTGCCTCCAGGGTGAATGCTCGCGCTCGATGAACAGGCGGCTGGTGCCTGCCGCAGCCCCTTTTTCCGGATCATTCACCACCAGCACGGTCATCGCATCCGCAACGCCGCCGAGCTTGATCCAGCGCTTGCGGCCATTCAGCCTAAAGCGATCACCCTCGCGGAGGGCGGTGGTCTGGAGATTGCGGATATCGGATCCCGCCTGCGGTTCGGTGATTGCGGCGGTTGCGACCATATCGCCGGAAAGGAGTTTGGAGAGCCAGCGCGCCTTCTGCTCGGGCGAGCCGAGATAATAGATCGAGCGTGGCGGCACCACCTCGGCCAGCAGCACCGGCGATGGTGCCAATGCTTCGAGCAGGAGCCCGTAATCCACATAGCTCAAGCCCGCGCCACCGGCATCCCTAGGGATGGTGCTGCCGAGATAGCCGAGAGGTGCGAGCGCCTTGTAAAGCGCGCGCAGGTCCTCGACCGCAAATTTCTGGCCGCGCGGCAGGCGGGCGACCATCGGCCGAACCACCGTCTCGACCGCATCACGCGCACGGGCCTGAAGTTCCTGCTGCTGTTTGGAGAGCGCGAAATCCATGAGTCCGCGCCCCTTATTCGCCGGTGAACTTTGCCTGACGCTTCTCATGAAAGGCGGCCATGCCTTCCTTGGCATCCTTCGAGGAGAGGATGCGCTGCGCCCATTTCTCCTCCAGCACCGCCGCACGGTCCGGTCCGTCGTAATATTGCGCGCGCACCGCTTCCTTGATTGCCTGAATAGGGAGCGGCGCACCGCTGGCCAGCCGCTGCGCTGTGGCCTTTACCGTCGCATCAAACTCCGCATCCGGCACGACCTTGCTCATGAGCCCCAGCTCGAGCGCCCGGGCGGCAGTGATATCCTCGCCCAGCAGCAGGAGATCGAGGGTGCGGTTGCGGCCGATATGATGCACGAGCCGCACCATGCCGATGCTCCAGGTGGGGATGATGCCGAGATAGACATCGCCCGCCCGGAACTTGGCGGTCTCCGAAGCGATGCGGATATCGGCAGCCCAGGCAAGTCCGGTCCCGCCGCCGATGCACCAGCCGCGCACCGCGCTGATCACAGGCTTGGGGAAGGTTTCAATCCGCTCGACGAGGAGACGTCCGAGCTCACGGAACGACCGGCCTGTATCGGCCGTGTGCCGGCTTTCATCCCCGAGATCGGCGCCAGCCGAAAAGGCCCGCTCGCCCGCACCCCTGAGCACGACGACCCGCGTGTCTGCCTCGCTCTCGATGGCATCGAACGCCGCCTTGAGCTCGTTCAGCATCGTAAAGCTGGCGAGATTGAACGGCGGCTTGTTCAGGGTGATTGTGGCTATGCCCTCGGCACGCTCCACAAGGATCTGCTCATACATGGCTTGGCCTTTCATTTCCGAATGTTGCTGAGCCCGCCGAGCCGGTCGAGCACCAGCACGAGCGCGACGGAGAGCACGATCAGCATGGTGGAGATGGCGGCAACGGTCGGGTCGACCTGATCGGTGAGGTAGTTGTAGATGCGCACCGGCAGCGTCTGATAGCCCGGCCCGGCCACGAAGATCGTGACCGTCACCTCTGAGAACGAGATCAGGAACGCGAGCAGGAAAGCGGCGAGAATGCCGCGGCTGCAGACCGGCAGGATGATGCGCCAGAGCACGGTGGCCCGTGAGGCGCCGAGGTTCTCTGCGGCCCATTCGACCTCGATGGGCACAGCACTGAGGCTCGATTGAATGGTGCGGATGGCGAAGGGCGTGATCACCACCACATGGGCGAGCACGAGCCCCATGAACGTATTGTAGAGCCCGAACAGGTTCATGAACTGCAGCATGGCAATCCCGAACACCACCGCCGGCACGATGAGCGGCGACAGGAACAGCCCCTCCACCGCCTCGAGCCCCCTCAGCCGCCGGCCGCGCAGCAGCGCATAGGCAGCCAGCAGTGACAGCACCACCGAGATCAGCGCCGACACCAGCCCGAGCTGCAGGCTTAAGATGAAGGCGTTGAGAAAGCCGGGATAGGCGAAGGATGCCTCATACCAGCGCCACGAGAATTCGGAGAAGGGCAGGGCGAATACCGAGCCGGGGGTGAATGACATCCAGATCACCACCACGATCGGCGCCAGCATGAAGATCAGCATCGCAATGTTGAGGATGAGCAGCATCATGATGCTGCCCTCAGCTTGGCCTGACGCATGGCGGCGACCCGCCTCGACAGCCAGATCGGCACGAGCGTGATCACCAGGAGGGCCATGGCCAAGGCGCCGCCGAACGGCCAGTTCAGCTCGACCAGGTTGACTTCATAGGCAACGAACGAGATCACCCGCGCGCGCGAGCCGCCGAGCAGCGCCGGCGTGGCGAAAGCCGCCATGTTCATGGTGAAATTGATGAAGGCGCCTGCGAGCAGCGCTGGCAATGTGATCGGCAGGGTGACCCGCAAGAACACCTGCGCCTTGGACGCGCCGAGATTTTCCGCCGCCCATTTGAGCCGCGGATCAAGTGCGCTGAGCGCGGCCCAGAGCGGCAGCAGCACGAACAGGAAATGTCCCTGGACGAGGCCGATAATGATGCCGGTATCGTTGAACATCAGCTGCAGAGGTGCGGAGATGAGCCCAAGCTCGCGCAAGCCCCGGTTGATCACCCCGTTGCCGCCGAGGATCAGGCTCCAGCCGAAGGCCTTGACCACCACATTAACCAGCCACGGCGCCATGTAGATGAGCAGGAGGAGCCCCTGCGTCCGCTTGGACAGGTTGGTGAGGAAAATGGCGACGGGATAGGCGAGCACGCAGGTGATCAGCGTGATGATCAAGCTCACCCGCGCGGTGCGCAGAAAGACGTCGAGATAGAACGGGTCGGCGAGCCGCGCGTAATTCTCGACCGTCCAGCGGGTGAAATCGATGCCCGACAGTGAGTAGGGATGAAAGCTGTTGATGATCGTCTGGATCAGCGGCCAGACATAGAAGGCCAGCATGACGAGGAACAGCGGCACCAGGAGGATGAGCGGTCCGAGACGACGCGCTTGGACGTCGCTTGCCATCATTCGCCTCCATCGGGCTTGGCGATGACGTCATCGCGGCTCCAGCCGATGCGCACCATGTCTCCCGGCTTCGGCATGAATTGGCCCAGATTAGGCACATCCGCCCGGATCAGCACGCCATTCACCGCGAGTGCGAGATCGACCCGGCTGCCGAGATAGGTGATCTCCGCCACCTTCGCATCGAAACTGCCACCATCGAAGCTTGCATCACCAATGCGGATCCGCTCGGGGCGCAAGCTCACCCATGCCTTGGTCCCGGCGTGCCAGGCAAGGCCATCGGCGGGCGCTGAAACAGCAAGCCCGTTCCCACAATCGATGATGACATTGCTGCCCTCGACCCGGGCGACTTTGCCGGTGAGCAGGTTGACATGTCCGACGAAGGCGGCGACGAACTGGCTGGCCGGCGCGTCATAGAGCTGGTTGGCTGTCCCGACCTGTTGCAGGCTGCCCTGACGCAGCACCGCAATCCGGTCCGATACGGCGAAGGCCTCTTGCAGGTCATGCGTGACCAGGATCGTGGTGATGCCGAGCCTCTGCTGCAAGCTGCGGATCTCGCCCCGCATTTCATCGCGCAGCTTGGCATCGAGATTGCTCAGGGGTTCATCGAGCAGAAGCAGGCTTGGCCTGACCACCACGGCGCGCGCGAGCGCCACCCGCTGCTGCTGGCCTCCCGACAATTCGCCGGGCAAGCGCTTGGCAAATTGCGCCATTCGCACCAGCTCCAGCGCCTCGGTGACGCGCTGGGCAAGCTCCGGTTTCGAAACCCGGCGCATCTTGAGCCCGAACGCGACATTGTCGAATACCGTGAGATGCGGGAATAGCGCATAATTCTGGAACACCAGCGCGGTATCCCGGGCCCGCATGGGCTTTTGATTGATGGACTGGCCGTTCAGATGGATCGAGCCCGAGTCGCTCTCGTAAATGCCTGCGATGATCCTGAGCAGGGTTGTCTTGCCACAGCCGGAAGGGCCCAGCAGAGAGAAAAACTCGCCTTTGGCGACCGAGAAGGAGACATCCTTCACCGCGGCCACAGAGCCGAATGACTTCGAAATTCCTTCAAGAGTAAGCATCACGCATCCGGTGCAAGTCGTCGGAAAGCCGCGGCGTAAAATGCGCCGCGGGGCCTAAAGCGATCCGTCGCTTGCTCAGCGCAACGATTCGACCTCGCGCTGGAACTGCTGGTTCCATTCGTTGCGCACGGTGGCGATATAGTCGTAATCGACCGTCTTCAATGACTTCAGGGCATCGCCCGTGATCACATGCTGGCCAGCCTCGCCGCCGAGCTTGACTGCCGTATTGAGCGGTGACTGCCCGAACCGCTCGGCGCGATAGGTGAGCACCTTCTCGCTGATGAGCCAGTTGAGCAGGGCGCGCGCGCCTTCGGAATTTGGCGCATTCTTCATGACGCCGGCAACGGTGGGGCTCATATAGGACCCCTCTGGAACGATCACGTCCACGGGCACCCCGCGCTTGGCGATCTCCCAGCCCGACGCATTTCCGAACACCGAAATGGCGCCGGTTTCCTGCTGCATCAGATCGGCGATCTTGGCGAAAGTGGTGGTCCAATCCACCACATTGGGGGCGAGCTTCTTGAGCGCTTCGAACCCGGGCTGGATATTGCGCTCATCCCCGCCATTCTCACGGGCAAGCTCGACCAGCAGATACATGCCATAGGTATTGGAAACCGGCGGAATGATGAGCGTCTTGCCGAACTCCGGCCGGAACAGGTCCTTCCACGTCTTGGGCGGTGCCCAGCCGTTCCGCTCGAAAACGTCCTTCTGATAGACGAGTGCGAGAATATCCGCGTAAGGAGCAACTCCGGTGTCCCCCAGCCGTGCGTTCGGCACCATTTTGCTGAGATTGGGCACGGCCTTCTCATCCAGCGGCTCGAAGATCTGCTGCGCCATGCCTTGCTGGAACGCTGCGAGATCGCACATCACCACATCGACTTGCGGACTGTTCTTTTGCGCAATCGCCGTGGCGATGATCTCGGCAGAGGTAGCCTTGGGCACCAGCGTTACGGTGTAGCCGGTGTCCTTCTTGAACTCGTCCGCCCAGCCTTCCTTCTCGAGCATGGTCTGGATGGTGCCGCCCCAGCTCAGGAAATAGACCGTTCCCTTGTCCTGAGCCTCTGCGGCTGTGCCGCCTGTCATGAAAGCTGCTGCACCCAGTGCTATGGCAGCCTTATGAAAGTCGCGTCTTTTCCACATACTCCGTCCCCCACAGTGTCACCCTCTGACACATAGTGCGAAGCGCGCGAGGAGCGGGCAAGCCACAATTTTCTGGGGTTGAAGTTAGGAAAATACGAAGCGGTGGCATGGCGGGCGCCTTCGCTTTGCTCTGACATCGGATGGCGAGGATGTTGTCCATGGCCAATTGGCATCGCCAGCTCCTGACGATTCTCGCGAGCACTTTCGCAATCGCGAAAGCATTCGCGACGATTTGAGCCGATCGAGCGAGCAACTCGTGTCGCTGTTTCACGTTTCCGATCAAGCCCGTGTGCTAGCACTCCATTGAGTGCGTGAGGTCCATTCTGCCTTGCGCGATCCGGAGATCGCCGTGAACCAGCAGACCAAATTCAACATGTGGTACTGGGCCGCCGCGATCCTGGGCGTGCTGTTCCTTCAGTATGTCATCACCACGATGGTGCAGGTCGCGCAGATCCCCTACAGCGATTTCGAGAAATATCTTGAGCAGGGCAAGGTGGCGGAAGTCGCTATTTCCGATCGCTTCATCCAGGGGGTGCTGAAGGAGCCGCTGGCTGATGGCAAGACCCAGTTCGTAACCACCCGGGTCGATCCGGGCTTCGCCAACGAGCTGCAGCGCTATGGCGTCCGCTTTTCCGGGCAGGTGGAAAACACCTTTGTCCGTGATCTCTTGTCCTGGATCGTTCCGATGGCCCTGTTCATCGGGGTCTGGCTCTTCCTCTTGCGGCGCATGGGGGGCGGCCTCGGCGGCGGCCTGATGCAGATCGGCAAGAGCAAAGCCAAGATCTATGTCGAGGCAAATACGGGCGTCACCTTCAAAGACGTGGCCGGCGTCGATGAGGCCAAGGCCGAGCTCCAGGAAGTGGTCGCTTTCCTCAGGGACCCCAAGGAATATGGCCGTCTTGGTGGCCGCATGCCCAAGGGCATATTGCTGGTCGGTCCCCCGGGCACTGGCAAGACCTTGCTCGCCAAAGCCGTTGCCGGCGAGGCGAAAGTGCCCTTTTTCTCGATTTCAGGGTCCGAATTCGTCGAGATGTTCGTGGGCGTCGGCGCCGCGCGGGTGCGCGATCTCTTCGAACAGGCGCGCACGAAAGCGCCCGCCATCATCTTCATCGACGAGCTCGATGCGCTCGGCCGTGCCCGCGGCATCGGCCCGATTGGCGGGCATGATGAGAAGGAACAGACGCTCAATCAGCTTCTGGTCGAGCTGGATGGCTTTGACTCCTCCACCGGGCTTGTGCTGATCGGCGCCACGAACCGGCCGGAGATCCTCGATCCCGCTCTCCTGCGCGCCGGGCGATTTGACCGCCAAGTGCTGGTGGACAGGCCCGACAAGGTCGGCCGTACGCAGATTCTGGCGGTGCATCTGAAGAAGGCCAGGCTTGCCCCCGATGTGGACGCTGAGAAGGTGGCGGCGCTGACGCCCGGCTTCACCGGGGCCGATCTGGCCAATCTCGTCAATGAGGCAACCCTGCTTGCCACCCGCCGCGGTGCCAACGCGGTGACCATGTCCGATTTCAACAATGCCATCGAGCGGATGATTGCCGGCCTGGAGAAGCGAAACCGGCTGCTCAATCCGCGCGAACGCGAAATCGTGGCCTATCACGAGATGGGCCATGCGCTCGTTGCCATGGCGCTGCCGGGGGTCGATCCGGTGCACAAGGTCTCGATCATTCCGCGCGGCATCGGTGCGCTGGGCTACACAATCCAGCGCCCGACCGAGGACCGCTTCCTCATGACCCGCGAAGAGCTTGAGAACAAGATGGCCGTTCTGCTGGGCGGACGCGCTGCGGAATGGATCATCTTCCATCACCTTTCGACCGGCGCCGCCGATGACTTGGCCAAGGTGACCGACATCGCCCGCGCCATGGTCACCCGCTATGGCATGTCCGAGAAGCTGGGCAATGTCGCCCTGGAGAAGGACCAGCGATCTTACCTCAGTCCCAATCCACTCGCGGATGGGCCGCGTGAGCGCGACTATTCGGAACAGACCGCAGCCGAAGTCGACGAGGAGGTGAGGCGCATCGTGGATACGGCCTTTGACCGGACAGTGGCTTTGCTGAGCGAGCGCCGCGCCATCCTCGACCGTACGGCGAGACAGCTGCTCGAGAAGGAAACCCTCGACGAGCAGGAGCTCAAAGATCTTGTCGGTGCCGACAAATCAGCGCCACTGGTCGCATCGATGCACTGAATAACAGATACATTTTCCCCTGAGCCTGGAAACTGGAGAGAGGGATGCGCAACCGCTTCGTGTCGATCTTGCTGCTCGTGCTCGTGGTGCTGCTCGGAGCACAGCTGGTTCGACCCTATTTGGATCGTGTGTTTTTCGCGGCGACTGAGCCGCGCGTCGTCACCCCAAGCGGAGCTCTTGCCGATTATGAGCAGACGGCGACAAAGATATTCGAGACGGTGGCGCCTTCCGTCGTCCAGGTCGTGGCGCAGCCCCCGCACAATCCCTTCGATGTCGATCCGAACGCCACCCAGTCTGGAACAGGCTTCGTCTGGGATGCTGCAGGCCACATCGTTACCAATGACCATGTGGTGTCCGGCGAGGCGACCATCGCGGTTCGCTTTGCCTCGGGCGAGATCGTGCCGGCCCAGGTGGTGGGCGAGGCGCCCAACTATGATCTCGCCGTTCTCCGTCTCAACCGGTCCATATCCCTGCCGCCGCCCATCACCATAGGCAAGTCCAGCGATCTCAAGGTGGGCCAAGCAGCCTTTGCGATCGGCAATCCATTTGGGCTCGAGCAATCGCTCACCACCGGGGTGATCAGTGCGCTGAAGCGCAGGCTGCCAACGAGCGGCGGCCGCGAGATCGCCGACGTGATCCAGACCGATGCGGCCATTAACCCCGGCAATTCCGGCGGGCCGCTTCTTGACTCGTCCGGACGTCTCATCGGCGTGAACACCGCCATTTACTCACCCTCCGGCGCCAATGCCGGCATCGGATTTGCCATTCCCATTGATGTCGTGAACCGAGTCGTCCCCGAGCTGATCCGAACCGGCCGTGTGCCCACACCCGGCATCGGCATTCTCGCAGCGGACGAGACCATCGCCACCCGCCTCGGCGTGACCGGTGTCATCGTCGCCGGTGTCGTGCCGGGTTCGCCTGCCGCTCGCGCCGGCCTTGTCGGTATAGATCCCGCGGCGGACGCGATAGGCGATGTCATCATTGAGGCCAACGGCGAGCCGGTCCGCAGGCTTTCAGATCTCACCGACCGGCTTGAACGGGCCGGCCCTGGCGCCACCATCGATCTCACCGTCATGCGCGATAGCAACCGGCGCACCGTCAAAGTGGATGTGATCGATCTCGCCCAGCGCTAACGCGGGCCTTTACAACCGATTGTTTGGCGATTCTGTTACCGTCTGGTCCGCACCGGCTGACCGTGCAGGTGCCGTTGACAGGATCCATTTATGTTGATATCAACGTTAATATCAATTAGCCCAGGAGGCCGAAATGCCAGATGACATTGCTCCCAAGAAACCCGAACGGCCGTTGCCCCTGAGGGGCGGCGTTGTCCCGTATCTCATGCTCGACGGCGCAGCTTCTGCCATTGAATTTTATGTCCGCGCCTTCGCTGGCGAGGAAATCGGCGAGAGGGCGAAGATGGAGGACGGCCGCATCCTGAATGCACGCGTGGACATCAATGGCGGCTCGGTGATGCTGATGGATCCGATGCCCGAGCACGGTTATCCCGCAGTTCCACCCCAAGCCTTCAACCTGCACCTGCAGGTCGACAATGCCGACCGCTGGTTCGATCGTGCGGTCGCCGCCGGTTGCTCCGTGCTGATGCCGGTCGAGCTGATGTTTTGGGGAGACCGATACGGTATGGTGAAGGATCCCTTCGGCGTGACATGGGCGTTCGGTTCGACACCGGAGTGATCAAGCTCAGCCAAACGAGACGCGATCGGAAGCTCCAACAGGGAGAGGAATGATGGTCTATATCGAGGGATTTGTCGCTGCAGTGCCGGCCGCGAACAAGGAGGTATACCGCAAGCATGCTGCCGAGGCAGCGCCGCTGTTCAAGGAATTCGGCGCAATTCGCATGGTCGAGACATGGGGCGACGAGGTGCCCGATGGCAAGGTGACCGACTTCAAGGGCGCCGTGAAGGCCAAGCCCGATGAGATGGTCGTCTTCTCCTGGATCGAATATGCCGACAAGGCGACGCGCGATGCGGCGAACGCCAAGATCATGAGCGATCCGCGTATGAGCGAGAAGGCAGCCGAGATGCCGTTTGATGGCATGCGGATGATCTTTGGTGGCTTCGCTCCCATTGTGGACGACAAGGTCAGCGGCCGCATGGGCTATACCGACGGCTTCATCGTGCCGGTTCCGACCCGCAACAAGGAGGCCTATCGCGAGTTGGCGGCGAAAATGGCGCAGGTCTTCAAGGATCATGGCGCGACCCGCGTCGTGGAGGCCTGGGGTGACGACGTGCCCGATGGCAAGGTGACGGACTACAAATCGGCGGTGAAGGCCACCAGCGATGAGGCGGTCGTCTATTCCTGGGTCGAATGGCCATCGAAAGAAGCCCGCAGCGAAGGCTGGAAGAAGATGATGGAGGACCCGCGAATGCAAATGAACATGGAAACCATGCCATTCGACGGGAAGCGGATGATCTACGGAAGCTTTGTTCCCATCCTGGACGTGTGATCCCATTCGCCCGCGGGCGAAGCGCGCCGCCGTCATCCCTCATGGTGGCGCGCCCCCATCCAACGCTTTTCTGCACGATGAGCAATTGTCTCCCGCGGTGAGCCGCGTCGTGGGCAATGGGTCATGCCCGTCACCGGAATAGCCGAGTGAACTTGACGAATGACGGGCAGTTCGTCACAACGCAAGGAAGGACGACTTTCGGTTGCGTGAATTTGATCCACACACTTGCAATTTCCGGTTATCGCTCGATCCGCAACCTTGTCCTGCCGCTCGCCCGGCTGACCGTCGTCACCGGCCGTAACGGCACCGGCAAATCGAGCTTCTATCGCGCGCTCCGCCTGCTCGCCGAAGTTGCCCAAGGCCGGGTGATCTCATCCCTTGCCGCTGAGGGCGGGCTGCAATCGACCCTCTGGGCAGGTCCCGAGCAGATTTCCCGTGAGATGCGGGCTGGCACCCAGGAGATTCAGGGCACCATGCGCAGGAAGCGCGTGAGCCTCAAGCTCGGCTTCGCCTCCGAGGACTATGGCTACGCCATCGACCTTGGCTTGCCCATCATCTCCTCCGGATCGATGTTCACGCTCGATCCGGAAATCAAGGCCGAAGCAGTCTGGACGGGCGATGTGCTGAGCCGGCGCAACGCCTTTGCGACACGCGTTGGCCCAGCGGTGACCGGTTTGGATAGGGCAGGCCGCCGCCAAACGCTGATCACCAGCCTGCCGCCTTATGACAGCATGATGACCCACGCGGCTGATCCGCGCGAAATGGCTGAGCTGCTCGTGCTGCGCGAGCGCATGCGCGGCTGGCGCTTCTATGATCACTTCCGGACCGACGCGGAGGCGCCGGCCAGGGCCTCCCGTGTTGGCACCCGCACGCCTGCCTTGAGTGCCGATGGATCTGACCTCGCCGCAGCGCTGCAGACCATCATCGAAATCGGCGACCGGGACCGGCTCAGCCGGGCTATCGCCGACGCCTTCCCCAACTCGGGCATCACCATCGCCCAGTCGGGCGGCAAACTTGAGCTGCTCATGCGCCAGCATGGGCTTTTGCGCAGCCTGCATGCTGCGGAACTCTCCGATGGGACCCTTCGCTATCTCCTGCTGCTCGCAGCTCTGCTGACCCCGCGCGCACCCGGGCTCATGGTGCTGAATGAGCCGGAAACAAGCCTCCATCCAGAGCTGCTCGCACCTCTCGCGCGCCTCATCCTGCAAGCCTCCGCGAGCTGTCAGATCATCGTGGTCACCCACGCCAAGGCTCTGGTGGATGAGCTCTCAGCCGCCGGTGCACAGAGCCATGAGCTTTCCAAGTCTTGCGGTGAGACGGTGATCGAGGGTCTGGAACGGATCTCCTGGGAATGGCCGAGTCGATAGGCCCTGCGACTGCCTGCATTGCCGATATGCAACTTTAGAGAGTATTCAACATAAATCGCTACCTTGAGCCATCACTAGGGCGCGGGCTGAAATGATGACAGCCGCCCGACCATGAGGAGATACGTGATGGGGATTTTTGACGCGATCAAACATGTGCTTTGGAAGGGAGCCGGGCAAGCGGCAACGCCTTCGCCGGCGACAGTCAACTTAGGTCCCCGGCCTGCTTCCGCGCCGGGCGCAGCATCGGACCCCGCCTCAGCGCCATCACCACAGCCCTTTGCGAGAACTCCAGCGCCTGTTGCCCAGCCGGCCGCTGCGCCCGTCGACGTCGTAGCAATCCTCGATGCTGCGGTTGCCCGCAAGCGTCAACCTCTCGACTGGCGCCATTCGATCGTTGATTTCATGAAGGCCCTCGATCTCGACAGCAGCCTTCAGGTCCGCAAACAGCTTGCAAAAGAACTCAACTATACCGGCGATCCCAATGACACCGCCGCTATGAACGTCTGGCTGCTCAAGGCGCTGATGCAGAAGCTTGCCCAGAACGGTGGCAAGATCCCGGCCGATCTGCTCCGTTGATCCTATCCTGTCAAAAGACCACTATCGCGAAGCAACGCGCCGACCCGTGGGTGGGCGCGGTATGACCGACGACGGATTACCGGCAGCCAAGTTACCCAGATCGTTGACTTGGTCAATTTTGTGATTGACTATGTCAACAGAATGGGAGGCTGCTATGACATCTCACGCGAAATCGGCGCCTGATCAGATCGACGCCGTGCGCCACTTCAACCGGTTCTACACGCGCCAGCTTGGCCTGCTCGATGAAGGCCTGCTGGCGAGCGCCTTTTCACTGACCGAAGCGCGAATTCTCTTCGAGCTCGCTCACCACGACCAACTGACCGCGACCGCTTTATGCGCCGATCTGGGCCTCGACCCGGGCTATCTCAGCCGTATTCTCAAGCGGTTCGAAGAACAGGGCCTGCTTGCCCGCGAGCCCCACCCCGATGATGCCCGGCAGGTTTTACTGACGCTGACGCCCGCCGGCCGCCGTGCCTTCGCTCCGCTTGATCAGGGATCGAGAGATCAGATTGCGGGTTTGCTAGGCGCTCTTGCTCCCGGCGAGCGGGACGCCCTGATTGCCGCCATGCAGACGATCGAGCGTTCCTTGACAAAAACACCCGAGCCCCAAATCCCTTACATTCTCAGGCCGTTGCGCGTCGGCGATGTCGGCTGGATCACTCACCGTCAGGGCCTGCTCTATCACCAGGAATATGGGTGGGACGAGACCTATGAGGCATTGGTCGCAAAGATCCTGAGCGATTTCGTACAGAACTTTAATTCTCGCCGCGAGGCATCCTGGATCGCTGAACGGGCGGGACAGGTGGTCGGCTCCGTCTTTGTCGTCGAGCAGTCGGAGACCGTGGCGAAGCTCAGGCTGCTCTATGTCGAGCCGGCTGTGCGTGGTCTGGGGATTGGGCGGCGCCTGGTTGATGAATGCATCAGTTTTGCCCGCGCCAAGGGCTACAAAACACTAACGCTCTGGACCAATGATGTGCTGGTCTCCGCGCGCCGGATCTATGAGGCGGCCGGTTTCAAGCTCGTTGAGCAGGAGCCGCACCATTCCTTCGGCAAGCACCTGATCGGGCAGACCTGGTCGCTCGCCCTCTGATCTGTGCAGCCGGGGGAGGGGTCACGGCTCGACCGCGATGTCGAAATGCAGAACCTCTTCGCGCGACCCGAGCTTCTCGTAAAGAGCGATGGCGGGGTCATCCCCGTAATCGGCTTGAACGAAGATGACCCAAGCACCGCTCTCGGCGGCAAGTATGCGCAAATGGTCGATGAGCGCCGTGGCAATGCCTTGGCGCCGGTAGCGTTCATCGACGGCGAGATCATAGATATAGTATTCGCGTCGCGCCCCCTCGAACTTGTCGAGCGCATAGGCAACGAGCCCGCCGAGCACCTCATCCCCGGGCCCCAATGCCACCATGACGGCGATATGCTCTTTCGCAAGCAGCCCTTCGATATAGGCATCGCTCGGCGGTTCTTGCGAATAGGTCTCCCTATCTTCGAAAGCTTCGCCAAACAGTCGGTTGAGCTCGCGCAGAACCGAAACGTCCGAGCACCCGAGACGGCGCACTGTGAAGCAAGGCCTCGCCATCATCATCCCCAAAAATTCCACCCTCTTGGAAGGGGAGGGCGCAGGTGAGAGCGTGCCCCCGCTAAGATGCGAGTTGAGAATAGCCTGGATTCGCTGAGTCTATACAGAGCGTTAACCAAGATATTTCACGTCCGATCAAAAGCGGATTGCGCTTTGAGTTCGCGAAATCTCTCAAAGCGCTGACACGTCAGGATTTTAGGCCCTGCGCCTCAGACCGCATCCGCAATGGCTTTGCCGCACGCTTCGGTGCCGAGCGGCCCGCCCAGATCGCGGGTGCGCAGCTTCTCTTCGGCAAGCACGGTCTCGATCGCCTGCACGATCGCGGCAGCCGCTTCGGCATGTCCGAGATGGTCGAGCATCATGGCGCCCGCCCAGATCTGGCCCACCGGATTGGCGATGCCTTGTCCGGCAATATCCGGTGCTGAGCCATGCACCGGCTCGAACAGCGATGGAAACTTGCCTTCCGGATTGATGTTTCCCGATGGCGCAATCCCGATCGTGCCCGTGCAGGCAGGGCCGAGATCGGAAAGAATATCGCCGAACAGGTTGGAGGCAACCACCACGTCGAACCGGTCCGGATTAAGCACGAAATGCGCTGTAAGGATATCGATATGGTATTTGTCCCAGCGCACATTGGGATAGGCCTTGGCCATTTCCTCCACCCGCTCGTCCCAATAGGGCATAGTGATGGAAATGCCGTTGGACTTGGTCGCCGACGTCAGATGCTTTTTCGGGCGTCGCTGGGCGAGCTCGAAGGCATAGCGCAGGATACGGTCGACACCCACGCGGCTCATCACCGTCTCCTGGATCACGATCTCCCGCTCCGTGCCCGGAAACATGCGCCCGCCGATCGAGGAATATTCTCCCTCCGTGTTCTCGCGCACGACGAAGAAGTCGATATCTCCCGGCTTCCGGTCGGCCAGTGGGCATTTGACGCCGGGCATCAGCTTTACGGGCCGCAGGTTCACATACTGGTCGAACTCGCGTCGGAACTGCAGCAGCGATCCCCAGAGCGAGATGTGATCGGGAACGGTTGCGGGCCAGCCGACCGCGCCGAAATAGATTGCGTCATGCCCGCCGATCTGGGCTTTCCAGTCCTCGGGCATCATCGCACCGTGCTTGGCGTAATAGTCGCACGACGCAAAATCGAAGCTGTCGAAGCGGAGATCGAGATCGAACTTTGCCGCCGCTGCCTCGAGCACCCGTAAGCCCTCAGGCACCACCTCTTTGCCGATGCCATCTCCGGCGATCACGGCAATTCGCAAGCTGTTTGATGGCATCAACTCCTCCGTGTGGTCATGCTGGGCGGCTAAGCCTGTTATTGACCGTGAATAGCGTTGATCGCGCCATTCGTCACCAGGTCGTTGATATCGGCACGCAAGGGCTACATCCCGGACAGGGGCGTCTGGCCATTTGGGAAAATCGTGTCATATAGTCGGCGCAATTGAGCCGGCCAGCTGGCACGTGCCGCGTTTTCGTGCCCTTCTCGCGCGAAATCGCGAGCCTTTGGTGCTTGCGGAGCTGACCGAACTGGCTTCAGAGAGGACAATGGCTGAGAGCATATACGGCGAATGGATCGGGCGCAGCGAGGAGGCGCGGGATTTCGCCACGACGGCGGCGGTCGATCGGTTTCAGGCGGTGCTTGATCGCGAGGGGCCGCCCTGTCGCCCCGGTGATCCCGTGCCCTTGATGGCCCATTGGCTCTATTTCCTGCCGACGGCACGCCAGGCTGAGCTGGGGCCCGATGGCCATCCCAAGCGCGGTGGCTTTCTGCCCCCTGTCCATGACCTGCCTCGCCGTATGTTTGCCGGGGCCCGCTATACCTTTGTGCAGCCCTTGCCCACTGGTGGCGAGATCACGCGCCGCAGCACGATCGTTTCCGTGAAGGAGACGGAGGGCAAGAGCGGACGGCTCGTCTTCGTGACCCTTCGCAACGAGTTCAGTGTCGATGGTGGTCCCGTTGCGATGATCGAGGAGCAGGATATCGTCTATCGCGGCCTTCAAGGCGCGGCAGCAAAGCCCGCGAGCCCAGTCGCGCCGGGCGAGTGGCGGCGGACATTGGTTCCCGATGCCACATTGCTGTTCCGCTACTCGGCCATCACCTTCAATGCGCACCGCATTCATTATGATCTCGACTACGTGCAGAAGGAGGAGGGCTATCCCGATCTCGTCGTCCACGGCCCGCTGATCGCCACCCTGCTCGTTGATCTGGCCGAGCGGCACTTGGGCGGTGCCACGATGAAATCCTTTTCGTTCCGCGCACTCTCCCCACTCTTTGCCGGGCGCGAGATGAGCGTGAATGGCTCGCCCCCCGATGCCGATGGCGTGGTAAAACTCTGGGCCAGCAATAACGAGGGCGGACTGGCCATGCAGGCCGAAGCGGTGGTTGCCCGATGAGCCGGCCGCTGGACGGTATGCTCGTGGTCACCCTCGAGCAGGCGATTGCGGCACCCTATTGCAGCCGTCAGCTCGCTGACTTGGGTGCCCGGGTGATCAAGGTCGAGCGCCCCGACGGGGGTGATTTTGCACGCTCCTACGACACCCGTGTGCGCGGCCTTGCCAGCCATTTCATCTGGACCAATCGGTCGAAGGAAAGCCTCACCCTCGATTTGAAGCGCCCGGAGGCAGTGGCCGCCCTCAAGACGCTGATCGCCCGGGCTGACGTGTTCATTCAGAACCTTGCGCCGGGTGCCGCCGAGCGCTTGGGGCTTGGTCATGTCGAGCTGCGCAAGGACCACCCGCGCCTGATCACCTGCGACATCTCGGGCTATGGAACCGGCGGCCCATTCGAGAAGCGCAAGGCCTATGACCTGCTGATTCAGGCGGAAGCGGGGTTCCTGTCGATCACCGGCACTGAGGGCGATATGGCGAAGGCCGGCATCTCGATTGCCGATATCGCTGCCGGCACCATGGCTTATCAGGCCATTCTCGCGGCATTGCTCAGGCGCGAGCGCGAGGGTGTCGGCGACCACATCGAGATTTCCATGCTGGAAGCTCTCGCCGAATGGATGGGCTACGCGCTGCTCTATGCCTTCGAGGGCGCGCCACCGCCGCCGCGAGCAGGGGCGGGCCATGCGACCATCTTCCCCTATGGGCCATTCGCAACCGCTGATGGAACGGTGCTTTTTGGCCTTCAGAATGATCGGGAATGGTCGGCCTTCGCCCGCGTGGTGCTTCAGCGGCCTGACTGGGCCGAGGACGAACGGTTCAAAGGCAATGCCGGCCGCAGCCAGAACCGCGCCGTGATCGAGCCGGTTATCCGGCAGGTCCTGGCGAGCCTTTCAACGGAGGCGGCCATTGCTCGCCTTGAGGAGGCCGGCATCGCCAACGCGCGGGTGAATGATATGGCGGGGCTCTGGGCTCATCCGCAGCTCGCCGAGCGCGGGCGCTGGGCCGAGATCGACACGCCCAAAGGACTCGTGCCGGTGTTGAAGCCGCTTGGCGGTTCAGGCTGGGAACCACGGCTTGACACAGTGCCCGATCTTGGCGAGCACAGCCGCGCCATTCTGGAGGAGCTTGGCTATTCCGCGACCGAGATTGCCGAGTTGATCGATAGTGCCGGGGATAAGGCGAGTAAATGATGACGCTGAACGAGACCCATAATGAAATGCGCGAGGCCCTTCGCGAGCTCTGCGCCCGCTTCCCTCCGGAATATCATCGTGCCCATGATGAGAAGGCGACTTACCCCGAAGAATTCATCAATGCCCTGACCGAGGCTGGCTGGCTCGCCGCCATGATCCCCGAGGAATATGGCGGGTCGGGACTCGGCCTCACCGAGGCCTCCATCGTGATGGAGGAGATCAACCGTTCTGGCGCCAATGCCGGCCACTGCCACGGTCAGATGTACAATATGAGCACGCTGCTCAGGCATGGTTCGGCCGAGCAGAAGGCGTATTATCTGCCAAAGATCGCAAGCGGCGAGTTGCGTCTCCAGTCGATGGGTGTGACCGAGCCCACCACGGGCACCGACACCACCAAGCTCAAGACCACCGCCATGCGCAAAGGCGATCGCTATGTGGTGAATGGCCAGAAGGTGTGGATCTCGCGCATCCAGCATTCCGACCTGATGATCCTGCTGGCGCGCACCACCCCTCTCGACCAGGTTCAGAAAAAATCGCAAGGCCTGTCTATCTTCCTCGTCGATTTGCGCGACGCCATTGGCAATGGCCTCACCGTGAAGCCGATCCGCAACATGGTGAACCACGAGACCAACGAGCTCTTCTTCGAGGATCTGGAAATCCCTGCCGAAAACATGATCGGCGAAGAGGGCAAGGGCTTCCGCTATATCCTTGACGGGCTCAACGCCGAGCGCACCCTGATCGCCGCCGAATGCATTGGCGATGGCTATTGGTTCATCGACAAGGTGACCAATTACGCCAAGGAGCGCATCGTCTTCGACCGGCCCATCGGCAAGAACCAGGGTGTGCAATTTCCCATCGCCCGTGCCTATGTGAATGTCGAGGCGGCAAACCTGATGCGCTATGAGGCTTGCCGGCGCTTCGACGCCCATCAGGACTGCGGTGCCCAGGCGAATATGGCCAAGCTCCTGGCGGCCGATGCCTCCTGGGAAGCGGCTAATGCCTGCATCCAGTTCCATGGCGGCTTTGGCTTTGCAGCCGAGTACGATGTCGAGCGGAAGTTCCGCGAGACCAGGCTCTATCAGGTGGCGCCGATCTCGACCAACCTCATCCTGTCCTACGTGGCGGAGCACATTCTGGGGCTTCCGCGCTCCTATTGATCCGGTTCATCCCGGCGCAAAGTGCCGGCAAACAGGCGGCCGGCCCCGGCCGCCTCGAGCCAGGGGAGCGAGCAATAATCGGTGATGGTAAGGCCGCCATCGACGAGCAGGGTCGCGCCGGTGACGAAGGAGGCCTCATCCGATGCGAGGAACATGACCGCGCGGGCGATCTCGTCGGGTGTGCCCATGCGCCCGAGCAGCGAAACGCCTTTCTCCCAATCCGCTCCGGCATTGCCCGCGGTCGCCTCCGTCCTGATCCAGCCCGGCGAGACGGCATTGGCGCGAATGCCGCAAGCCGCGCCTTCGACCGCGAGCGCCCGCGTCAATGCTTCGAGCCCGGCCTTGGCTACCGCGTAATTTCCCCATTGGCCATGAAACGTGGCTGTGGATGAAATATTGACGATGGCTCCTCGGCCCGCAGCGGCAAGATGCGGCAGGGCATAGGCTGAGGTGAAATAGGCCGCCTCGAGATTGGGGCCGATCACCTTGCGCAGCCGGACACCGGGTGTATCGCTGGCATCGACCCCGGAGCGCATGGCACCCGCGCCCGCATTATTGACGAGCACATCAAGCCGGCCGAATGCGGCCGCTGCCTGGTCCACGATCCTCTTGCAGTGGTCCTCTATGGTGAGGTCGCCGGCCACGAACGCTCCTTCGCCACCCAACGCCCGCACCGTATTGAGCGTGGCGCGGCCCTTCTCTTCATCTCGCCCGCTGATCACGACGCGCGCGCCCTCCTGGACGGCGCGCAGCACGATACCTCGGCCGATACCGGAATTGCCGCCGGTCACGAGCACGACCTTGTCTTTGAGACGCATAGATCTTCCCCTCATCAGGTCCGGAAAGATACAGTTTCGCCATATTCCCTTCCGGTTTCTCAATCCTTCCCGGTGACGATAAGCAGTCGGCTTTGCTCGCCTCCAGCCACGTCGCGGCTGTCATCATAGCCTCTCTCGCCGATATGCCACGCTCAGTGGCGAATGATCGTTGACTGGGAACCGCGGCTTTGCAGATCCGCGCGGGCATGCCAGACTGGGCAACGGTATGGAATTGGAACGACCCATGGGGAAAGGCCAATGATCAGGACCGCAAGACGGATATGCGGCGCGGTGGCATTCAGCCTGGTCGGCATCATCTGTTCAGCATCAGCCTTCGCACAATCGGGCGCCATGGCCGGACGCTGGCTGGTGGAGGATATCGGCGGTCAAGGTGTGCTCGACCGGGTGCAGACGACGCTGGAGCTGACCGCTGATGGTGCGTTTCAGGGGTCCGGCGGCTGCAACACCTATAGCGGTCAGGCTAAAATCGACGGGAACGCGATCACTTTCGACCGGCCGGTCTCGACCCGCAAGGCCTGCATCTCGGCCGTGATGGGCCAAGAGAACAAATTCTTCAAGGCGCTTGAGTCTGTTCGCAGTTGGAAGCGTGATCAGCACGGCAAGCTGTTGCTTGTCGATGGCGCTGGCAAGGAGATCATGCGCCTGACGACCATGCGATCGCAGGCTTCCATAAGCTTTCCCGTGCCTGGAGCCGAGGAGATCACCACGCAGACCCTGAGCTATCGCTGCGATGAAACCGATACCCGTCTCGATGTGACCTATATCAATGCGGGCTCGGTTTCACTGGCGCTGCTGAGCATCAAGGATCAGTTCGTTGTGGCTGCGAACGTTCTGTCAGGCTCCGGGGCCAAAGATGCCGGTGCGCAATATATCTGGTGGACCAAGGGCGAGACCGCCAATCTCTACGATCTGATGGGTGGCGAGGACGCAGCCCCTGTGGACTGCGCCGAAGTCGAGTAGCGGCAAGTGACGCGGGCTCCACACCCGCTGCCATCCCGCCTAGGAGAGGAAGGGACCATGGTGACCACTGGCCTGGTCATGGTGGTACCGTTCGAGCGCGGGATCTGCTGCTGAGGAGTGATGATCGTTTTGTGTAAGGTCGGGCGTTGATACCGCTTTGACGAGCGCCGATGGCCGGAGCTGATAATGGTCCTTGTGGCCGAGCGCATTGAATTTGGCCTGGAGCTCGTCGGTAAGATTCTGCTGGCTTTTGGCAAGATCAGCCGACAGGCCGGCATGAGGGCCCCTGACGACATGGTTTGCGCCCCGAGGCACGTCGTCTGAGACCAGCCACTTTCCAGTATTCGGATCTTTCTGCCCACCCGTGCGGATCGCAATGGTCGAGAGCGGCGGCGGAGGCGGCGGCGGCGGTGGTGGCACCTTGGCAATGTCGTGATGTTCGCCCGCGGCGAGGTTGGGCGTTGAAACGGCCTTCGTCAGCGTGCTGGCTGAATGGTCCGGCTGGCTTTGGGTGGAGCCGATCTTCTGATGGCCATGGTCCGTCGGCACTGGCTCAGCTTTCACCTGCGGTCCGGCATGCTTGACCGGAACAGGGCGGGACGGCTCATTGCGATAGATGTTCTCGAGCCTTGCCTTGAAACCGGCATCGATTGGCATCCGAGAGGGAGACTGGGCGTTCGCAGTAGCGGCGCTGAGGTGTCCATTGCTCCCATGGGCCGGATCCAAAAAAGCGGTCTTGAGTACGCCCACCGGTTTTTCCGGGTGGAGTGAGGGATCATGGCTCACGCTGTGCTGGCTCGTCTGGCCATTTCCCTGAAACAGGCCGATGAGCTTGGCAACCTTGCCGGTTTGTTCGTGGAGAACGGCTTTCGGTTCGGCAATTGTGGTCTGTGGCCGAAATCCGCTTCCCAATCCCGGTACGGCTTTGCTGGGCGCCACGTTCCCGAGGGGGTGGGGGCCCAATGCAGCATTGCTGAATTGCGGACGAATGCCTGGATCTGCCGGTATGGTTGTGGAGCTCTTTTTTGCGAATGGAGATGGATAAACCGATCTAAACACGGGGTATGCTCTCATAAAAATATAGGATTTTGCGTGGTCTCGAAACGGAGACAACCGCGCAAAGGGACAACCGATATATGGATGTTCAACCACAGATTGCAATTCCCCAAAGAACAATGTCTCATCATGGCGACATTCTGTCCTTCCTAGATCCTTGCGGGAGCGGCAGTGGACCGGATTATCGCTCGCCGGATATGCCGATGATCCGGTTGCGCAAGCTTCGCCAGTCGATGGAGCCCGCGCCTGTCCGCGGCCTGACGGCGGATGCGAAGCGCTCGGTAGTGGACGTTGCTGCATATCCATCACGCGTCCCCTCTCGCGACGAGATCTCCTCGGCAGCGAAACGGATGACGGTATTGCGCTCCATCTGCCCGGATTGCCGCCTTTCATGCATCATAGGCGATGGCCGATCCGGTAACACTGCCGTGGAGACGTCCTCTGCCTTTGCTGGCTTATGCGGCGGGTACGGCTCATTTGAAGGCACATCAAGCCGGAACGCTTCGCCCTCTCCGCCAGCCAACAGGGCTGATATGGGCTTTGCCGGGCAGTTCTCCGGCGGCAATGGATCGAGACGGATCCGTGTGGGCACCGGAAATGCCGCGCCAAACAGAATGGCTTCGCCGTCAGCCGCAACTGCCAGGAGCCCTGCCCAGCCTGGAGATAGGCCAGACACCATGCTGCGGACCGAACTCTGGTCCCGCTCGCGGCTCAATCTCATGGCCATCAAGCTTTTGCAGCGAGACAGAACGGCCGGTTCGATCTTCGATGCCTCGGCGCTGACCATGATCAGGGAGAGGCCCAGCGCCTCACCGTCGCACGCAAGCTGCAACAGGGATTGTCTGGCGGATGGCGGATGCGCAACGGGATCGCCCGGCGCAAAGCGCTCGGCCTCCTCGCAGACGACAATTGCTGGCACTTGCCCGCCGCTCAACCGGGCGAGCCGAAGGGCCAGACGCGTGATCACGGCGACAACGATATGCATAGCCTCGGACGGCAGGCCCGCCAGATCAAGGACCGTGATCGGCTTGCTCTGCTGAGGGATCTGAAAGATCTGCCCCAGGATTTCCGTCTCGCTCCCACCCGGCGCAAACAGGAATGAGAAGCCAGGGTCGTGAGAGATCGCGCCGATCCGATCAGCAAGCTGTCTTGCAAGATGAGCATCCGCGTCCGAATGCGCCTCATCATCTTCGATTGCGGCGAGAAGATCGGCTGTCTCATAGGGCAGGGGCAACCAGCCGCCCGCGATGAAGCCGGACCGATCGGGAAGCGGATGACCTGTCGTGTTTCGCGCCCTATAGAGCGCGTTCGCCCGCCCAATGAGACGGCTAACCGAGATATGGCAGGCTGCGATGTCGGTCCGTTCGGGAAGCAGCAGCTGTGTCAGCTCTGCTGGGCTCAGCAGCCAGAGAGGCAGGCGCAACCGGCCACGGCCGATCACTTCCGCTCGATCGCCGAGCGCTGGTCCGTACTCACCCTTGATATCAAGAACGACGGCGCGCACTCGCGGTGCCGCCTCGGCCAGCCGGCGCAACAGGAGAGTGACGGCGCAAGACTTGCCGCTGCCATGATCACCGACAATGGCAAGATGGCCCTGAAGGAGTTGCCCGATGCCGAACATGGCCGGCATCTCCGGAAAACCTGCAATATCCCCGAGCTGGATGTCTGGCTGCGCGGCCGCCGGACTGAACAGATCAGCAAGATCTGACGGCGCGAGGGTGAATGCTCCATCGTCCAAGACGGGAAAGATTGAGACGCCGCGGCGAAACCGTCCGGTGAAGCTGCTCCCCTGCCGCGACAGCTCGCCCAGGAACTCGACCTCGAGCAATCGGAGATCATCCTCGCTTCTCGGCGCGGGCGCATTCATCGCCGTTACGAGACCGACAACATTGGCCGACTGAGGCGCGCCGAGCTTCAGCAATGTGCCGATATCAGGCGGATCCCGTAAAGCGGCGCCGGATGGATCGCCCTCAAGCAGCACGATGGCCTGGGTGCTGGTCACAGCCACGATCTGGCCCACGCGATGAGTGGATTGCGCATCCGCGTGCTCCGAGCCGATCGCCTGCTGTTGCGTGCTCATTCCGGAGGCTGCTTGCCGTGATGTGCGGTGAGTTTGGTGGGCAGATGCGCAGTCACCACCGTGCCTTCTCCGGGAGTGCTGCGAATATCCAGTCGTCCACGGTGGAGGTGGATAACCGCCGCGCAGAAGGCGAGCCCGAGACCTATGCCTTCATGGCCACGGCGGCTCACCGCATAACCATGGCCGAAGGGCGACACGGCCGCCTGCACCTGGCTCGGCGTCATGCCTATTCCATTATCGGCAACCGAGAGAGCAAGCTGTTCGCTCTCCATATCGGCTCCAATTCTGACGAGGCCGCCTTCGTGACTGAATTTCACCGCGTTCGAGAGTAAATTCACCAGCATCTGTTTGATGCGCGCGGCATCCCCCTCGATTGGGCCGAGATCGCCGGCAAGCTCGGTGACGATCTCGATCCCGCGCTGTCGTGCCTGCTCTTCGACAGCCTGAATGGCTGAAGGCACGATCTCCTCCACATGGAAGGAATCCCGCGCCAGCACCAGGCTGCCGGCCTGGATCTTTGAGAGATCCAGCATGCGGTTCACCGTATCGAGCAGGTGCTCGGCAGCTTCTTTGATGTATCCGGTATATTCCTGCGTTCTCTGATCAGCCTTGTGCGTATGGGAGAGGATATGCGCAAAGCCCATGATAGCGTTGAGCGGTGTGCGCAACTCATGGCTCATGCGAGCGATGAAGTCCGATTTGGCTTTGGTCGCGACTTCCACCTCCATCAGTGCGGTCTCACCAGCTGTTTCAGTTTTTCTATGCAAGGCGGCTTGCTGCATGTCTCGATGCATGTCGCGGCTATAGCGTGCGAGCAGAGAGTCGCGACCGGTCGCGGTTCCGGTGAGCAGGCGGGGATGCTGGCTGCTCATGAAGACTGACCAATCTTGCCCATTCGAGCAACTACCTAGCGACTAAGGGGCAAACCACCGGTTAACCTGTTTACTAAAATTATTAGAGAATGGTTAGCAGGGCCGTAAAGGCGGGATTTCGGCGGCGCAATGCCATGCCGGGTTCCGGAAAAGGCCAACCTCCGTGCGCTGCTTGCTTTACCTTCCGGTGCAAGCTGCTAGGATGAAGGCGACAAACAATTTTGAAGGCGGCAGATCCGGCCCTGGCGTTAACCCTGTGGCCGATGTTTCAGCCGCTGGGTGATGGCCGTGATCACGACGACCGGAGGGGATCAAGGCGCGCAGAAGGGGCGAAGGAGACGCCGCAGGTCACGGCGGCGCTCGCGAAAGGCCCTGGCCACGAATACCGTCACGAACGGTGGCCTGCAGCCTCAACTGACAGACCCCGCCTCGGTGCAAGGGGCGGGCGGCCTGCTCTGTGCGCGGGCCCCTCGCGTTGCCCAATCAGTGGCCGAGGCTAGGCGCCCTGGCGGCCGCATGCCCCGCAGGAACGACCATTATCCCGTCTATGGCGCTTTGGACCTCGGCACGAACAATTGCCGCCTTTTGATTGCACGGCCGGCGCTTGGCGGCTTCAAGGTGATCGATGCCTTTTCGCGCATCGTCCGGCTTGGTGAAGGGGTGAGCGGCAGCGGCCGTTTGAGCGAGCTTGCCATGAGCCGCACCATCGACGCCTTGCGAGTCTGCGCTGGCAAATTGGCTTGGCAGAACGTATCACGCTGGCGCTTGATCGCGACGGAAGCCTGCCGCATGGCTGCCAACGGCTCGAGCTTCATTGACCGGGTGGAACGCGAAACGGGCTTGCGGCTGGAGATCATCGATCGCAGCCTTGAGGCTGAATTGGCAGTGGCGGGGTCTGCAGCGTTGCTGGCGCCCGATGCCCGGACCGCGCTGGTTTTCGATATCGGCGGCGGCTCGACGGAACTGATGTGGCTGGCCCTTGATCGAGGCAGCTACCGTATTGTGAACTGGACCTCGCTGCCCTTCGGGGTGGTCACGCTGGCCGAAATGTTCGGTGGCATCGATGTGACCCCGGAAGATTTCGACGCCATGCTCGATTATGTGGAAGCGCCCTTGCGCCGCTTCGCCGAGGTCTGCGGCGCGGGCCCTGAGTCACCCCCCGATCATCTCCTAGGCACCTCGGGGACGGTGACGACCATTGCCGGCGTGCATCTCTCTCTCATGCGCTATGACCGCAACCGGGTGGATGGTTGCTGGCTGAAGCGTGAGGACGTGCGGCGGGTAACCCGTCAGCTCCTCGCTATGTCCTATGCCGAGCGTGCGGCAAGCCCTTGCATCGGCAAGGATCGCGCCGATCTCGTGCTTGCGGGATGCGCCATTCTCGAGGGCATTCAGGCCCTGTGGCCGAGCGAGCTGATCCGCGTGGCCGATAGGGGCCTGCGTGAAGGCATTCTCACCACCTTGATGGTCGAGGATGGCACCTTCGGCATCGAGCCGGGGCATTCGCCCGCCCTTGCCGAGCTAGGGGCAATCTGATGACGAAAACGCCTGGCCGGGGCGGATCCCGGCAGCTTGCCGTGCGCGTGAAGACGGCGAAGAAGCGCACCGTTTCCTCGAAGCTCTGGCTCGAGCGCCAGCTGAACGATCCCTATGTGGCTGAGGCAAAACGCCAAGGTTACCGGTCGCGCGCCGCCTTCAAGCTCATCGAAATCGACGATAAATACCACTTGCTCCAGCCCGGCAAGCGGGTGGTGGACCTCGGCGCAGCACCCGGCGGCTGGTCCCAGGTCGCCGCCAAGCGGGTGGGATCCCTCGAAGGCCGTGGCCGCGTGGTGGCACTTGACATCAATGCCTTCGAAAACCTCCCCGGCGTGACCTCGATCATCCTCGATTTCCTTGATCGCACCGCCCCGGATGCGATCATCGACGCGCTTGGCGGCGAGGCGGATGTGGTGATGTCGGACATGGCGGCACCGGCAACGGGGCACGCCAAGACAGATCATCTGAAGGTCATGGCGCTCTGCGAGGCAGCCCTTGACTTCGCCTATGAGGTTCTAGCCCCCGGGGGCGTCTTCCTTGCCAAGGTTTTCCAGGGCGGCACGGAGCATGAGCTCCTGGCTGGAATGAAGCGCGCCTTCAAAACGGTTCGGCATGTGAAGCCCAAGGCGAGCCGTCCGGAATCGGCAGAGCTCTATGTGCTTGCCACGGGCTTTCGTGGCCGCGCTTCCTGATCCTCCCGAGCTTTGCTCGGCCGGTCTATTCATCCAGTGCCGGATCGCGCGTCGCCACGGCGGCGGGCGTGCTTCCGCCCATCGCGCCGGAATGGCCGGCGGTCTGCACGGCCCGGCCCGACATTTCGGCGCCCGCGTCCTGATGCAATCGCATGAATGTCAGCGAGGCCACAGCTGAAATGACCCCAACGGCAATGAAGGCCGGGGTGAAGGTGTCGGTCGTGACCTCACCGCCGGTCAACAGCATGGATAACTGTAGAAGCGCAGCGCCGAGCGCGATGCCGATGCTAAGCGCAAGTTGCTGCGCCATGCTGATGAAACCTGTGGCGTTCGAGAGCATGCGCTGAGGGATATCGGCAAAGGCGATCGTGTTGAGAGCGGTGAATTGCAGCGACCGGAAAAGTCCTCCGACGAGCAGGATACCGACCATCACCCAATACGGAGTGGATGGCGTGAACAGGGCGCATGCCGCCATGCTGAGGCCGCAGAGCCACGCATTCCAAACGAGCACATTGCGAAAGCCCCACTCGCTCAACACCCGGCCGACCGCCGCTTTCATGACCAGGGCGCCCGCGGCTGCCGCAAAAGTCACCGCGCCTGATTCGAGTGCGCTCCTGCCGAAGCCCACCTGCAGTAGCAGCGGCAATAGGAAGGGGAGGGCGCCGACCCCGATCCGGAACAGGCTACCCCCCAGGACGCTCGCGCGGAACGTTGCGAACTTGAGCAGGCGCAGATCGATGATCGGATTGGACATGTGCCGGGCGTGATAGACATAGGCGGCAAGCAGCAAAGTCCCCAGCCCCGCCGCGGGCAGCGAAATTTGAAGCGGCATCGCGCCATCGCCCAAATTTTCGAGCCCGAACACGAGCCCGGCCACACCGAGCCCGCAAAGCAGGAAGCCGGAAAGGTCGAGCGGTGGAACGTCCTGTTCCTGAACCTCGGGAATGAAGGCCAGCGCCATGGTGATGGCGATGATCCCGAACGGTACATTGATCCAGAAGATCCAGTGCCAGCTGGCATAGGTCACGAGAAAGCCGCCGACCAGCGGTCCGAGCACCGGCCCGACCAGCGCCGGCATCGTCACCCACGCCATGGCCCCCACCAGCTCGGATTTTGGCACGTTGCGCACGAGCACGAGCCGCGCGACCGGCACCATCATGGCGCCACCTATGCCCTGCAGCACGCGCGCGGCGATCAGCGTTGTGACATTCGGTGCAAGGCCGCAGGCAATTGACGAGACCGTGAATAAGAACACCGCATAGCAGAATACGCGCCGCGCCCCGAACCGGTCTGCCATCCAGCCCGAGATCGGCATGAACACCGCAAGGCTCAGCAGATAGGCCGTCATCGCGAGGTGCAGGCTGAGCGGATCGACGCCGAATGAATGACCGATGGCCGGCAGCGCGGTGCCGAGGACCGTCGAATCCAGATTCTGCATGAACAGCGCGCAGGCGACGATAAGGGCGATCAGGCGTTGGCGAGGCATATGTACAAATTCCTGGTCTTGAAAATGCTGTTGCTTGGAAATCGCGTCAACAAGCCTACCCGTACTGCAGCTATGCGCAGGACGCGGGGAAGAATATGCGTGCTAAACCCTTTCCAAAAACGCCAGGCGGTGTTAAAGACGCTCGCCATCCTTGGGCCCAGGGGCCCGGCACGGATATCCAATCCGTGAGATGAGCATCGAGCCGAGACATTGGCTCGTACGGAGGCTGGCATAATGGCGATCCCCGCAGCGGCGACGTCTTTTCCCTTGTTTTTGACCTTTGATGACGTGCTTCTGAAGCCTGCTGCATCGTCAGTATTGCCCGCAGAGGTGGACACGCGCACCCATCTGACGCGCGACATCAAGCTGAACATCCCGATCATTTCCTCGGCGATGGACACCGTGACCGAAGCGCCACTTGCCATTGCCATGGCGCAGGCCGGAGGCCTGGGCGTGCTCCATCGGAACATGGATCCGGAGATTCAGGCCGAGCATGTGCGCCGCGTTAAGAAGTTTGAATCCGGCATGGTGATCAATCCCGTCACCATCGCGCCGGAGGCAACTCTCGCCGAGGCCCTGGAATTGATGGCCCGCCATGGAATTTCAGGCATTCCGGTCACCGAGCGGAACGGCGCGGGCGGCGGCGGTGCGGGGAAGCTGGTTGGCATCCTCACAAATCGCGACGTGCGCTTTGCCACTGACCTGCGCCAGCGCGTGTCCGAGCTGATGACCCACGAGAATCTCGTGACGGTGCGCGAAACCGTCGATCGCGAGGAGGCCAAGCGGCTTCTGCACAAGCATCGCATCGAGAAGCTCCTGGTCGTTGACGACGATTTCCGCTGCGTCGGCCTGATCACGGTGAAGGATATCGAGAAGGCGGCGAAACACCCGAATGCCTGCAAGGATGATCAAGGTCGCTTGCGGGTGGCTGGGGCGACCGGCACCGGCGATCAGGGCTTTGAGCGCGCCGAGCATCTGATCGATGCAGGCGTGGACCTGGTCGTGGTGGACACGGCCCATGGCCATTCCCAGCACGTGATCGACCAGGTGCGCCGCATCAAGCGGCTCAGCAACAAGGTGCAGGTCATCGCCGGCAATGTGGCGACCGCCGAGGCCACCAGGGCGCTGATCGATGCGGGCGCCGATGCGATCAAGGTCGGCATCGGTCCGGGCTCGATCTGCACGACCCGCATCGTGGCGGGGGTTGGTGTCCCTCAGCTCTCGGCCATTCTCGAAAGTGCTGCCGAGGCCCACAAAGCCGACGTTCCCGTCATCGCCGATGGCGGCATCAAATATTCCGGTGACCTTGCCAAGGCGCTCGCGGCGGGGGCCAGCGTCGCCATGGTCGGCTCGCTTCTGGCCGGAACGGATGAGAGCCCAGGTGAGGTGTTTCTCTATCAGGGCAGGTCCTATAAGGCCTATCGCGGCATGGGCTCGCTCGGTGCCATGGCCCGCGGTTCGGCCGATCGCTATTTCCAGCAGGATGTGAAGGACCAGCTCAAACTCGTGCCGGAGGGCATCGAAGGGCAGGTGCCCTATAAGGGGCCGCTTGCCAGCGTGCTGCATCAGCTCGTCGGCGGCTTGAGGGCCGCCATGGGCTATACCGGTGCAGCCGACCTCGCCGAGTTCCGCAACAAGGCCGAGTTCGTCCAGATCACCTCGGCCGGCGCGCGCGAGAGCCACGTGCATGATGTGGTGATCACCCGCGAATCGCCGAACTATCCGACGCGGCTGTGAACCGGGTGAATTCTGCGGCTCCGCAACGATGACGCCGGGCGCACGCATTGAGGCGGCGATCGAAGTCCTCACCGACGTGATCGACCGCCATCGTCCGGCAAGCGAGGCGCTCAAGGATTGGGGCCGGATGCACCGCTTCGCCGGCGCCGGCGACCGGGCAGCCATAGGCAACCTTGTCTTCGACGCGCTCCGTCGCCGAAACAGCTTGGCGGCTCGGATGCAGGATGATGCGTCACGCGCGCTCGCTCTGGCGGCTGCGGCCGAGCTCTTGCAGCTCGACGAAGACGGGCTCGCGCGCCTCATCGACGTTCCTCATGGACCCGCGCCCCTGAGCGATGCCGAGCGCAAGCGACTGGCCGCCAGCGATGCGCCGGCCCATGAGCCATGGGTGCTCGGCAACTATCCCGAATGGCTAGGCCCCTCCCTCGCCCGCGTTTTCGGCGAGCGCGCGGCGGCGGAGGGGGCCGCTTTGAGCGAAAGGGCGCCCATCGACCTTCGGGTGAACACGCTGAAAGCGAGCCGCGAGAAGGTGCTTAAGGCGCTGGCCCGTTTCGCGCCCGAGCCAACGCGATTATCCCCGGTTGGCCTTCGCCTCGCGCCACCCGAGGGGCTCGGCCGCTCCCCAAATATTGAGCGTGACGCGGCCCATGAGCGCGGACAATTCGAGGTGCAGGACGAGGGATCGCAACTGGCCGCCCTTCTGGTGGCAGCGCGCCCGGGCATGCAGGTGGCCGATCTCTGCGCGGGCGCCGGCGGCAAGACCCTCGCCCTGGCGGCCGCCATGGAGAACAAGGGGCAGATCTATGCCCATGATGCCGACGCAAGCCGGCTGAAGCCGATCTTCGCGCGGATGACGAGGGCATCGGCGCGCAATGTGCAGGTGATCGGTGCGCACGAGCCCGAGCGCCTGGATGGCCTGGGCGGCAGGCTCGACCGCGTGGTGGTGGATGCACCTTGCACCGGCACGGGCGCATGGCGCAGGCATCCTGATGCGAAATGGCGCTTGAAGCCGCAAGCCTTGGAGCAACGATTGCAGGACCAGCGCGACGTGCTGGACAAGGCCGCTGCTCTGGTCAAGCCGGGCGGCAGGCTCATATACATAACCTGCTCGGTGCTCGCCGAGGAGAATGGCGATCAGGTCGCGTCATTCCTTGAGCGCCATTCTCGGTTCCGCGTTCTGCCCTGGGCTGAAGTCTGGGCGGAGGCGATTGGCGGTGATGCGCCCGTGTCCGCTTCTGCCGATCCCCATGGGCTTTTGCTCACCCCCGCTGTTCACCGGACGGACGGGTTCTATATAGCGGTCATCGAGGCTGGACGATGATCCGCCAGCAGGCGTCATTCAGCCCCCTAGCCATGAAAGCACTTGCATGTCCGACACTGTTCTGATCATCGATTTCGGCAGCCAGGTCACCCAGCTGATCGCCCGCCGGGTACGAGAGGCAGGCGTCTATTCCGAGATCGTGCCGTTCCAGTCGGCGGAAGCAGCTTTTTCGCGCATCAAGCCGCGCGCCGTGATCCTCTCCGGCAGCCCGGCAAGCGCCCTGGACATGGGCTCGCCGCGCGCGCCCCAGGCGATCTTCGATGCGGGCCTGCCGGTGCTTGGCATCTGCTATGGCGAGCAGACGATCTGCGCTCAGCTCGGCGGCAAGGTCGAAGGCGGCCATCACCGGGAATTCGGCCGGGCTTTCCTCGAGGTCAGGGACGATTGCCGCCTGTTCGACGGCGTGTGGCGCAAGGGCGAGCGCCATCAGGTCTGGATGAGCCATGGCGACCGGGTGACGGCCATTCCGGAAGGTTTCCGTGTGGTGGGCACCTCCGACGGCGCGCCTTTCGCCGCCATTGCTGATGACGAGCGACGCATCTACGCGGTCCAGTTCCATCCAGAGGTGGTGCACACCCCGGATGGGGCCAAGCTGATCGCCAATTTCGTGCATCAGGTGGCCGGCATAAAGGGCGACTGGTCAATGGCCGCCTTCCGCGAGGCTGCGGTGCAGCGCATCCGCCGCGAAGTGGGCGAGGGCCGCGTGCTCTGCGCTCTGTCCGGCGGTGTCGACAGCTCGGTTGCCGCCATCTTGATTCACGAAGCAATCGGCGAGCAACTGACCTGCGTTTTTGTCGATCATGGCCTCATGCGGCTCAACGAGGCGCAGGAAGTGGTCTCCATGTTCCGCGACCACTACAATATTCCCCTCATTCACGTGGACGCCTCTGACCGCTTCATCGGCGCGCTGGAGGGTGAGGCCGATCCCGAGGTCAAGCGGAAGACCATCGGCCGGCTGTTCATCGAGGTCTTCGAGGAACAGGCAAAGAAGCTGGGCGGGGCTGATTTCCTGGCCCAGGGCACCCTTTACCCCGATGTGATCGAGAGCGTCTCCTTCCACGGCGGCCCCTCGCAGACCATCAAATCCCACCATAATGTCGGTGGTTTGCCCGAGCGCATGAACATGAAGCTGGTCGAGCCACTGCGCGAGCTGTTCAAGGACGAGGTGCGCGCGCTTGGCCGCGAGCTCGGCCTGCCGGAGCGGTTCGTCGGCCGTCATCCCTTTCCCGGGCCGGGGCTGGCCATCCGCTGTCCCGGCGGGGTCACCCGCGAGAAGCTCGACATCCTGCGCCAGGCGGATGCCATCTATCTCGATGAGATCCGCAAAGCCGGCCTTTATGATGCGATCTGGCAGGCCTTTGCCGTGCTTCTGCCGGTGCAGACGGTGGGCGTCATGGGCGATGGCCGCACCTATGAGAGCGTCCTGGCGCTCAGGGCCGTGACCTCGACCGATGGCATGACGGCGGATTTCTACCATTTCGACATGGACTTCCTGGGCCGCACCGCCACGCGCATCATCAACGAGGTGCGCGGCGTCAACCGCGTCGTCTATGATGTGACGAGCAAACCGCCGGGAACAATCGAGTGGGAATGATTCAGGCCCATCCGAACGCCGCCCATTTTACGCCAGAGTGCGACGTAAGACGCTGAAATAAAATAATTTTCGTGACTGGGCCTATCGATACCTATCAGTGGGCATAGATCGCATGTACCGTCACGGCCGACGGCCCTTACCCATATTGATCCTGCTGTTTTTGAAACCGTCATAGCTTAGTCTGCACAGCGTCGCGGCCGAACTCCATCGGAAAGACCCTTAGCGCCCGGCCAACAAGGGCCAGGTAAAGCGCAGGTATGGTAAGCGTGAGTTTGGCCACGGTGTCTCCTCGGCGCCTGCTCAAGCTTAGTCCAACCTCACCGTTTCCATTGCAACCGCGATCGCGGTGGCGGCCGGGAGGGGAGCAGTTCGAGGAGCCGCTTCGGGAAGGGATCACTCAGCGGTGAGATGATGAAAGTCTATGAGTTAACCCTCGCCGACGGACAGGAATGGACCATGCCGAAGGTGCTGGAGGATAATCATGTGCTGTCGGATCTTCGCGGGCAGCATCAACTTCACTGGACCCCTATCGGAATGGACCTCCTCACTGAGGACGACAAGGGTACGCCACGGGGATATTCTGATTTTCCATGGTATGGGTCGCATGTCCTCATTCTTCGCTCCGACGCGGCCGACAGCCTGCGCGAGATAATGAGGCCATATGGTGAGTTCTTGCCGCTGAAGGGCGGTGATGGACTGGAGCTATTTAACGCGACGACCGTCTTGGATGCGCTAGACGAAAATCGGTCGAAAATCATACGCTTCGACGACGGCGATATCCTGAACATTGAGCGCTATGTGTTTCGCCAGGAAGCTGTTGGGAATCAGCTCATCTTCAAACTGCCCTACCGAGCATCGAACTTGTATATGCAGGCCGGATTCATTGACCAGATCAAGGACATGGGGTTTTGTGGAATTGGGTTCAAACTCGTGTGGAGCGATGAGACTCACCCGGTGCGTGAGGTCATTTTTCCGCCTCGCGACCGGCGCTTTAGAAAAAGACATTCGTGGTGGCGCTGATCCCGAAGAGCAATCGCATGCGCGCGCTGGGGGCGCTGCGAGCCGGGTTTGCTGGGTGGGAGACGTGCGTCGTTCCACCCCGAATGAACTCATCGCTGGCAAAGACCAAGTTCACTGCGGCTTTGATTTGGTCCGATATTGCGTTCCCTCTGGAGCCCAGAACAGCATGCCGTTCTCCGCAATTTCCAAATGATCTGAGAGCCCGCGCTTACGAAGTTCGCTCCGCACGCCTTCAACGCCCTCAGTGGTCTCGATGACGTAGCCCTCCGCGAGCACGTCGCCGTAATGTTTCTCGGTATTTTGTCGAGCTAACGCGACGATATCACCGGGAGTCCCAGCAATAGACCAGACATGCACGTCCTGGTCTATCGCATAAGTCTTGATACGCCAGGCCCCGCGATCTGTTGCCAGAAACTGAATTGTATCAAAGGCCCCTTCAGTCGCATCGGCCTCGGTGTTGTCGAGATAGCTGCTCTGTGTTGTAAGGAAAAATATTACGAGGGCTATCTTCATGTTTCTCGATTTCTCATTTGATTGGCCCGCGAGGCTGCCCTGTCCGTTAGGAATATTCAAGAGTCTGGAATGGGCCGCGGGTCTCTGGCAAGGCACGTTCCCCACGTTAATCAGGCCTATTAGCGCAGCGAGCGGGGAGTCCCCTCCAGGGATGCTGGCGCACCCTCTCGCTCGAGATCGACCCCGTATATCAAACGGATCGGCTGCAGCGGAGAGTCCTTTCAACGTGCCCCAAAGTCCGATTCAAGTGTAAAGTCATAATTCGCCTACTGGATTAACGGTGCGATCTTGTAAACAACTTCCTATGCAAGACACGACCAAATCGCAGGCCGGAAGCAGACAGGAAGAGCGGACCGATTCGACGATTGCCGTCTCTGCCGTTAAGCTCGCCGCGGCCGACCTGAACAACCTCATGCGGGCGCTTGAGATCGATGTCGTCGCGCTCACCGAGATGCTGATTCCATCGGACTATCGCGCCGAGATGGGGACGATGGACGCGCCGGCGATCCATTACACAATCAGTGGCAGGGGACGAATCTCGATCGGCAATGGGCCTTGGATGTCGCTCGAGCCTCATCTGCTCATTATCAAGCCTCCGAATACCCCGTTCACGATTGAAGTCGACGGACCCACCGGCCAGAAGAGGCTCATCTCCCGCGATTGCTGGAGGCAGCATGATGGGGTATTGCGCATCGGAATACCCAACGAACAACCAGAGGTCATCCAGATCTGCGGCTTCTTCAACGCATCCTTCGGGCAATCCGTCGGCTTGTTCCGCGAATTGCGAGAGCCTGTGGTCGAGAAATTCGAGCCGACCGACAAGATCGACCTGAAGCTTCGCGAAGCGATCGAGGAGCTTTGCGCTCAGGAAATCGGCATGGGCGCCATGACGGCGTCCCTGCTGAAGCAGGTCATCATCGCCCTGGTGAGGCGGTCGATGAAATCCTCCCGCAGCTGGACTGATCGCTTTTCGATTCTCACGGACCGGCAGATCACGCGTGCATTCGCCGACATGGTGGCGCGTCCGGGGGCCGCCCACACGGTTCAGAGCCTGGCGCATAGCGCGGGTCTCAGTCGGTCGGCATTCATGGCGCGGTTCTCGGCGATCTTCGGCCGTTCGCCCATGGTGATCCTTCGCGACCTCAGGATGCGGCAGGCGGCGCTCGAGCTTACGACGACGTCAGCCCCCATCGAGGTTGTGGCCTACAACGCCGGCTACGAAAGCCGGTCGAGCTTCGTGCGCGCTTTCCGCAAAGCCTACGAGGTTGATCCCAGCCAATACCGGCAGCGCATGAAGAACGGTGAGGGTGATAAGGGCACTTGAGCCCAAACACCGCGCGTCCGCGCCATCTCTCCCCGCAGGCATGCCTCAAGCAAGAACTTGAGACGCGGTTTCGCGATTCAACGGAAAGCGGAACGCTCTAGCCACGTTCGTGCACGGTTGTGCACTGATCCGACGCTGGGCAGCTCTGGAATCCCGAATGCGTGTCCGCTCGTCCAGGGACGCCTGACGCGGGTTTCGTCGCGCCGGCACCAGTGGCAACGTGCTTTTCAGATGTAGCGCTTTTGCGCGCAGCGTGAGCGGCATCGACATCACAGGTGCGCGGTAGCGCCAGCAATAGTTGACGGTGACATCCAATGGAGCTCCACCAGGTTCAGCCCCTTCTAGCGGTTACAAGCACGCTGAACTTCACGCGTGCGCCCTGTTTTAGCTCGTCTGCAATGTAATTCCCAAGATGACGAGCTACGACACACAGGCAGGTGGACGATGAAGGCAATCATTGTGACGGACCAGGCCGCGGGATTGGCTGGGATGAAGCTGGTGGAGCGGCCCGAGCCGCAGGCAGCGATAAACGACGTCGTCGTTCAGATTTATGCATCGGGATTCGTCCCGACCGAGATGGAGTGGCCCTCGACCTGGACCGATCGCGCCGGCCGTGACCGAACACCGTCGATCCCCGGCCACGAGCTGGCCGGAGTGGTCACCGCCCTCGGCTATGGTACGACGGGACTGTCGGTCGGACAGCGGGTGCTCGGCCTCGCCGACTGGTATCGCGACGGCACCCTGGCGGAGTATACGGCCGTCGAGGCACGTAACCTCGCGCCGCTGCCGGGCGACGTCGAGTTCACGGCGGGTGCGAGCCTGCCGATCTCGGGGCTCACCGCGTGGCAGGGCCTCTTCCAACACGGCCGTCTTCAGGCGGGGCAGAGCGTCCTCGCGCACGGCGCGGCCGGCGCAGTCGGGACGATGGTGACGCAACTCGCGCGCGAAGCCGGCGCGTATGTCATCGGCACCGGACGCGCGGCCGACCGTCAGAAAGTGCTCGACTACGGTGCGCAGGAGTTCGTCGACCTTGACAACGACGCGCTGGAAGACGTCGGCGGCGTCGACCTGGTGTTCGATGTCATCGGCGGCGACATCGGCAAGCGGTCCGCAGGCCTGATTCGAGCCGGAGGAACACTGGTGTCGGTCGTTGGGCCAGTCCAGGCGCGCCCCGCCGATGGCTTGGCGATCGACTTCGTTGTCGAGGCCGATCGTGCCCAATTGAGTGAGATCGTCCAACGGGTGCGGGACGGACGGCTGCGGCCGAATATCGGCAACGTCTCGACCCTCGACAAAGCTGTCGCCGCCCTCAACTCGACCGAACGGCGGGCCGGGAAGACGGTCATTCGCGTTCGTCCGTGAACGACACCCACCTATCGATGCACGCGGCCGGTGCTCTCCAGATCGGCCGGCAATTCAACCTATCCCTTCACTCACAGGAATCACCCATGACCAATGGCGTCATCGAATGCATCTTGAGCCGAACCGCCACCAAGTACTACGACCCTGCCGCCACCTTGAGCGACGATCAGATTCGGGAGTTGGTCCGAATCGGCACCACTGCGCCGACCTCCTTCCACTTGCAGAACTGGCGCTTCATCGCCGTGCGAACGCGGGAAGCCAAGGCTCGTCTACGTCCGATCGCGTGGGATCAGCCTGCGATCACGGAAGCAGCCGTGACCTTCATCGTCATCGGCCAGTTGGCTGATTCCAGCGTAGTGCCGGAGCGCCTGGCACCGGTGGTGGAAGCGGGCATCATGCCGGCAAAGATGGTGCCGGAATGGGAAATCCCCGCCCGCGGTCTGTATCAGGATTTCCCGCAGCGCCAGCGCGATGAAGCGGTGCGCACCGCCACATTCGGCGCAGCAGCGATGATTTATGCGGCTCGCTCATGGGGCTTGGGTTCGACGCCGATGATCGGTTTCGATGACAAAGCGGTGCACCGCGAGTTCGGACTGGCCGAGGATGAAGTGCCCGTGATGCTGCTGTCCGTGGGTGCAGAGCGTCCGGGCAACTGGCCGCAAAAGCCCCGCCGTCCGGTGGCCGATGTGCTGGATCTCGTGTGACTGTCAGTAAATCAGTATTGCGGAGACTAGAATGCCAAGAGCTACAGCTCTGAAGCCCGACCAGGTGCCGGCGCATTCCAAACCGACTCTCGATGCGTTCACCAAGAGCATCGGGTTCACCCCGAATATGATGGCGACATTCGCGCAGAGCCCGATCGCGTTCAACGCCTGGGCCACCTTGCTCGGCTCTTTGAGCAAGGCGCTCGACGTGAAGACGCGTGACAGCATCGGCCTTGCTGTTTCCGAAGTGAATGGCTGCAACTACTGCCTGACGGTTCACAGCTTCACGGCCGAGCATATGGCCAAGCTGCCGGCCAATGAAATCATGCTTGCTCGGAAGGGTCATGCGAGCGATCCCAAGCGCGATGCCGCGGTCCAGTTCGCACGCAAGGTCATCGAGACCCGCGGCAAGGTCAGTGATGCCGACGTGAAGGCGGTCCGCGATGCCGGCTACACGGATGCGAACGTCATGGAGATCGTCGCGCTGGTGGCCATGTATTCTCTGACGAATTTTTTCAACAACGTGTTCGATCCCGAGCAGGATTTTCCCGCCGTTGCGCCGGCTGGCTCGGTCTGAGCCCCAGAGGATTGCAGTGAGGATCTCCGAAGGTGAGAGATTTCATGTGAACGCCGTTGCTTCGGGAAATATCGACGCCGATGCACGCGCCTGAAAATCACGAAGCGCTCGGCGCCTTCTCGCCTATCGGACGCATGAGTGAACATGTGATATCGCCATCCTGTTTCGGCTCTGCACCGTTTATCACCGGAGAGAGTCTGCACATCGACGGTGGGCAAAGCGCCGGCCGCTGAGATGCGACATCACACGTAGGAGGAAGAAAGTGACGCTCGATCATCCAATTTTCGCGCGTTGGCCGGCGCAGTACCCTGATCGGCTCCAGCTCTTTTCTCTGCCGACGCCCAACGGCGTAAAGGTCGGCATCATGCTGGAGGAAACGGGCCTCGCCTATGAGCCGCATCGGATCGACATCATGGCGGCCGAAAATCACGACCCGGCCTTTCTCGCGCTCAACCCCAACGGCAAGATTCCCGCCATCTACGATCCCGACGGGCCGAGCGGCAAGCCGCTCGCGCTGTTCGAATCGGGCGCGATCCTCCTTTACCTCGCCGACAAGACGGGACGATTCATCTCGGCCGATCCGAACACCCGCTACGAAACGATCCAGTGGGTGATGTGGCAGATGGGCGGTGTCGGGCCGATGTTCGGCCAGGTCGGCTTCTTCAACAAATTCGCGGGCAAGGCCTATGAGGACAAGCGCCCGCGCGATCGCTACGCAAAGGAGTCCGCGCGGCTGCTTGGTGTCCTCGACGAACGGCTCGCCGGTCGCGACTGGGTGATGGGCGCCGACTATAGCATCGCCGATATTTCCCTGCTCGGCTGGGTGCGCAACCTGATCGGCTTTTACGAAGCGCGCGAGCTGGTCGGCTTCGATCGTTTTCTTCATGTGCAGGCGTGGCTCGACCGTGGCCTAGCACGTCCGGCAGTGCAGCGCGGGCTGGAGGTGACGGCGAGCTAGAGAGGGTCTGTGAAGAGCGAAGCGAGGGTATTTATGATTGAAATCACTGCCGACATGCAGGCGATCATCAAGCAGGCGATACTGTCTTTCGTTGCGACAGTCAACGAGGACGGAACGCCTAATCTTTCGCCGAAGGCGTCTTTGACGGTCGCGAACGGTACTCTCTACTTCGCCGATATTGCATCGCCCCAGACGATACAGAACCTGAGGCGCAGCCCCTTCATCGAAATCAACGTGGTCGATATCTTTCAGAGACGCGGTTATCGATTTAAGGGCCGTGCTTCGATACTGCCGCCAGGTGATGACGAGTATCTGATGATCGCCGACTGGGTTCGGGCGACGAACGGCCCCGAATACCCTGTCGATCACGTCGTTAGAATCGAAACCACTTCGATCAGCCCGCTGCTGTCGCCGGCCCATATCTTTGCCAGCCCTCCTCGCAGCCAGGACGAGATCAGCAACACCTACCATCAAAAATACGGTGTGAAACCCATCGGGTCATAGGCGCGGGGCTAGGGTTGGCTCTGCCGAAATGCGTCGGCCTCGGCCGTGGCTTTGTGCGTCCGGCAGTGCAGCACGGACTGGAGGTGACGGCGGCATGAAGAACAAAGATCAACCGATACTCAGAGTGAGAAAACTCATGAAGTTTCGAACCATGATCGCCGGCGCGTGCACTGCGCTCGCTATCTCGATGGCCGGCCCCGTCTTGGCCCGTGATGGCGAAGGGCAAACCGTTACGAAGAACTTCGAGGCGGCCATTCCCAATATCCCTGGCAAGTCGCTGATCGCCGTGGAAGTTGATTACCAACCCGGCGCAGCCTCTGCACCCCATACCCACGCCAAGTCGGCTTTCATCTACGCCTATGTGATCTCGGGCGCGATCGAATCGAAGGTGAACGACGGCGAGACGCGAATCTATACGGCAGGTGAGAGCTGGTCGGAACCGCCGGGTGCGACCCACTCCATCAGCCGCAACGCGAGCAAGACCGAGCCGGCAAAGCTGCTCGCTGTCTTCATCCTCGACGCCAATGACAAAGCACTGACCACGCCCATCAAATAATCCCCTGGACGCATCGGCCCCACCAAGGTTTGAGGTCTTGCATCGTGCAAGACCCGCGAGCCGCTATCAGGGAATGGCGGTGAAACTGCATTTCCCCCGAAGCACACTCAACTCAAAATGAGATTGGAAATGTCCAACCCTGTTCGTCTTCAAATCGCTGAAAGAGGCGCTGGCTCTCTCAATGTGCTGGCGCTGCTGAGATGGGCTTTGGTCGTTGTCTTTCTTTGGTTCGGCGGAATGAAGTTCACCGCATACGAAGCAGCCGGTATTGCACCGTTCATTGAGCACAGCCCGATCATAAGCTGGCTGCATGCCCTGTTCGGAGTTCAAGGGGCGAGCTACGTCATCGGGATAATCGAACTGTCGACCGCCGCTGCTCTCATCCTTGGGGCGTTTCAGCCCGTTTTTTCCGCATTGGGAGCGGCGATGTCCGCTGCGACCTATCTTATTACGCTCACCTTCTTCTTGAGCACCCCTGGCGTAGCAGAAGCGACGGCGGGCGGTTTTCCGGCGATCTCAGCGGCACCAGGCCAGTTCCTTCTTAAAGACCTTGTTCTGCTGGCCGCATCACTTTGCCTTCTCTCGGCCTCTGTACAAGGGCCATGGCTCAATGCTCGGAAGCCGTGACCAATTTCTATGACCAGAGCCGCGGTGTGCCGAGTGCGGCCACGTCGCTGGTTCATCTCGCGAAGAACCGGTGCACACGGGCCTCGACCGTCTGGACGCCCCATCCGGCGAAAAGGCCGATCGCATTTGCCAAGGCCAGTTGCGCAAGGGAGTCCAGTTGCGCTGCCATGATCTTCCTCCTTTCGTCCTGGCTTTGCGTTGGTGAGGCTCAGTTCATGCCGCCATTGGCGTAGATGACCTGGCCATTGACCCAGCGCGTGCGTCCGGCCAGGAACGAGACCACCTCGGCGATATCGGCGGGCGTTCCGAGCCGCTCGAGCGGGTTGAGCTTGGCGAGCCGATCGATGGTGGCCTCGTCCTTGCCATTCAGGAAGAGGTCCGTGGCCGTCGGGCCAGGCGCGACGGTGTTGACCGTGATGTCCCGGCCACGCAGCTCACGGGCGAGGATCATGCCGATGGCTTCGACCGCCCCCTTGCTGGCGGCATAGGCGGCATAGCCCGGGAGCCCCTGGCGCTCGGCCGAGGTCGAGACATTGATGATGGCACCGCCGTTGCGGACGTGCCTGGCGGCGAACTGATCGACAATGAACGTGCCGCGCACATTTATCCTGTGCATGCGGTCGAATGCATCGAGGTCGAATTCGGCGACCGGACCCAGCACCATGATGCCGGCGCAGCTCACGACGACGTCGATGCCGCCGAACTCGCGCGTCGCGGTATCGAACATGGCCGCGACGGCCGCTTCGTCGGCCACATCCGCCTGCATGGCGATGGCTCGTCCACCCGCAGCCTTGATGGACTCGATCGTCTGCTGGGCCTCTGCCGCCTGACTTGCATAGTTGACGACAACGGCGAAGCCATCATGGGCCAGCCGCTCTGCGATGGCCTTGCCGATCCCGCGTGACGCGCCCGTGACGATCGCCGTCCTTCCATCATTGGTCATGATGTTGCTCCTTCTCTCTCTGGCAACAAATTGCGCTGCCGCTGGAGCTGCGTTCTAACTCTTGATCATGCATTATCAGAATGCATACTGGTCAGGCTTTGAATGACTGAAAGTTTGCCTTATGGCCTTCGACTCGCGGCTCCTGAGCGGGATCGGCGTTCTCTCGGCGGTGATCGAGGCCGGCAGCTTCGTGCGGGCCGGTGAGGCCCTCGGCCTTACGCAACCCGCTGTGAGCCGGGCGGTCGCGCGCCTCGAAGCGCGGATCGGGATCCGCATCTTCAATCGCACCGCGCGGTCCATCACACTCACCGACGAAGGCCGGCGGTTCTACAAAGCCGTCGCACCACACCTGTCCGGTATCGAGGAAGCAGCGGTTCTCGCGGCTGGAACCAGAGCCGTGGTGCAGGGGCGGATGCGGGTCAATGTGGACGGAGCATTCGGCCATTACATACTTGCTCCGAACCTCGAAAGATTTCTGTCCCGATATCCCGATCTCTCGGTCGAGGTGAGCGTCAGGGACCGGATGGGCGATCTCGTCGCGGACGGGTTCGATCTGGCAGTGCGCTTCGGTGTCCCGGATCCCTCGGCGCTCATCGGGAGGCTACTGCTCGAGACGCGCGTGATTACCTGCGCATCGCCCGAATACGTGGCGCGTCGTGGCGCGCCAGCGCATCCGAAGGATCTTGAGCAAGGGCACGAATGCGTGCTCCTGCGCGATCCGAGCACAGGGCGTCACTTCGACTGGGAATTCGTGAAGGGCGACGCGGCCGTCCCGATAGCGGCCAAAGGACATCTTCAAGTCAATGACACGGGAAGCCTGTTAGGTGCCTCCCTGGGCGGGCAGGGGATAGCGCAACTGCTTGAGCTTTATGCGCGCGACATGCTTGCCGATGGCCGTCTCGTGCAGATCCTTCCCGATTGGTCGGACGAGACCTTTCCGCTTTATGCCTTTTATCACTCGGCCAAGCCTGTCCCCGCAAAGGTGCGGGCCTTCCTCGACTTTGTCCTCGAATTGGTGTGATGGACGGCGCCGATGCCGGGCCCGCCGCTACGGCTCCTGCCGCTCATCGCGCGCTTTTTCCCCGCGCGCACTCCTCGCAGAAGCAGGTTGCACCGAGCCCTCCGTAAACAGCCCATGGCTGATCAGCTTCATGTAAGCCGTCTGAACAGTGTCGGGCACCTCGGCATTGGCATAGCGCAGGCTCAGATAGGAACGCGCGGCCAAGAGGATATAGGCGATCGGCTCGAGCTCCTCATCGGTGAAGTCATTGAGCTCCCCGCGCCGCTTGGCTCTCCGCAACGCGCGAATATATCCCTCGCCAAGTGTTTCCACATGGCGCCGGAACACGGTGGGGACGAAAACCTCGGCCTCGTTCAGGATCCGATAGAATTCCGGATGCAGCCTGAGAAAGTCGAACCATGCTTCGAGCCTCGCCTCTTCTCTTGCAAGTCCCCCCGGGACCGGTGCGACTTTCTCGGTGACATGCGCAAGCAGCAGCTGGCCCAATGCCGGCAGCAGCTGCTCGAAGAGTTCTTGGCGGGATTCGAAGTAATTATAGAAGGTGCCGTGGGCGACATTGGCCGCTTGCGTAATCTTGCTGATCGACGCGTCCGCATAACCGTAGCGGCCGACCACCCGCGCAGCAGCCAGAAACAGAGCCTGCCGAATGGCCTCCGACCGCTCGGCGCGGTTCTTGCGCGGCCGCCGTGGCTGTCTTCTTGCCTCCACCCCCGTAAATCCTTTCATCGACGCGAACCACTGGCCTAAAGCACGTGATCATTGGCTGAGCAACTTGTTGGCTGTGGCTCAAAGGTCAAGCCTTATCCGCCGCAACGCCACATTATTGACAAGTCCCGCCGGCCTTGGCAATGATTGATGACCCACGAGTCATCAATCAGATAACGAAGCACAGGGGCGTGGTGAGGAAATTGCCAGGAACAGGGGATACCCTTGGCCGGCCGCGGCTGCAGGCTTGGCAAGGGGACGTGCAAACCGGAGTGCTATGGTTGGCCATAGCCGCCCTGTTGATGTTCATCGCGCCGCGCCTTTTATCGGACTATCAGCTCTACACGCTGAACTTGGCCCTCGTGAACGTGCTGCTGGCGGTGGGTCTCAATCTCGTCATCGGCGTGAGTCGGCAATTCGCCTTGTTCACCGGCGCGCTGTTCGGTATCGGCGCCTATGCATCGGCGCTCTGCCAGCTCCACTACGGCTTTTCATTCATCGAGGCTTTGCCCGTGGCCATAGGCGCGGCAACGCTTGCCTCGGCCGCAACGAGCCTCGTCGCCTGGCGGGCTGGCGGGCTCTACCTCGCCATGATTACATTCGGTTTCGGCGAGATCTTCCAATTCATCCTCGTCCATGCCGATCAGCTGACGAACGGCCCTGATGGGCTTGCCGTGCCGCGACCGGTCATTGCGGGCACGTCCTTCGCATCGCCGGCCGATCTGTTTCTGCTGTTCCTGCCGATCACCGCCGTCGCAATCTATCTCTACCGTGTGATGGAGCGGGGCCGCCTTGGCCGCATGTTCGTGGCGCTCGGTGATTCGGAGACGGCCTTGGCGAGCATCGGCTATGATCCGCGGATGGCCAAGACGATCGCCTTTGCGATCCAGGGGGCCTATGCCGGACTGGCCGGCGCCTTCTTTGCCGCTGTGGTCGGCTTCATCGATCCCTATTCCTTCGGCCTCGACGTGACCTTGCAGCAGCTCACCGCCATTGCGGTGGGTGGCTTCGGCAGTCTCACCGGGGCAGTGCTCGGCGGTGTGGTCCTCACCCTCATCGATCGTGTCCTCATCGACTTCCCGGGCCTGCGCGAGCTTGGTTATGGCCTGTGCCTCCTCTTCGTCTTTCTGGTGTTTCCAGGCGGGCTCGCAGGAATCCTCTCCCGGGGCAGGAGCAAGCGATGACGGATCTCCTGGAGATGCGCGACGTCTCGGTGCGCTTCGGTGGCCTTGCCGCGGTCTCGAATGCAAGCCTCACCATCGCCCCGCGGGAAGTGCATGCGCTCATCGGCCCGAATGGCGCCGGCAAGAGCACGGTCATCAACTGCATTTCCGGATTTCAGCGCCTTGCCGCGGGCGAGCTCTTTCTGAACGCGGTACCCTTGGCGCATATGGCCCCCTCGGCGGTCGCGCGCCGCGGCATCGCCCGCACCTTTCAGACCCCACAGCTGTTCGGCCGCTTGAGCGTCGCCGACAATATCCGCGTCGCCCATCAGCGGCTGAACCGTGCCGAAACGGGCGTAGCTCCGCTCAGCGTCGAGGAGCTGGTGAGGCTGGTCGGGTTGAGCGGAAGCGAAGATGTGCCCGCTGAGCGCCTGGCCTATGGCCAGCAGCGTCTGCTGGAAGTGGCGCGCGCCTTGGCCACCGCACCGCGACTGCTCCTGCTCGATGAGCCCGCCGCGGGACTAAGCAGCGAAGAGGTCGATCGGCTCGCGAGCCTCGTCCGCATGATCGCGGGCGAGCTTGGAATTTCGGTGCTATTCGTCGAGCACAACGTGCCGCTCGTACGCCGCATCGCTGATCGCATCACCGTCATGAACCACGGCCTCGTCATTGCGGCGGGCGCACCGGAGGACGTGCTGGCCGATCCCGCCGTGATCACCGCCTATCTCGGCACCGCCGCGGTGGAGCATTAGCCATGTTGCAGGTCGAGAGGATCGAGATCGCCTATGGGGCCGCAACCGCGATCCGGGACGTGTCCTTCACCGTGCCGCCAGGCCAGGTGACGGCGCTGCTCGGTGCGAATGGTGCGGGAAAGACCACCATCATGCTCGGCCTGTCGGGCCTCTTGCCGGTGAAGGCCGGCCGTATCCTCTTCGACGGGGTGCCCCTCGAGACCCGCGACAGCGAGCAGCGTCTAAAGCTCGGCATCGCCCAGGTTCCGCAAGGCCGGCAGGTCTTTCCCGAGATGACGGTCATGGAAAACCTGGAACTCGGCGCTTTCGTGCGACGTGATGCTGAGATTACGACGGACCTCGCCCGTATATTGGACCTCTTTCCCCGCCTGGCCGAACGCGCCGGCCAGTTCGCCGGCACCTTGTCCGGTGGCGAGCAGCAGATGCTGGCGATCGGGAGAGCCCTCATGGCCCGCCCCAAGCTGCTGCTTTTGGATGAGCCCTCCTTAGGGCTCGCGCCCTTGGTTGTCGACATGGTCTACGAGGTCATCGGGCGTCTGGCCACCGAAGGCCTGTCGATCCTGCTCGCAGAACAAAATGTGACGAAGGGCCTATCGGTCGCAACCCAAGGCTTCGTCCTCGACCATGGCGCGGTGATCGCCGGCGGCCCGGCCCAGGGGCTCGCCACCACTGATTTCGTACGGAAGGCCTATCTGGGTTAGCTGGCCCTGCGCTCGCAGTGGCCTCGAATGTTTCGACGCGAAGGAGATTTCAGAGGATGAGTTTGCGTTCAGACACCGCAGTGGCGATCGCCGGGGTCGGGGAGACCGCGGTCGGCAAGCTGCCGGGACGGCATTCCACCAGCCTGTATATCGAGGCGGCCAAGCGCGCGATAGAGGATGCGGGGATCGATAAATCCGAGATCGACGGCCTTTTGACCACCGCTTCCGTGGTGGACGACAACGTCCGGCATCATATCGTGATTGCCGAGCATCTTGGCCTGTTCTGCAAGACCCTGTGCGATACTCTGCGCACCGGCGGTGCAGCTTTCGGTTATGCCCTGCAGCTTGCGCAATGGGCAGTTCAGTCGGGCCGCTGCCGCGCCGTGCTGGTGGTCTCCGCCGATAATCTGCTCACCGGCCCGGGTCAGGGGCAAGGCGTTACGGCCTATACTGAGCTAGGCGCCCACTCCCTCGAATTCGAGGTGCCTTATGGGGCGCATATCCCAGCCTTCTATGCGCTTGTGGCACAGCGGCACATGCATGAATACGGCACGACCCCCGAGCAGCTGGCAGCCATAGCGGTTGCCTGCCGCAAGCATGCCTCTCTCAACCCGGCGGCCCAGAAGCGCGAGCCGATCACTATCGATGACGTCCTCAACTCGCGCATGATCTCGACGCCCTTGCGGGTGCTCGACTGCAGCCTCATTTCCGATGGCGGCGGCGCCTTCATCGTCACCTCCCTCGAGCGCGCCCGCGATCTGAAGCAGAGGCCGATCCGCGTGCTCGGCACTGGCCAGGCGCAGTCCTACTATCACATGGGCCATCTTGCCGGCGGAATCGGCTTGCCCGCCGATCGCCACGGCGCCTTCAACCTGACCAATACGGTTCAGACCGTGGCTGCGCGGGATGTGTTTGCCGAAGCCGGCATCACTCACGCCGATATCGACGTGGCGCAGATCTACGACAGCTTCACGATCACGGCCTTGATGCAGTTCGAGGACCTCGGCTTCTGCAAGAAGGGAGAGGGCGGGGCGTTTGTGGAAGGTGGCCGTATCGAGCTCGGCGGTGAGCTTCCCGTCAATACCCATGGCGGCCTTCTCTCCTTTGCCCATCCCGGCATGCCCGGCGGCATTTTTCACGTGACCGAAGCGGTTCGCCAGCTCCGCCACGAATGTGGTGTGCGTCAGGTTCCCGATGCGCAAGTCGCCCTGGCCACCAGCGTCAGCGCGGTCGCGTCAAACCACTCCATCTGCCTCCTTGGAAGGGATTGATCGAAATGGTCGATGTCATGCCCACCATCCCGCCGCGCCCAACCGACATATCCAAGCCCTTTTGGGATGGCTGCCGGGATCATCGCCTGCTGATGCAGCAATGCCAGGACTGCCGCACCGTCACCTTCTATCCCGTCTATATGTGCCCGAGCTGCGCGAGTGAGCGCCTCGAATGGGTCGAGCTCAGCGGCCGTGGCCATGTGCACTCGGTGACGACCGTCCACCGTCCCTCGGCCCCGGCTTTTGCCCCGGCCGTCCCTTACGTGCTGGCGCTGATCGAGGTAGCCGAGGGGCCGATCATGATGAGCAATATTGTCGGACCCGATGCCTTGTCGACCCAGATCGGCGATGAGGTGGCCGTGGTGTTCGAGGATGTCGGCGAGGTCACTCTGCCGCGATTCCGGCGCGTGGGGGCCTGAAATGCAGACCTTCGTTGATCTCGCTGAGCGGGTGGCCCTTCGGGGAGATCACGTGCTGTCCTACGAGGGCCTGAGGTTTCGCGGCACCGATGTCGTTGCCGAAGCAAAACGCCTCGCCCGGGCGCTGCTGGCCGACGGCGTCCAGCGCGGCGATCGTGTGTGCGTCTGGCTCCCCAACGGGCCGGAATTCGTCTTGCTCGAGCTCGCCACCACCATCATCGGCGCGATCTTCGTGCCGATCCACAGCCGCTATGGCGCGGTCGAGCTTGGCAATATCCTGCAGCGCGCAAAGCCCGTGGCCTTGTTCTATCGCAAGAGCTTTCGCGATGTGGATTTCGAGACCATCCTCGAGAAGGCGCACCCTCCCGTCAGCTCCAGTCGCTTTGGCGATGGAAAGGGCCCGGTCCCTGAGCTGCGCCGGCTGGTCTCGCTCGATGGCAGCCGCTTCCCGGCAGTGGACGATTGGGCGCGCTTCCGCGAGCGCGCCGAGAAAACATCCGAGACCGCGCTCGATCGTGCGATGGCGCGCGTTGCACCCTCCGATCCGGCAATCTGCATCTTCACCAGCGGCACCACAGGCATGCCGAAGGGGGCGATGCTCAGCCACGGCGCCATCCTGTTCACCGAGCAGCATGTGGGCGACATTCTTGAGATCGCGCCAAAGGAGCGGGTTCTCTACGGGGCGCCAATGCCCTCCGTCTTCGGCTGCTGCAATGCGCTCGTCGCCAGTTGGACTCATGATGCCTGTTTCGTGCTGATGCCCACCTTCGATGCCGGCGAAGCGTTGAAAACGATCCAGCGCGAGGCATGCAACGTGATCTACGGCGTGCCCACCATGTTCCACATGCTGCTCAACCACCCCGATTTCGCGCCGGCCCGCACCCGCTCGCTCCGCTCCGGCATCGTCGGTGGCGCGCCCTGTCCGGTGACACTCGCCGATGCCATCGTGAACCGGCTCGGCGTGCGCCACCTGGTGAGCGGCTATGGCATGTCGGAAACTTGCGCGATCATGACCGCAACCCGGATCGGCGATACCCTCGAGGTCGTCACCGGCACCGTGGGCCGGCCTCTTCCCGATGTGGAGATAAGAATCTGCGGTCCAGACGCGATCGGTGCGCTGGGTGAGGAGCAGGAGGGCGAGATCTGCGTGCGTGGACGCAATCTCATGCTCGGCTATTTCAATGGCGAGCCAGAGCTTGCCAAGCCCTTCACCGAGGGCTGGTTCCGCACCGGGGATCTCGGCATGTTGCGCCGCGATGGCAATCTGCGCATCACCGGCCGCGTCTCCGACATGATCCTGGTGGGCGGCTTCAATGTCTATCCCGTCGAGATCGAGAACCTGCTCGCGAGACATCCTGATGTGATCCAGGCCTATGTGGTCGGCATTGAGGATGAGCGCTTGGGCGAACGCCCGGTCGCCTTCGTTCAGGCCCGCCCGGGAGCTGAGGTCGACCCGGATGAGCTCTCCAGGTTTTGCGTGGAAAACCTTGCGAAATACAAGCTCCCGGCCCGCTTCTTCATGGTCGAGAGCTTTCCGATGACACCCCTCGGCAAGGTGCAGAAGTTCGAACTCAAGAAGATCGCCAAACAAGCCATGGCATGATGGGAGGAAGAGATGAACTTGAAGCGGATCTTACTGGCGGCTGTGCTTGCCACGGCGCCTTCGGCCGTGATCGCGGATGATTTCGGCGTCACCGAGACGGCCATACGCATCGCGGTGCAGGATTCCCTCAGCGGTGCCTATTCGCAATATGGCGTGCCGAGCCTCAATGGCGTCCGCTATGTCTTCGACAAGGTGAATGCCGAAGGTGGGATCAACGGCCGTAAGATCGAGGTCGTTGCCGAGGATGACGGCTGCTCGCCCAAGCAATCGGTGGGGGTGGCAACCAAGCTTGCCTCCGAGCGCTCTGTGCTCGCGGTCATGGGGCTGACCTGCTCGGCGGCCGCGATCGCCGTGCGTGATACGGTGGCCCCCACGACGCCCATGCCGTTCATCTCCTTTTCCAGCGGCGGCTATACATCGAGCTCGCCCGACCTCGGCGGCCTGAAGGAGAATTTCTTTTTCATCACCCCCTCCGTTCACACCCAGGGCGGCGCGCTCGTGAACTTCGTCATGAATACGCTGAAGCCGCAGCGGGTCGCTTTCATCGGCCAGACCGATGTCTATGGCAAGGAAGGCCGTCAGGGTGTCGAGGCCATGCTCGCCGAATACGGCCAGAAGATCATCGCCGATGACACGATGGAGCCCCGCGGCACTGACGCAACCGCCCAGGTTCTGAAGCTGAAAGCGGCCAATCCCGATGTGGTGATCGCGTTCCTCTATCAGGTCCCGGCCCAGATCCTGCTCCGCCAGGCCAATGAGCTGGGCTTGAAGGCGACCATTGTCACCTCCGCCTCGGTGACTGATAGCAGCATCTACAAGTCGCTGCCCCCGGCGGCGCTTGAGAACTACTACGGAAGCATGATGGCAAAGGACGTGCTGGACAGCGCCAGAATGAAGCCGATCATGGATGATCTGCGCGCCCGCTATCCCGATGTCACCTTCAATCCCCTGGTCGTGTCCGGCATCGGCGCCGCCGAGCTCATGGTCGAGGCATTGCGCAGCCTCGGCAAGGACGTGACGCCCGAGAAACTCGCCAAGGCCATCGACCAGAGCAAGGATGTGAAGACCAGCGCGCTCAGCTATCCCGTGACCTTCACACCCGAGAACCACATGGGCGGGCGCGGGCTCGGCATCTACGAGATCAAGGACAATGCCGAGGTCCTCGCCATGCCGGGCTATTGGCCGGGAACGGAGAAAGCCTCCGAGCCCGTAGTGGCGAACTGATCCAATGACCCTCTCGATGCTGCCGCAGCTGATGGTTGCGGGCGTGGTCAGCGGATCGATCTATGCTCTGGTTGCCTTGGGTCTCGTCATCGTGTTCAAGGCAACCGGCGTGATCAATTTCGCCCACGGCACCATGATCATGCTCGGCGCCTATCTTGGTGTCACCGCCGCGGGCCCTCTCGGCCTCAGCTACCCCCTGGCGATCGTAGTGGCGGTCGCCGTGGTGGCGGTGATCGGGCTTGCCATCAACGAGAGCGTTTACCGGCCGCTGCTGACAGCACCTCATATCGTTCAGGTGCTCGCCACCCTGGCGATCGCCAATGTACTGAGCGGCTCGATCCATCTCCTCTGGGGGTCCAACAGCTATAGTTTCGCACCCAGCGAGCGGATGAGCCCCGTGATGGTCAACCCTCTCGTGATCACCGGCCAGCAATTGCTCATCGTGCTGAGTGCGATCGCGGCCATGGCGGCACTGGCGGCCTTCTTCCGCTGGACGCGATGGGGCAAGGCGATGCGGGCGCTTTCGCAAAACGAGCGCGGCGCCAATCTCTGCGGGATCAGCACCGGTAAGGTCTTCCGCATCGCGGTGACCACCGGCGCGGCATTCGGCGCCGTTGCCGGCGTGCTCTATGCGCCTTTGACCCTCGTGGATCCAAGCTTTGGCTGGCTTCTCATCAAGGGCTTTGCCGCCGCGGCGCTGGGCGGGCTTGCGAGCCTGCCGGGCGCTGTGGTGGGCGGCATCGTGCTGGGACTGTGCGAAAGCCTGTGGGTGGCGGTGCTGCCGGCGCTTTGGGCACCGAGCCTCAGCTATCTCATCATCATCGCGGTCCTGCTGATCAAGCCAACCGGCGTGTTTGGCACGCCTTCCGGCCAGAAGCTTTAGCCCTCGGGGAGCCATCATGATGCAGATTGCCGGCGAAACCGTACCCTGGAATTCGATACACGAGCTGTTGCGTGCCCGCGCGCTTGCCCATGGCGACAAGCCGCGCGTGGATATTGCGGGCACGGTGACCTCCTGGGGCGAGCTCGACCGGCTCTCCGACACCATGGCCGCGACCCTCCATGCCGGTGGTATCGGCAGGGGTGACCGCGTCTGCAGCATGATGGCGGGCCGCATCGAGCAGCTGATCACCTGGTTTGCCGCGGTGAAGCTCGGGGCCATATGGGTGCCGCTCAACACCGGGCTGATTGGCGATGATCTCGTCTACACCGTGCGGGATGCGGCCCCCAAGGTGCTCATCGTCGAGGCCGAAACGGCGGAGCGCTTCCGCAACTGGCCGGACGAGGTGCCCTTGCCCGCTGCGCGCTATTCGACGGAGCCCGCGCCGGGCTTTCGCTCCTGGCAGGAATTGCTCAGCGGGCGCTCAACCCCACCAGCGGTCACGGTCATGCCGAACGAGCCCGGCGTGATCATCTATACCGGCGGCACCACTGGCCGGCCGAAAGGCGTCGTGCTGCCTCATTTCGCATTCATCGCCGCCGGCTACCGCTTCCGCGATGCCTTCGACGTCACCCCTGATGATCACCAATTCTCGGTGCTGCCGCTCTTTCATGTGGGCGGCACCATGCTCGGCATCATGGGGCCGCTGGTGAGCGACATTCCAACGACCCTCGAGCGGAAATTCAGCGCGAAGAACTTCTGGCCGCGCGCGAGGGCGAGAGAGGCAACCCTCACCGATCCCGTGGGCACCATGGTGACCGTGCTCACCCAATTGCGGGAAAGTCCGGATGATCGCGCCCATCGCGTGCGTGCAGCGGTGGGTGTGACCGGGCAGGTGCCGCCCGATGTGGCGCCGACCTTCGAGCGCCGCTTCGGGGTGAAACTCGTCAACCTCTATTCACTCACCGAGGCCGGTGGCGTGCTCATCACCTATACCAAGCCCACAAGCGCCCGACCGGATGCCCATGGCGAGCCGGGGCGCTGGGCGGATTTCCGCATTGGCGACGCCTATGACCAGGAACTGCCGCCCGGAGAAATCGGCGAGATCCTGCTGCGGCCGCGCGTGCCCTACACCTTCATGCTGCGCTACCACAATGCCCCCGAGCGCACGCTCGAATGCTGGTCGAATTTCTGGCTGCACACGGGTGATCTCGGCCGCATCGATCAGGATGGCTTTCTGCATTTCGTCGGCCGCCAGGCTCACTGGCTGCGCTGCCGCGGCGAGAATGTCTCCGCATACGAGGTCGAGACGGTGGTCGCGCGCTGTCCCGGTGTCGCCGAGGTGGCTGTCGTCGGAGTGCCGTCTGAGCTCGGTGAGGAGGACGTGAAGGTGTTCGTCATCCCCGATCAGCAGCATGCGCTGACCCCGGAGGATATTGTTGCCTGGTGCCGCACTCGGCTCGCCAAGTTCAAGGTGCCGCGCTTCGTGGAGTTCGTCAGCGATTTCCCGCGCTCGGCTGCCAAGCAGGAGGTTGAGCGACACAAGCTGCGGGCGCTTCCGAACGACAAGGCCTGGGATGCGCAAAAGCCGGTGTCGGAGAAGAAAGGTCTTTCACAGTAATGCAGTCGCTTTTCTACGAGGACTTCCATGTCGGCCAGGTCTTTGAAAGCCCTGGTCGGACGGTCACCGACACCGACCTGTCCATGTTCTGCATGCTCTCCGGTGACTGGCATCCGGTTCACTCGGACGAGGAATACGCAAAGTCTACGCAGTTCGGACGGCGGATCGTCGGGGGCGTCTTTGGAATTGCGCTGGTTACCGGCGCGATGAGCCGTTGGGGAATCTTCGACGATTCCGTCATCGCCATGCTGTCGATCGATGATTGGCGCTTTCATGCACCTATTTTCATCGGCGACACCCTGATGGTGACGATGACCATCACAGAAAAGAGGCTGACAAGCAGCGGCCAGCTCGGGGTCATCGACCGACGTTTCGAGATCAGCAACCAGACCGATGCCCTCGTTCAGGAGGGCCGCTCGGCATGCCTGATCAAGCTGCGCGCGCACCACTGATCAATCATCAGGAATAGGGGAGGAAAAGATGAGGAAGGCACTGGCAATTGTCGTCGCGGCCATAGCCGCTTTCGGCTTTGGCGCATCCGCGCGCGCTGAAGAGCCGATCAGGATCGGCATTCTCAACGATCAATCAGGCCCCTATTCGGCAATCGACGGGCCGACCTCGGTGGATGCCGCCCGCATGGCGGTGGAGGATTTCGGCGGAACCGTGCTTGGCCGCAAGGTGGAGGTGGTCTCGGCCGACCATCAGAACAAGGCGGATGTCGGCTCGACCATCGCGCGCAAATGGTTCGACGTCGACGGCGTGACCGCCATTCTGGACGTGGCCGTGTCATCCGTGGCGCTTGCCGTGCAGGAACTGGCCCGCGAACGCAACAAGATCGTCATCTATTCCGGTGCGGGCACCTCCGATCTCACCGGCAAGGCCTGCTCGCCCACGAGCGTTCACTGGACCTATGACACCTATGCGCTCACCGCCGGCACCAGCCGAGCAATCGTCGGCCAAGGGGGTGACAGCTGGTATTTCATCAGCTCCGACAACGCCTTCGGCCAGGCCTTGCAGCGCGATTCGACCAAGGCGATCACCGCTGCCGGCGGCAAGGTGGTGGGCAGCGTGCTGCACCCCTACGGTACGCCGGATTTTGCAAGCTACATCCTCCAGGCGCAGTCATCGGGAGCAAAGGTTGTGGCCCTTGCCAATGCGGGCGAGGACACCAAGAACGCCATCAAGACCGGCACCAGCATGGGCATGACCGAAACCCAGCAGATGCTGGGGCTTCTGACCCTCTTGCCGGACGTGCATGGCCTCGGCCTCGATGCGGCCAAGGGGCTTCTCGTCACCGAGTCCTTCTACTGGAACATGAATGACGAGACCCGGAGCTGGTCTAAGCGCTTTTTCGAGCGCAACAACGTGATGCCCCATATGGTGCCGGCAGGCGTCTACGGCAGCGTCATGCACTATCTCAAGGCGGTGAAGCAGGCGGGCACCACCGAATCGGCTGTCGTGATGAAGGCCATGAAGGAGATGCCGATCAACGACTTCATGACCAAGAACGGGCACATCCGTGAGGATGGCCGTGTGCTCCGCGATTTCTACATCTTCCGCGTGAAAGCGCCCGATCAGGCAAAGGAGCCTTGGGACTATTACGAGCTTGTTGCGACCATTCCAGCCGATCAGGCCGCACGCCCCCTCGCCGAGAGTGAATGTCCGCTGATCAAGAACCAGTGACCCCTGGCAAGCTCGCCTCAGGCATAGGCGAGCTTGAGGATCGCGAGCGCATCCGCTTGCGTCTTCACGGGCCGGATATTCGCCTGCACGAAGGCATTGCCGAGGCTGGTCTCGGCAATGCGGCTAAGCGCCTCTTCCGGCACGTCGAGCTGCGAAATGCGTGTCGGAAGGCCGAGCCCGGCGATGAAGTCGCGCACCGCATCCGCCGCCTTCACGCCCGGCCGGTTGAATGCGGCTGCGATTTCCGCCTGCCGCTCGGACGACATTGGCTCGTTATAGGTCAGGACTGCCGGCAACAGCACACAGGAGGTGATGCCATGCGGAACACCTGCCACCGCTCCGAGCTGGTGACCGAGCCCATGGCTTGCACCATAAGGGACGCGGCCGATCGTCGATCCGGCAAGCCAGACCCCGAGCTGGCAATGATGACGCGCTGCAATACTATTGGGTTGGGCGTGCGATCCGCGAAGCCCCTCCTGCAAGAGCTTGAGGCCGCGCAGCGCGAGCGCATCGGTGAGCGGGGTCGCATCTCGCGACAGCACGGCCTCGATGCCGTGATCAACCGAGCGGATCCCCGTCGACAGCCACAGATCCGGTGGCGTCTCCGCGCCAAGCCATGGATCATAGACCACCACATCCGGCGCGAGCGTCTCGGACCGGAAGATATGCTTGATGCCGGTCGTCATGTCCGTTGCCCCGCCGATAATGCCGAACTCGGCCGCCGACAATGTGGTCGGCACCGCGATGATCGGCAGGGATCCAGGCTCGGGCAGGCGGCGCCCGCTCTGATCCCCGCGCAGACCGAGCAGGCCTTCCCTGTCCCTTTGTCCCGCGGCGATCGCAAGTCGGGCGATCTTGGCCGCGTCGATGGCGCTGCCGCCCCCGAACACCACGATCAGGTCCGGGTTGAGCCGGTCGATCGTTTCAACGAGGTCCAGCACGACCTCGAGCGGCGTGTGCGGCTTCAGCGCGCTGAATACCGGGCAGGTGGAGGAGCCGAGGCGAGCAAGCGTGTTCTGCACGGTCCGGTTGGCAAGAAGCGACGAGGTTACGACCGGCAGCACCCTACGTGCCCCACGCTCGGAGGCAAGGCGCGAAATCGCCTCCTCGGCATGACATCCATAATGGACGATCGGAAGACGGAACAGGTTGAGCATCCCGGCCCCAATGGCGGGATCAGCTTCGATCTTCGGTGGATTTGCGCTCAACTGCTGCCCTCCCATCATCCTGCACCGGGTGCACCCGCTACCGCGGTGTCCGATTTGCATTCGAACCTAACCTATTCTGGCGGCTGACAATAACCCGTGAGGTGATCACTTGCTAATGCTCATCCATGTCAAATCCCGATCTCGCCTTGAAGCTGCACGCGCCGTGCGGTCTCGAAAGGCCAGGTCATGAGCGGGCAACCCTTTTGGACCTTCGACCGCTTCGAGCCCGGCGCGCTGGTGGGAGAAAGCGAACTCGTACTCGATCGCGAGCAGATCCTGCGGTGGAAGCTCTTGTTTCCCGGCGAAAACCAGGCGGAGGCAGCCCCGCCGGGGCTTCTAATTGCCATGCTGATGAAGGGCTATATGCAAGTGATCGCATCGCGGCCACCCGGAAACGTGCATGCCGGACAAAGCCTCCGCTGGACCGGCGCGCGCGTGACTGAAGGTGCCCGCCTCAAAGCTCGCTTTCACTGTCTCGACAAGGAAATCCGGAAAGAGCGGCGCTGGCTTCACCTCTCCGCTGAGCTCTCCGCCGGTGGAACACCGGTCCTGTCCGGTGAGATGACCATGTTATGGGCGGCTTGAGGGGAGGGCGACAATGAACGCAACAGACCACGAATGGCCCAGGCAACTCGCTCCGGTGAGCCTCACCGCCAATGCAGAATCGATCGCGCTCTACGCGGAGCTCACCTCGGACTTCAACCCCATCCATCTCGATGCGGAATTCGCAGCGGGCACGCCGTTCGGCAAGCCCATTGCCCATGGCACCATGGTGCTCAATCTCGTCTGGATCTCGCTGAGTGAGACCTTTCCCCGCCTGGATTTGCCCTGGGCGGCTGAGATCCGCTTTCTCAAGCCCGTCAAGATTGGCGACACCGTGACGGCCAGCGGATTGCTCAGTGAGCAGCCGGGCCGCTACGAGGTGGCCGTGCGCAACGAGGCTGGCGATATCGTCCTTGCGGGATCTGTTCAGCTCGATGCCGCAGGCCGGGGGAGGAGCGAGGCATGACGGGCGCCTGGATTGCCGGTTTTGGACAGACCGACTTCGGCCGTCTTGAAGGCCGTGACACCCTCGATCTCATGTCGCAGGCAGCTGGCTTGGCTCTGGACAATGCAGGCTTTGCCAGGGAAGAAATCGATGGCCTGCTGACTGGCTACTCGACCGCGTTTCCCCACCTCATGCTTGCCAATCTCTTTGCCGAGCATTTCGGCCTCCTGCCCAGCTATTGCCATGGCATCCAGATGGGTGGCGCCACCGGTTGCGCGCTCATCATGCTGGGCAAGCTGCTGATCGAGGCCGGCCAGTGCCGTAACGTGCTGGTGGTCGCGGGCGAGAACCGCCTGAGCAATCCCGGCGGGCGCGACAGCGCAATCCAGACCTTGGCGCAGGTGGGCCATGCCGATTACGAAGTGCCCTATGGGGCAAGCATTCCCGCCTATTACGGTCTGCTCGCATCGAGCTATATGGATCGCTACGGTCTCACTGAAGCGGATCTGGCGGAGCTCGCGGTGCTGATGCGGGCGAATGCTGCCCTCAATCCGCAGGCTCATTTGCGCGAACCGATCACGGTGGCGGACGTCTTGAGCTCGCGCCCCATCGCGACACCGCTGAAACTGCTCGACTGCTGCCCGATTTCCGATGGCGGTACGGCCGTGCTGCTGACCGCTGATGAGAACCGCGCCAAGGGCATCCGGCTTGTGGCGGCGGGCCAGGCCCATTTGCACCAGCATGTCAGTGCGATCAGGGATATCAGCGACCTCGGGGCGTATCAGGCAGCACAGCGCGCCTTTGCTGGCTCCGGGCTGAAGACGGCCGATATCGAAATGGCCGGGATCTATGATTCTTTCAGCATCACCCTGGCGATCCTTCTGGAAGAGCTCGGTCTCTGCGGCAGGGGTCAATCAGGTGCCGCCGCGCGGGCGGGCCGCTTCGGGCCAAAGGGCGAGTTGCCACTCAACACCCATGGCGGTCTGCTCTCTTTCGGCCATTCCGGTGTGGCCGGCGGTATGGCCCATCTGATCGAGGTCGCGCGCCAGATGGCCGGGGAGGCGGGGGAGCGGCAAGTGCAGAAGCAGCCGAAGACAGGCTTCGTTCACGGCGATGGCGGCGTGCTCTCCGCGCATGTCAGCCTGCTACTGGCGAGAGGATAGGCTTTGATGAAAGCCCTTATGGACGAATATCGGCAATATGCCCGCGAGGGCAGGATTGCCTATCAGCATTGCGAGAGCTGCGGCCACGATCAGGCCTTCATCCGGCCCTTCTGCGCCAAATGCGGTGAGACGCACCTGGCCTGGAGGATGGCCGCCGGCAGCGGCAAGGTCGCCGCACTGTCGGTCGTGCACCGTGCGCCGACAGCGGATTATCGGGACAAGGTGCCTTATGCGATCGCCCTGGTCGATCTGGACGAAGGTTTGCGGATGATGGCGCATGCCCCGGTCGACCTTGAGATCGGTGACAGTGTCAAGCTCAAGCTTGAGCCGCAGGATGGCGCCTATCTCGCGCGCTGCCAACGCCTCTCGTCGAGAGCGTGAGGCGAGCCCACATGCTTGCCGGGCGATATCGATAGTCCTCAGCTCGGCTCGGCCTCCAATAGGACGGCGCTGTCCTTTGGCACGACGACCAGCACGGACTGCCCGACCTCGGCGCCCGGATTTGCGGTGGCTGAAGCGGTGATCATCTGGCCATCGCCGAGCTTGAGCTGATAGTCCGTATAGACGCCGCGATAGGTGATCCGTGCAAGCTCGGCGGGAAAGCTGAGGTCCTGAGGTCCGGGCGTTCCATTGATCCTCAGGTTCTCGCCGCGGATCGCCACCGCCGGTGGCTCAGCGAGCCGCGCTTGCGACGCCGGAACAGGCAGCCGGAACGCCGCGCAGGTAAAAGCACCATCGGCAATCCGGCCGGTGATCACGTTGCTGCCGCGGAAGAAATCCGCGACGAACTTGGTGCGCGGTCGCCGGAACAGGGCATGCGGCTCATCCACCTGTACCAGATGGCCGCGATTGAGCACCGCCACGCGGTCGCTCATGGTCAGCGCTTCTTCCTGGTCGTGGGTGACATAGACGAAGCTCGTTCCGGTGGCGCGCTGAATATCCTTGAGCTGTGCCTGCATCTCCCGTCGGATCTTTTCATCCAGCGCCGATAAGGGCTCGTCCAGGAGCAGAAGCCGCGGCCCCGGCGCGAGCGCCCGGGCGATGGCCACACGCTGTTGCTCGCCGCCGGAAAGCCGCGTGACCGGCCGCTGCTCGAAGCCCGGCAAGTTGACCAGCTCCAAGAGCTCCGACACGCGCTTGGCAATTGCGCCGCGGTCCATGGCCTTGCGCCGCAGCCCATAGCCGACGTTCTGCGCAACCGTCATATGTGGGAAATTGGCATATTGCTGAAACACCATGCCAAGCTCCCGCCGCCATGGCGGAAGCTCGGTCACGTCCTGGCCGCTGATCAGGATCCGGCCTGCATCTGGCTGTTCGAGCCCGGCGATCATCCGCAGCACGGTCGATTTGCCCGACCCGCTCGGACCCAGCATGGTGAAGAACTCGCCATTGCCCACCTGCAGGTCGACCCCGGCTGCTGTGACCAGCGCGCCGAACCTTTTTTCAACCTTGCTGACATGGAGAAGGGGTTGAGCTGCCATACGTCTCAAATCCCGGCGACAGAGACGGCCAAGGTGGTGCGCACTGCCTCCACCATCATCTCGAGGCTCATCGAGGCGAGATCCGCCCGCTGATGAAGCTCGAGCTGGCCCTGTTCGCTCAACTCGTCCAGCAGCTCGGCCACCTGCTGCGGCAGGTAGGGCAGATGCACGAAGCCGCAGTGGGCAGGATGGTCCACCTGTTCGCACGCACCCAACGCGCGATAGAGCGTCGTGTTGCAGAGAAATGTGCCGGCAGTGTCCGAGACGCGCGCCGGAATGCCTTTGCGGCGCAGCGCGATGATGATATCGCCAACGGGCAGCGTGACCGCACGGGCAACCGGCCCCCGCGCATCGACCGGATCGTCACGCATCAGGGTCCCGTCATTGTCGGGGATCTCAAAACTGGCGCGGTTCACCGCCACCCGTTCGAGCCGGATCATCGGCTCGCCCGGCCACAACCCGGTTGAGAGGACAACCGCCGGCCGGAACGTTGCGATCGCCTCCTCCAGCGGGTCCTTGGCCGCGGTGAACGAGCAGGGCAACAGCAGGCCGTGCACTGTCGCTCCCTCGATGCGGCTGCCATCGAGTGCCCGCAAGACCTCCGCGGATGGGTTGAGCTGCCGTCCGCCATAGGGCTGAAAGCCGGTCAGGAGAATATCGGCCATGATGTCGATCCTAGCTTTGCTGCTGCTTGCGGCCCAACCCGACCAGAACCAGGATGAGCAGCAGGGTGATGATGATGATCAGGCTCATCAGCGCATACATGTTCGGCGTGAGGCCGACCTGCTGATAGCGCGACCAGATGAAGGTCTGCACCGTGTTGTTGCCGCCCTGTACCACCGCCGTGCGCACTGTTTCGTTGAACGACAGGATGATGGAGAAGGTGGCGGCCCCGGTCAGGCCAGGAGCGATTTGGGGGAGCTCCACCTCACGGAACGCCTGCAGCCGGTTGGCCCCTGACGTATAGGCGGCCTCGAGATAAAGGGTATCGAAACCGGACATCACCGTGAGGATGATCAGGAAGGCAAACGGCAGCGCCCATAGGGTCTGCACCACGGCCATGGTGAACAGCGAGGGATCGATGCCGGTCAGCTTGAAGAACAGGCTGGTGGACACGCCCATGCTCACCCCGGGAATGAAGAGCGGCAGCAGGACTATGGTGATGATCAGTCGCGGCAGGCCGAAGCTGCGCACCGCCTGGGCTGCCGCCAGCCCGAGCAGCGGCGCGGCGATGCCGACGATCGCGGCGAGCAGCACCGAATTGGTGAGCGCGCTCACCAGGGTCGGATCGGCGCCGATTGCTGCGAAATTCTTGAGGGTTGCCGCCCCGGTCTGCGGGTCGCGTATGGCCAAGAGCAGCGGCGGCACGAGCGGCGCATAGAGGAAGAGCAGGACCACCGCAAGGCACAGCCACACGAGAAGGTGCACGCTTCCTCTCATGTCAGCGCCCCAGCACTTTGCCGAGGAACAGGCGCAAATCGAAGAACCTGAGCCAGAGCAGCAGCATGATCAGCATGCAGCCGACCACCACTGTCGACATGGCGGCGGCCATGGGATAGTTCAGCACGTCGAGCGAGCTGGTGATCGCATTGCCCATGAGCTGATAGCCGACCCCGCCCAGGATCTGCGACACGGCGACCTCACCAAAAGCGCCCACAAAGCCGAAAATGGCCGCCGCGAACACGCCGGGCAGCGAAAGGGGGAGCACCACCCGCAGGAAAGTTTGCAGCGGCGCTTCGCCCAGCATCCAGCTGGCCTCGATGAGGCGCCTGTCGATCGCGCTTAAGGAGAGCCAGATCGGATAGACCATGAATGGCATATAGGCGGCGATCAGTCCGAGATAGACAGCGAAATCGGAAAACAACAGCCAGTCGAGCGGCTCGTTGATCACGCCCGTGCCGAGCAGGAACTGGTTCACCGGTCCGGTGCGCCCGAGCAGATAGGCCCAGGCGAACGTCCTAATCACATAGTTCACGAGGAACGGAACTGAGAGCAGGAACAGGAAGATCCTGGTCTGGCTGGGCTTCAGCCGGAAGGTGATGAGATAGGCGACCGCATAGGCGATCAGCAGCATGATCAGGGTTGAGCTGATCGCCACGAAGAAGCTGCGCTTCAGTACGGAGAAGCGCGCGCCCTCAAAGAACAGCCCATAAGAGGTGAGGGTGAAGCCTGGCTGCATCCCGATCATCTTCCGCTCCCAGAAGCTGACGAGGAGCGTCAGCACCAGGGGCACGATGATGGCGAGCGCACAGAGCAGGACCGGCCCCGCGAGCAGGACCAGTGCTGCCGGATCACGACGCTTCACGGCAAGGCTCATCTCGACCTCGAGACCTCAAGCTGCCTTGAACCGCTGCCATTCCTCCTCATAGGTCTCGATATTGGTCGGCCAGCGCGCCTGCCAGGTGCCGCCGGCCTCGAATTTCTGCTTCACGCCCGCATCGATCTCGGCGATCCGCTTGGCGGTGGCCGCGTCGAACTTGTCGGACTTCGCAGCGAAAGCTGGCGCGTCCGGATTGGTCATGTAGCCGCGCAGGCTGGTGATCATCGCGCCATATTCTGGGCTCAGCATATAGTCGAGCAGCTGGTAGGAAGCCTCGATCTTGTCCGGCGACCGGTCGCCATTGACGAGATAGGCCGCCATGGCCCAGAGCAGATAGCCCTCTTTCGGTTTGGCATAGACCGCATCCACGCCTTTCGCCTTTGCCGCGAACACCATCGGCTCCCAGCAGTCCATCACGTAGACCTCCTGGTTGACCAACAGGTTCACCGCCTGCTCGAAGCTCGACCAGATGACCCGGAACTGACCTTCCTTTTTCTTCTCGATGAGGAAATCGACGACCTTGGCGATCTCCTCCTTGCTCATGTCCGAGGGATCTTTGATATCCGCAAGGCCTGCCGACTTCAGATAAAGCGCGGTCTTCTGGCCTGCAGTGGTGTAGTTGTCTTCCAGCGCGACGAAACCCTTGAACTTGGGGTCGAACAGCGCCCCGTAGGAATCGAGCGTGCCGCCGGTCTTTTCCGGCAGATAGGCGAAGGAATCGCCCTGCAGCACGGTCGGCACGCCATAGATCTTGCCGTCATAGCCGATGAAATCGAAGCCCTTGGAGCCCGGCTTGAAGAAATCGGCGATATAGGCGTTGTTCTGCCAATTCTTGAGTCGGCTCACATCGAGCGGCAGGATGAGCTCGTTCTCGACCAGCGGCTTCTGCATGCCGCCGACAATGTTGATGATGTCGTAGGACTGGCGACCGCCCCCGGCGATGAGCTGATTGAGCACGGCCGACGGGCCATTGCCGATCGACACCACATTGACGCTATTGCCCGTTTCTTTCGTATAGGTCGCCCAATCGCCATTCGGGTCACCGACCCCGATATCCGCCAGCGTCACCGTTTGACCCGCCGCCAGGGCCAAGCCCGGCCGCAGGCTGAGCGCTGCAGCGCCCATCGCTGCCGATGTAAGCAAGGTTCGGCGGCTCACCGCCTTCAGCATGATGGTCATGACACCCTCCCGTTCCCAAGGAACCCCTCGTCCGAGCATGATGATGGCGAAATGTCGATAACTTGTCGAGAAGTTGCTTCGAGCGTATCGACACTATAACGATGCCGCGGCCCGGGCCGCCTGATCGTAATAGCCGGAAAGCGTGCGCATCTGCGCGGCGATGCGCGACATGCTTGCTTCATCGAGCCCGAGCGATGCCACGGGTTGCACCAGCAAGGCCTCCCGAATGGCCTTGTAACGTTCACAGGCCTTGGTGCCGGCAGGTGTGGCGGAGATGAACTTCTCCTTCCCCTGGCGATGACTGCTCACGAATTTCAGCCGTTCGAGCTTCTTCACCGAATAGCTCACCACATGGGTATCCTCGATATTCAGCACGAAACAGAGATCCGCAAGGCGCTTCGCCTTGGAGCGGTGCTGCACGGAATGGAGCACAAGAACGTCGATGGCCGAGAGATCGGGCAGACCTGCCGCGGCCATCGCTCGCACCATCCATCGCTGGAAGGCATGTGAGACGAGAATCAGGCCAAACTCGAATTCCGAGAGCACCGGCAGGGCGCCGCTGGCCAGATGGGCTGACGAAACGATGGGGCCGGGAGCGGGTGAGGAAAGCGACACGTCGAGCGTCTCCGAATTGCGTTGAGGGGACCAGGTTCAACGATGTTGACAATATGCTGGCATTTTATCGATAAAACACGCAGCGTTGAATGCCACATTGATAATGGGAAAACGATGGCTTCGGGCAAGTGGGACTTCTGGATAGATCGCGGCGGCACCTTCACCGATATCGTCGCCCGCAGGCCCGATGGTACTCTTCTGCCTCACAAATTGCTGTCGGATAACCCGGAAGCTTATCGGGATGCCGCCATTCAGGGCATCCGTGAGCTCATGGGCGTAGGTCCTCGCGAACGCATTCCGTCGGAAAAAATCGCCACGGTGAAGATGGGAACCACGGTCGCCACCAATGCGCTGCTGGAGCGCAAGGGCGACCGCACGGTCCTCGTGACCAGCAAAGGGTTCGGCGATGCTTTGCGTATAGGTTATCAGGCCCGCGCTGATATCTTTGCCAAGAAGATCATCAAGCCCGACCAGCTTTACGAGCACGTGCTGGAGGTGGACGAACGCGTGCTGGCGGATGGGACAGTGGAGAAATCGCTGGACCTGCAGGCGGTCCGCCGGGACCTCGCAGCCATTTTTGCGCAAGGCATCCGCGCTTGCGCCATCCTGTTCATGCATGCCTACCGCTACCCCGAGCATGAGAAGGCGGTCGCGGCTGTAGCGCGCGAACTGGGCTTCACCCAGGTCTCGACGTCTCATGAGGTCAGCCCCCTGATCAAGCTGGTGGGCCGCGGCGATACCACGGTGGTCGATGCTTATCTCTCCCCGGTGCTGCGCCGCTATGTGGATCAGGTGGCATCCGAACTCGCAGTGGGCGATGACGAAAGCACCGCCCGGGTCATGTTCATGATGTCGTCCGGTGGCTTGACCGATGCGCGCCTGTTCCAGGGGCGGGATGCGATCCTCTCCGGCCCCGCCGGCGGTGTGGTCGGCTGTGTGGAAACGGCCCGTATTGCCGGCTTCGATAAGATCATCGGTTTCGACATGGGAGGCACCTCGACGGATGTGTCCCATTTCGACGGCACCTTCGAGCGCACGCTGGAGAGCGAGGTGGCCGGTGTGCGCATGCGCGCTCCCATGATGCTGATCCACACGGTGGCCGCCGGAGGCGGCTCGATCCTGCATTTCGATGGCGCCCGCTTCCAGGTTGGTCCGGACAGCGCCGGCGCCAATCCCGGCCCGCGCTGCTATCGCCGTGGCGGGCCGCTGGCGGTGACCGATGCCAATGTGATGGTCGGCAAGCTCGATCCGCGCTTTTTTCCGGCGATCTTCGGGCCGGAGCGCGACCAGCCGCTCGATGCGGAGGCGGTCGCCCAAGCCTTTGCCGAGCTTGCGTCCCGCGTGGGCGAGGGGGCAACGCCGGAATCGGTGGCCGACGGCTTCATCCGTATTGCGGTGGAGAACATGGCCAATGCCATCAAGAAAATCTCGGTGCAGCGCGGCTATGACGTCACTGAATATGCCCTGCAATGCTTCGGTGGCGCCGGGGGCCAGCATGCCTGCCTGGTGGCCGACACGCTGGGCATCAAGACGGTGATGATCCACCCTCTGTCGAGCCTGCTCTCGGCCTATGGCATGGGTCTCGCCGATATCCGCGCGACCCGGCAGCGCACCGTCGAGGCACCGCTCGACGTGAATGGGCTTGCTGCCGCCACCCGCACCCTGGACGAGCTGGCGGCCGATGCGCAACGAGAGCTGCTGGATCAACGGGTTCCGGCCGACGACATCGTCCTCCACCGCCGCGCCCATATCCGCTATGCCGGCACGGATACGTCACTCGAGATCGAGTTCGGCGCCATCCCCGAGATGACGGCGCGATTCGAGGCCGCGCACCGCTCCCGTTTCGGCTTTATCGATGAGACCCGGGCGCTCAGCATCGATGCGGTCTCCATCGAGGCGGTCGGTGGCGGCGGCGCCGCTGACGAGCCGGATCTGCCGGTGACGCCGACTGAGCCTTCTCCCTCGGCTCTAACCCGCTTCTTCTCGCAAGGGGCTTGGCACGAGGCGCCGGTCTTCATCCGCAACAAGCTCGCACCCGGTGTTCGGCTGGCGGGCCCGGCGCTTTTGATCGAGCCGCATCAGACCATCGTGATCGAGCCCGGCTGGCGTGCCGAGATCACCGTGAAGAACCACGTGATGCTGCACCGGACGCAAGCCGCCCGCATCGCGCCGGCCGTGGGCACCAAGGCCGATCCGGTGATGCTGGAAGTGTTCAACAACCTCTTCATGTCCATCGCCGAGCAGATGGGCGTGACGCTCCAGAACACCGCCTATTCCGTGAACATCAAGGAGCGGCTTGACTTCTCCTGCGCCGTGTTCGACGCGCAAGGTCAGCTCGTTGCCAATGCGCCCCATATGCCCGTCCATCTGGGCTCCATGGACCGGTCGGTTGAAAGCGTCATCGCCGCCCATAAGGGCCAGATCAGACCCGGCGATGTCTATGCCATCAACGCGCCCTATAATGGCGGCACCCATCTGCCCGACATCACCGTCGTAACCCCGGTCTTCGACGCGGCCGACAAGGAGATCCTCTTCTTCGTGGCCTCACGCGGCCATCACGCCGATGTGGGCGGCATCGCGCCGGGCTCCATGTCGCCGCGCGCGACGACCATCGAAGAGGAGGGGGTCTATATCGACAACTTCAAGCTGGTCGATCGCGGCCGGTTTCGGGAACAGGCTCTGAATGAGCTACTGCTTGGGGCGAAATACCCCGTCCGCAACCTCGTGCAGAACGTCAATGACCTGAAGGCGCAGATTGCCGCCAATGAGAAAGGCGTAGCCGAGCTGCGCCGGATGATCGATCATTTCGGCCTTGATGTGGTGCAGGCCTATATGGGCCATGTGCAGGACAATGCGGCCGCGAGCGTGCGGCGGGTGATCGACAGCCTGAAGGATTCCGCTTTCGAATACGAGATGGACCAGGGTTGCGTCATCCGGGTGAAGATCGCGATCGACCGCGATCGGCGCGAAGCGACGGTCGATTTCACCGGCACCTCGCCCCAGCGCGACGATAATTTCAACGCACCCGAACCGGTGACCCGCGCCGCTGTGCTCTACGTGTTCCGGGTGATGGTCGAGGGCAATATCCCGATGAATGCGGGATGCTTGCGGCCGATCAACGTCGTCATCCCGCAAGGATCTATGCTATCGCCCCGCTATCCCGCTGCGGTGGTGGCCGGCAATGTCGAGGTGAGCCAGGCAGTGACCAACTGCCTGTTCGGCGCGCTGGGTGCTATGGCGGCCGCCCAGGGCACGATGAACAACCTGACCTTCGGCAACGAGACCTACCAATATTACGAGACCATCTGCTCCGGCGCGCCCGCGGGCCCTGGCTTCAATGGGGCGGATGCAGTGCACACGCATATGACCAATTCGCGCCTCACCGATCCCGAGGTGCTGGAGCTACGCTACCCCGTGGTATTGGAGGACTTCCATATCCGGCGCGGCTCGGGCGGTCGCGGCAAGTGGCATGCGGGTGACGGCACGTCCCGCACCATCCGCTTCCTCACCCGCATGGACTGCGCCATCCTCTCAGGCCATCGTCGGGTTCGCCCATTCGGACTTGAGGGCGGTGAGCCCGGCCAATGCGGCGAGAACCTGGTCCGTCGCAAGGATGGACGGATCGAACGCCTCATTGGTGCGGATCAGACCGTGCTCGATGCGGGTGACGCGATCATCATCAAGACGCCGACCGGCGGCGGCTTCGGGCCCGCCGAGTAGGCGCCGATTTGGACCTTCGCGATGGAACACCAAGAACACGAGCGGCGCGCACGGCGTCCTCTCGTCATCCGCAACGCCACCGCCGAGGATGAGCCCTATGTCATTGCCCTGTGGCGCGCCGCCAATCTGGTGACGAGCTATAACGATCCCTCAAAGGACTTCCACTTTGCCCGCGCGAAGGAAGGCTCTGACATTCTGGTGGGGCTCGATGCGCAAGGATCCATTGTCGGCAGCGTGATGGTCGGCCATGACGGTCATCGTGGCTGGATCTATTACCTCGCCTCCGATCCAAGCCATCGCAACCAAGGCATCGGCCGCTCCATGGTCGCGGCTGCGGAGCAATGGCTCAAGGACAGAGGCGTCGTGAAGCTCATGCTGCTGGTGCGCGAAACCAACACGCAGGTGATCGATTTCTACGAGCATCTCGGCTTCGAAGCCATTCCGCGCGTTATCATGCAGAAATGGCTTCAGGACGATGCTTGAGCATTAGCGGAAACGCTCTAAGAAGTCTTAGAACCCCTTGCAGCCGGTCTCTGCGACCTCGACCTTCACTGCATCCCACGGCAGTGCCTCGATCACCTTCCATCCGATGGCCGCACCATAACGCGATCCATCGAGCTTGGCCGCCTCTGCCACATAGGTGCCGACGGTGCCCTGGTGATCCTCCTTGCGAATGGCAAGGTGGCCGGTGACGGTGTCGACCTCGGTTGCCTCGAGCGCGGCGATGATGGCATCCGTATCGAGCGAGTCCGCCTTATCGAGTGCCGCCAGCAGCAGCCGCATCCCGGCATAAGCCTGAATGGCCTGAGGACCAGGCACTCGCTGATAGGCCGCGTAGTATTCATCAACGAACTTTTTCAGCGCCGGGTTCTGGTCCTCATACATCCACGAGCCGAACAATCCCCCGGTGATCAGCCCCTCTGCCTGATCGCCCAAGGCCTGCAGCATCGAATCGGGCATGCCCAGCGGCGGCAGCATGAAATCCTTGATTCCGAAGCTGCGGGCCTGGCGAATGAAAGCCGGCATGTCATCGCCAACCGCAAGCGCGAGATAGATCGCATCGGCACCGCTCGCCTGGATCTGCGAGATCGCCGATGACCAATCCGCCGTGCCCAGCGGCCGCCCCGCCTCACCAACGATGGTGATGCCCGGGATCTTGGCGAATTGCTCCTTGTTGCTCTTGCCCCAGACGAAGTCGTGGAACACCACGAACCACTTCTTCTGCAACAGGTCCGGTCGCGCCTTGGTCAAGAGCTTGTTGCCATTGGCCATCATCGCGTCATTGGGATTGGTGCGGAACACGAAGCGGCTGCATTGCTCGCCCGTCACCTGCACCGCCTGCGAATTGGTCGTGAGGATCGGCACGTTGAGCCGCGGCGCCTGTGCCGTGAGCCCCAGCACGCCTGCACTGCTCGCGCCGCCGACCAATGCCTTTACCTCATCTTCGAGAACCAGCTTCTGGGCTTTCTGAAGCGTGGCGGCGGCATCGGCCCGGTCGTCCTCGACCACGAGCTTGACCGGCTGGCCCTTGATGGTCGGCGCATCCTTGATCGCGAGCTCATAGCCGTTGCGCATGTCGATGCCCAGCGGGGCCAAAGGGCCGGTGAGCGGCACGATGGCCCCCAGCACCACATCCTCTGCCCAGGCATCAGCGCTTGGCGTCATCAATGCTGCCGATGCCAACGCGAAGGCGCCAACGGCGCGCCCTATCCATGATCCTGTCTTTGCCTGTCTCATGAACCTTTCCTCCCATAGCTTCGTTCGGCGCGCGCGGAATCACGCCGGGCGCCGGGTCATTCTGAAAAGCTTGTCCTGTGCGAGAACTGCCCGGGTCGTGGTGCCAAAAACGGCGATGCCCTCCGGCAGCAGCCGCACGCGCTGCTCGCGCACGAAATCGTCCTGCAGCTTGTCACCGGCGCTGCGCAGCGCCAGCGTGACCTTGGCACCCCCTGGCCGTGAACGCAGAACCGAATCGCAGATATCCTCGAGCTGCTGCAGTCCTTCCGCATCGCTCTCGGCAAAGTCCATGATCGAGCCCATCTCGACATAGACGATGATGCTGTCGAGATTGCCGTCATCCTTGAGAAGATTGATGACGTCCTCGAGAATATAGCGTTCGCCCTCTTTCAGGCCCCAGACGGGAATGTCGATGGGATTGGCGACACTGGTGCCGGGAATGCCGAAGCGGACGAGACTTGCCGCGGTCTTCTCCGCCAGCGGCGGAATGGTGAGCCCGGCCCGTGCAGCCGCATCCGACGTGGTGACGCTCACCCCGCCGCCGGAGCCGAAAATGCCCAGCCGGTTGCCCCTGAGCTCCCCATGGGCGCTGAAGATCAAGAGCGCATCGAGCAGGGCATCGACCGTGTCGACCTGCAAAATTCCCGACTGTCGAACCGCTGCATCCCACAGCACCGCATCCGTGGCGAGCGCCGCCGTATGGCTGCTTGCTGCTATGACACCCTGGCTCGTCGTCCCGCCCTTGAGCATGACGATCGGCTTGCTCGCCCGTTCGGCGATACGGAAGAACAGGGCGGGATCGCGAATGGTCTCCACATAGAAGGCCGTGAGCTGGGTTGCGGGATCATCCTCGCAGAACAACAGATAATCGATCGGATCAAGGTCGAGGCAATTGCCGGCTGACAAGACCCGTCCCACCGGCAAGCCCATGATCTTGGCACGGCGGATGACATCGCCCGCGAATGTGCCGCTCTGTGAGATGAATGTTATGTTGCCAGGCTTATTTGGGCAGTTGCGCGGGGACCCGAACGACATGCGCGCCGAAGCTGAGAAGGTGCCGATGCAATTCGGCCCCACCATGCGCAGGGATTGGCCATGAAGCGTCTCGGCGATCTCGCGTTCCAGCGATTTACCGGCATCGCCCCCGCTTTCGCTCGACCATTCGGAAAACCCGGCGGTGAGCACCTGCGCGACCTTCACCCCCTTGCGCGCCGAGGCGGCGAGCACTTCCGGCACATGCTCCGCCTTGACCATCACATAAGTCCGATCAACCGGACCCGGAATGGCTTCAACCGAAGGATAGGCCTTGAGTCCGAGGATTTCCGTTGCGGTCGGATGAATGGGATAGATCGGCCCCTTGAAGCCGAATTCCTGATGATACTTGATGATGCGATAGCCGAGCTTGTCCGGCTGGGCTGATGCGCCCACCACCGCGATCGCCTTGGGATCAAACAGCGCATCAAGGCCCGCAAGCCGTGCCCGCCTGAGCTCGATCTGCTCCCTCAAATCGGCGGATGACCCGCGACGTCCCTCGTCAGCCAGATGGATCACCGCATCCGCGGCAACCGCCCCGTCACCGTTGACGATCACCGGATTGATGTCGAGCTCGCGGACGCCTTCGCGCTCGATCAGTCCGCCCGGTCCGGCAATCGCCATGAGATATTTGGCGAGCCTCACCTGCGCAGATGCGGGAAGCGCTTTGCCGAAGGCTTCCTCGATCAGCGCGCCAGCTTTATCCTCATTGAGCGGCGCCAGCGCGGCTGCGGGCCGTGTGCCCCGTTCCACATTGCCGCCGCCATAGCCGACCAGCACGACCGGCCCGAACTCCGCATCGAGGCGCGCGCCAAGGAAGACCTCCAGGCCGGGCGGCAGCATCTCCTCGACCAGCACCCCCTCGATCGGGGCGCCGGGCTGTGCCGCCGACACCGCCTTGACGATCCGCTCATACGCGGCGGCGGCAGTGGCTGGCGAGACATCGAGCACGACGCCACCCACGGCTGCCTTGTGAACGATGGCGCTCGAGACCACCTTCAGCGCGGCCGGCCCGTCGAGTGCCACAACATGAGCGTGAGCCTCCTCGGCACTGCGGGCGATTGTCGGATTGGTGGTGGTGATCCCATACCGTTTGAGCAGGGATTTGGCATCGCGTTCATTCAGCATGGGGCTCACCTATTCTGATGGGGGATCACCGGAACACCGGCCGGCGCTTTTCGAGGAAGGCGGTGATCCCCTCGTGAGCATCAGGCTCGTCCTGCAGCTTGCGCCCGTACTCCCATTCGAAATCACTGGCCTTTGCCGGGCCATCCGCGGCCACCACCTCCAGCCCGCGCTTGATCTCACGGATGACGGAGGCGGAGTTGGCTGCAATCATCTCAGCCGTTGCGAGCGCGGCCTGCACGGCTTCCCCTCTTGGGACCACTTGGTTGGCAAAACCCAGCCGATGTGCTTCCTCGGCCTTCATCTCGCGGCAGGTGATCAGCAGTTCATGCGCGATCGCCCGCGGTAAGAGCAGCGGCAAGCGGCTGAGCTGGCCGCCAATCGGCAACAGGCCGATACGCGCGCCGGGCGCTGCGAAGGATGCGTTCTCTGCACAGATCCGCAAGTCGCAATTGAGCGCCAGAATGAAACCAGCAGCGAAGGCATAGCCATTGATTGCCGCGATGGTGGGCGTGGTTATCTGGGCCGGCAGCAGGAAGGGCTCATTCAGCGCGGGGTCGGATGCATGTTCAGGATCCGCCAGCATCTCGCGCAAGTCATGACCGCTGGAAAACGCCACATCCCCACGGCCGGTGATGATGATGGCCTTGACCCCCGGGTCCTCGTCGGCTGAACGCAACAGCGTGCCGAGCTGCTTGGTCATCTCATGGGTGAAGGCATTGCGCTTCGCCTCATTGCTGATCGTCAGCACGGTAACGGCGCCCCGGCGCGCGAGCTCGATGGTCGCTGTCATGTCCTCAATCCACAGCCAGAAGTTTGTCCAAGGCGGAATCATCCTGGGCGATCTCGGCCCGTTCCGCCGCGAAAATGAGCTCGCCGTTCTCGATCACATGAAAGCGATCGCCCACTGCCTTCGATAAGGGCAGGCTCTGCTCCACCAGCAGCACGCCAATCCCGTGCTCCCGCACTTTCAGGATCGCGTCCCGTATGATCTCGACATAGAAGGGCGCGAGCCCTTCGCTCGGCTCATCCAGCAGCAGATATTTCGGATTGGCGAGCATGGCCCGCGCGATCACCAGCATCTGCTGCTCACCGCCGCTGAGCGTGCCGGCACTCTGGCTGAGGCGCTCCTCCAGCCGAGGAAACAGCGTAAGCACATCCTCCATCGTGAAGCCGCGGGCCTCAGCCCTCGCTTGCAGCGCCACTTTGAGGTTCTCATGCACGGTGAGATTGGGAAAGACCTTGCGGTCCTCCGGCACCAGGGTGATGCCTTGCCGGGCGCGTTGATAGGTCGTGCCATCGAGCGCCGCGCCATCGAGCGTGATGCGGCCCTCCACCCGGTCGACGAGCCCCATGATCGCGCGCAACGTGGTGGTCTTGCCCATGCCATTGAGCCCGAGCAGGCACACCACGCCGCCGCGTGGCACCTCGAGGCTGATCTCGTGCAGGATCTGGCTGCCTGCATAGAATGCCGACACGCCGGTGAGCGACAGGCTTGCACTCATGCGGCAAAGCTCCCATGCAGATAGGCGCGTTTGACGTCTTCGTTTTCCTTGATCGCCTGAGGCGGCCCTTCGGCGATCACCCGGCCCGTCTGCATCACCGTCACCACGTCGGAGAGCTGCATGACGACGCCGATATCGTGTTCGACCAGGAGAATGGTGAGGCCGAACTCATCGCGCAGCTTCACGATCAGATCGGCCATCCGGTGCCGGTCGCCCTTCGACATGCCGGCCATCGGCTCGTCCATGAGAATGAGCTTCGGTTGCAGCGCCAGCGCGATGGCGATATCCAGTGTGCGCTGGCTGCCATGGGCCAAAGTGCCCGCGGTGACCCGCTCGCGTCCGCTTAGGCCGACCTTGGTGAGCATCGCCTGCGCTTCGTCCTCGATGTCGAGGCGCTCGGGACGGGTGAGTCGCACGGCGCCATTGACTCCCCGCCGCGAGCGGATGGCGAGCTGCACGTTTTCCGCAACCGAAAGATTGCGGAAGATGCTTGTGCGTTGGAAGCTGCGCACCAGCCCCTTTCGCGCCAGTCGCTCCGGTGCGGCACCGGTCACATCTTCGCCTTGAAACCGGATTGTACCCGCGACTGGAGCCACCGCACCGGTGATGAGATTGAAAAGCGTGGTCTTGCCCGCGCCATTGGGCCCGATCACTGACTGAATGGTACGGTCGACTACAGCCAGGGAAACGTCATCCACGGCCTTGAGACCCCCGAAATTGCGCGAGAGACTCTGTATCTCCAGGATCATCGCCGCCCCTCCGGTGCCAGAGAGTGCCAGGCCCTTTGCGCAAGCCCATAAAGGCCGCCCGGCGCCACGATGACCACGATCACGAACAAGGCGCCGAAATAGATGAGCCAGGAATCCGTGAGGCTGCTCACATAATGCTCGGCGAAGGTGAAGGCGATAGCCCCCAGCACAGGGCCGATGATCGTGCCCGTGCCGCCGAGCACCACATACATCATGATTTCACCGGACTTGAGCCAGCTGACCGTGTTCGGTGCCGCAGCACCGTTCATTAGAACGAACAGCGCGCCGGCGATAGCGGCGATTGCCGCCGACAGCACATAGGCGAGCAGCTTGAAGCGGTTTACGTCGATGCCGATGAACCGCGCCCGTTCCGCATTCTCGCGAATGGCGAGCCAGGTCTTGCCCAGCGGCGACAGGCGTAAGGCGAAGGCGAGCACGATGAACAGGACAAGTGTTCCGTAGAGAAGCCAGTACCAGCTGGGTGGCCGTGCGATCGAAAAGCCGAACAGGGTAGGGATCGGAATCCCCTGCAGGCCGTCTTCGCCCCCCGTCCACTCATCCGCAACGAAGACGAGCGCGAACAGGATCTGGCTGAAGGCCAGGGTGAGGATCGCGAAAGTCTTCCCGATCTGCCGCGTCAGGATGCTCCCCACGATCACCGCGACCAGCGCCGCAAGCACTGCGGTTGCAGCGACGACCAGCAGAATATCGGCGGTCACGAATTTCGCGATCAGCCCGCCCGCATAGGCGCCGAACCCGTACCAGGCCGCGTGGCCAAAGGACAGAAGCCCCGTATTGCCGGTCAAGAGATCGAGGCTGAGCGCCAGCAGCGCAGCGATGATCGCTTGCGAAGCAAGCACGATGATGAAGGGCGATCCGGCCGCGAGCAACGGCACGCAGGCGCCCAGGATCATGATGAGCGCGATCAGGCCCCAGGCCGTGAGTCGGATGGGCAAGGTCGGCTTGGCGAGCTCGCGCAGGCTGTCGGCGGGCGGGGTCACTCGGTTCGTCCTTCCCCGAAGAAGCCGCGTGGCCAGCGGATCAGCATGAGCATCACGACAGCGAACAGCACCATCAGCGCGGCCTGTCCGCCAAACAGACCCTCCCCGAACACCACCAGCAGGCCCACCACATAGGTGGCGACCACCGCCCCGCGCAGGCTGCCGAGCCCACCCAGGATGATGGCCATGAACGCAAGGATCATGATCTTGTCGCCCACCGTGGCATAGGCATTGAAGATGGGTGCGGCGGTGACACCGGAGATCGCGGCCAGCCCGGCACCGATTCCAACGACTGAATGCATGAGCGTCTCGCGATTGATCCCCAGGCAGGCCGCCATTTCCGGATCATCATTGGCCGCACGCACCCGCAGGCCCCAGTTTGAATTCCGCAATGTCAGGAGCAATAGCGCCATGAGTGCGAGCGCGAGCACGGTGACGAAGAGCCGGTAGGCCGGTATTGTCGCGCCAAGGAAGGAGACGGCCTCGTCGAGAGCGGGCGGCGTCTGCAGCACGTGAATGTTCCTTCCCCCGAACTCGTAGAGCACGCCGGTGATGAACAGGGCGAGCCCGAACGTAAGCAACAGGCTGTCGACGATTGGCCGATCGCGGATGCGGGCGAGAATGGCCCAGTCCACAATCGCCCCGAGGAGCCCCACCAGGAGCGGCGCGATAATGAGGCACAACCAGAAGGGCAGGCCGGCCGTTGAGAGCCACGCACCTCCAAGCGCACCGATGCTGAACAGGGCGCCATGGGCGAAATTGACGATGCGCCCGACCCCATAGATCAGTGTCAGCCCCAGGCTGAACAGCAGCAGCATCGATCCCAGCACCAGCCCGTTAATGGCCAACGACGCGATCAGCACGCGAAACACCCACGCAAGACGTACCTCCCCAGGCACTGTTCTTAAATAAGAACGTCGTTCGTCTTTACGGACTTTAGCGGAACGGCTGCACATGTCAACGTGGGCTCGCACGTGAAGCGCGTTTTTCAGCGGGTGGAATATGACCGACGAGACTCCCGGCATATCTGCTCAATCCGAACGTTCGTCATTCCGGTTCAATGATCGAATATCGAAAACGAATTCGGATTAGAAAATGGATTGACCTTCGTGCGCTTAAGCCTTAGCCGATAGGCAATTCACGCTTTCCCGGGGATTGTGTGCCTTGCCGCGCTCTGAGACGAACCACTCTGCCGATGCCGGCCTCGACACTTGCCTTGGCGATCCGCGATTGCCGCAGCATCGCCTGCGGGTCTTGCCCGAATGGATCGACGGCAACCGGCACATGAACGCATGCTATTACCTTGCCATCGTCAAGGAACCCGCCATGGCGGTGCATGACGAATGGGATTATGGCACGGCTTTTCGCGCCCGCACCAACCAGTCGAACTTCGTGCTGGAATCGCAAGTCGTGCACCTTCGCGAGCTGCTGCTCGACGATCCCATTCTCGTCACCACCCGCATCACCGGTCTCGATGACAAGCGCATGCATCTCCTGTTCGAGATTCACAATGAGCAGGAAGGCTATCTCGCGGCGCTCGCCCAATATCTCGTGATCCATGTGCACATGGGGCCGCCGCCGAAGGTCCAGCCAATGCCCCGTGATCTTCATGAGCGTTTGTGTCAAATCCATGCTGTGCACGCGACGATACCCTTGCCGCCGGGCGCCGAGCGGCTGCACCGCCTGGGCACTCGCCGCTAGCGTAGTCCAGTACCGGTTCGCGTGAGGAATGCGAACCAGATAATCACGATAAGGGAGGGGCCTGACCCATGACGTTTGCAATGATCGAGGTCGAGCAGTTTGGCCCGGTGCGCCGGATCAGTCATAACCGTCCGGAAGCACGCAACGCGGAAAGCCGCCAGCTTCTTCAGGAGCTTGATGAGGCGGTCACTGAGGCGGTGGCTGATGACGCCGTGCGGGTGATTGTGATCGCCGGCAAAGGCGATCATTTCTCCGCAGGTCACGATCTCAAGGAGGCCCAGCGCGAGCGGGCCGATTTCACCGTCGAGCAGCGCTGGGCCTTCGAAGAGGTCCATTACTACGACTACTGCCTGCGCATCTTCAATGCGCCCAAGCCGGTGATTGCTCAGGTCCAGGGGGCCTGCGTGGCCGGTGCTTTCATGGTCGCCAATATGTGCGATATCATAATCGCATCCGAAGACGCCGTCTTTTCGGACCCCGTGGCGCACACCTTGGGCGCGGCGGCGGTCGAGGTGCTCGTGCATCCCTGGGTGCTCGGCCACAGGAAGGCGCGCGAGTTGCTTTACACCGGTGGCCGTCTCTCCGCAGCTGAGGCCGAGAAGGCCGGGATGGTCAATCATGTGGTCCCCCGCGATCAGCTCGAGGAGCGCACTCTCGCTCTTGCCAATAAGATCGCGGAAGCGCCGCCCTTTGCCCTGCGCCTGCTCAAGCGGTCCCTCAATCGCTCGCTGGAGGCGCAGGGATTCGCGATTGCGCTCGCGGCCCATTTCGACACCCATCAGCTTTCGCATGTGTCGGAAGCCTTCAAGGCGGCGCGCGATAAGGGGCTAAGTACAGCTATTCGTAAGCATGGTGGCGACTAATATCGTAGAATGGGAAAGAGCAACCTGATCTCTGGACGGATTAATGCCGCGCGTCACGCCTACGAAAACAAAAACCTCCAAGTCTTCTGTCAAGCCGGCTCGCACGCAGCCAAAGAAATCGGACGTGACGCGCGCCCGCATCCTTGATGCTGCCGCCCATATGTTCCGCCATAAGGGCTATGCGCTGACCCGCCTCAGCGACATCGCCAAGCGGGCGCGCACCCGCACCAGCAGCATCTATTACTATTTCGAGTCCCGTGAGGCGATCGTCACCGAGGTTCTGCGCATCGCCAATGAGCAGACCGCGCAGTTCGTGCTGGACGCGGTGAGTGCCCTGCCGCCGGACGCGCCGGTGCGTGAAAAGATAACAGCGGCCATGCGCGGGCATTTTGCCATTGTCCTCTCCGGCAATCAGTATACCTGGGCTCACATGCGGATCTTCGACCAGATCCCGCCGAAGCTTCGCGAGCATTTCCTGCGCGTGCTCGATGACTATGCGGAAGTCTGGCGCAACCTGCTGGATGAGGCCAAGGCGGCCGGGGAGATTCGCGATGACCTGGATTTGTCCGTCGTGCGTCTGCTGATGCTGGGCATGATGAACTGGTCCATCGAGTGGTATAAGCCGAGCGGACGGTTCACGCCGGACGAGCTTGCCAGTCAGGCCGCCATTCTGTTGTTCGAGGGCGTGGGGGCAAAGACCACAGCGAAAAAGCGCGTCAAGCCGCAGGCCAAGCTGCCGGCTTGAGCCATGGTGCCGTCATAGGGCGACCCTGAGGAAAACTGCGCACCCGAAGCGCTGCGTCACAGCCTGTCCCGTGAGCCGAGGCTGTCGCCCCGAACGGCTGCGACCCGCGCTGTTTCGCCGAACATAGAGCCGAGATCGGCGCCGACTGGCGCTGGCATTTTGGGTTGTTCCATTGCGCTTTTTGAACTCGAATATGAATTCGAAAAATGTTGACGCCCGCCAAGGCCTGTGATGAAGTTGCCGCCATGGCTCGGGCATTCCGGCGAGGGATGCCGACCGATAAATCGCCGCCGGGGGCTACCGTTAGAGGCGGCGCGTTCCGTGGGAGGAATGCATGCCAAAATTCGTAACACGCCGCGCCATCCTGGGCGGCGGCGCTGCCGCTTTGGGCTCGCTCGCCCTCGGGTCTGGGCGCGCCGCTCGCGCACAGGGCAATGACCCCATTCGTATCGGGATCCTGCTGCCCCTGACCGGTTCGCAGGCGAGCTATTCGCCCGATTGTCAGCTGTCGGCGCAGATCGCCGTGGACCAGATCAACGCCGCCGGTGGCATTCTCGGCCGCAAGCTCGAGACCGTCTTCCGCGACGACAAGGCCAATCCCAATGCGGCGATCGCGGCGGCCAAGGAGCTGATGGGCGAGGGGATCAATCTCTTGATCGGTGGGCTGAACACCCCCTCGGCCCTGGCCATTGCCGGCATCATGCCCGATGCGAAATGCGTGCTGATCACCATCGGCTCGGTCGCGGACTCACTCACCCACGAGTCCTTCAACCGCAATTTCTTCCGCATCACCGACAGCGCCTATAGCCGCGCCCAGGCACAGGCCCGCCTCGCCGCGGAAAAATATCCCGAGATTACCCAGTGGGGCGGAATCTTGCCCGATGTCGAGTTCGGCCATGCTCTGTGGCGCTCATACACGCATGGTCTAAAGCAGTTCTATCCAGAGCTCGCCAAGGCCGACCCGGAGATCGCCGACCCCGTGCTCTTCAAGTTTGGTGCGATCGATTTCAAGAACCAGATTGCCGGCCTGGTCCGCCAGCCGGTCGAGGGTGTCTATCAGTCGCTCACCGGCGAAGACTTCCTCACCATGATCAATCAGTCTCGTCCTTTCGGCCTCACCAAGAAGATCAAGGTGTTCATGGATCTGAGTGGCGAACTGATCTTCGCCAAGATCCTCAAGCAGAACCTGCCCGAGAACTTCTGGTCGGGCAGCCATTGGTATTACGGCTCCTACCTCAATATCCCCACGGGCAAGGCGCTTTACGATGAATATGTGAAGCGCACCGGCGACAGATACCCGACCGGCTATATCGGCCCTGCCCATATGGCGCTTCATGCTTATGCCCATGCCATCAAGGCTGCCGGGAATACCGAGACGGATGCGGTCATCAACGCCCTGGAAGGCGTCGAATTCGAAAGCGCCAAGGGCATGATCTCCTTCCGCAAGGAAGACCACCAGGTCATCTCCGACATCAACATCATCAAGCTCGGCCCCAAGGACAATGACCTGGGTTGGGAAGTGTCCGACCACGCCAAAGTGCCCGGCAAGGATCTGCTGGGCCCGGCAACTCCTGGAAAGCCCCTGACCATCGAGGGCTGATCGCCGCTGCCGCTCGTCATGGGCGGCGGTGGCAATGTTCCGCAACGCACATGGTTGAGAGTAATGGCGCTCAGAGGATTATCGGGAAAAACCGCCCTTGTAACCGGCGCCGGCGGTGCCATTGGCTCAGCAATTGTCAGACGCCTGCTCGAGGAGGGCTGCAACGTCGCAGCCACCGATGTGAACGCCGCCGCCTTGCGCGATCTTGTAAAGGCGCAGGACTCCGAACGCCTCCGCGCCATCGAGGCCGATCTTGCGACCGAGCAGGGCGCCGATCTCGCCATATCAGAGGCCGTGAAGCACTTTGGCGGGGTTGATCTCCTGGCCAATGCCTTGGGGATTCTCGGCCCCTCCGGCCCCATCACCTCACTCACCGCCGAGGATCTCGATCTCGTCTACAAGGTCAATGTGCGCGCTGTCTTTCTCATCATGAAGGCGGCGCTCTTGCAGATGATCGCCCAGGGCCGTGGTGGGGCTGTGGTGAACTTTGCCTCTGTTGCCGCCCTGAAGGCGCGGGCCGACCGCTCCTTCTATGGGGCTTCGAAGCGCGCCGTCGTCGCCTTGAGCTCCTCCGCTGCCATCGAAAATGGCAAATATGGCATCCGCGTCAACGCGGTGGCCCCCGGCGCGATTGAAAGCCCCATGCTGCGCTCACTTGCGCAGGCGGCAGGCGTGGGCCCCTGGGGCAGCGCCGGCCGGCCCATTGAACGCAATGGCGAGCCCGAAGAAGTCGCAAGCTTGGTCGCTTTTCTCCTCAGTGATGAGGCCAGCTACACAACTGGCGCCGTCTACACCGTGGATGGCGGCCTGATCGCGTGAACCTGAATCGAGGTGACAATGCCAGCACCCGCAGCAACATCGACTGATCTCACCGGCCGGCTCGCGGTGGTGACCGGCGCCGCCAATGGCATCGGCCGCGCCTCTGCCATCCATCTCGCCCGCAATGGCGCCGATGTGGTGCTGATCGACATCCATAAGGAAGGTCTGGAAAGCGGCGCTGAAGAGATCCGCAAGCTCGGCCGCACCGCTCACCCCATGCGGGTCGACTGCACGGACAATTCCGAGATCATCGAGGCCTTCAAGCGCATCGACCAGGACATCAAGCCCGTCGACATTCTCTTGAACAATGTCGGTCAGAGCGCCCGGGAAAAAGCCTCGGAATTCTGGTGCTCCGAGCCAGAAACCTGGGACTTCATCCTGAAGCTCAATCTCTATACGGCGATGACCTGCTCGCGCCAGGTGGTGCCTGGCATGCGTGAGCGGCGCTCCGGCAAGATCATCTCCATTGCCTCCGAGGCGGCCTATATGGGCTCGCAAGGGGTCGCTGATTATGCAGCCGCCAAGGCCGGCATCATCGGCCTGACCCGGGCGCTTGCCCGTGAGCTCGCGCCCTTCCACGTGAATGTCAACGCGGTCTGTCCTGGGCCGATCCGCACCGCTGCAGCCGACCGCCTGCCCATTTGGGAGCAATATCTCAAGGAGACGCCTATGGGCTTTGCCGGCGAGCCTCAGGACATTGCCAATGTCGTGGTGTTCTTTGCGAGCGACCAGAGCCGCTACATCACCGGCCAGTCGCTGATCGTGAATGGCGGCCGCTGGTGGAGTTGAGCGGCGGAAGGGGAGGAGACGCGCCATGATTTTCATGAGAACCACACGGCGCCAGCTGCTTGCCGGGATAGCAGGCTCGACGCTTCTGCTTGGAACCGGGTTTCGACCGATCGACGCAGCCGCTGAGGAAGGGCCGATCCGGCTGGGCTTCATCGGTCCCTTGAGCGGTGCCCAGGAGATCTTCGGCGCGCCGATGCTGACCGGCGCCCAGATCGCGGCAGAGCAGATCAATGCGGCCGGCGGCATCAATGGCCGCAAGCTCGAAATTGTCGCCCGCGACGACAAGGCGGCCGGCCCCGAGGCGGTGAAGCAGGCGCAAGGCCTGATCGGGGAGGGCGTGCACCTCATGTTCGGTGCGATCCAGACGGCTGTGGCCTTGGCCATCGGGCCCTTGCTGGGGCCCAATCATGCGGTGCTGATTTCCTGCGCCGCCATTGCCGACAGCCTCACCCATGAAAGCTTCGTGCCCAATTATTTCCGGATCAGCGACAACTCCTACATGCGCTACCGGGCGCTCGCCCGCGTGATGGCCGAGAAATTCCCGGACGTTACCAAATGGACCGGCATCTTCCCTGATGCCGCCTATGGTCACCAATCCTGGGATGGCTTCGTCGACGGCCTGAAGGAATACTACCCGGCGATCGCCAAGAAGGACGTCGAAATCTACGATCCCGTCCTCACCAAATTCGGCGCGACCGATTTCAAGCCGCAGATCACGGCATTGATGCGCTCGCCTGCCGATGGTCTCTTCAACAACACCAATGGCGCCGACGCCGTCACCCTGCTGGCTCAGGCCGCCAATTTCGGCCTCGACCGCAAGTTCAAGGTCATCGCCGATGGGGCCAATGAATTCAACGTGCCCAAGGCTTTGGGCAAGCGCATGATTCCCAATTTCTGGACCGCCATGCACTGGTACTATGGTGGCTATCAGGACACTCCGATCGGCAGGAAGCTCTATGAGGATTACGTCGCCAAGACCGGCGATAAGCTGCCGATCGGCTATGTGGAGCAGGGTCATGCTGCCGTGCTTGCCTATGCCGAGGCGATCAAGAAGGCCGGCTCGACCGATGCCGCTGCCCTGGTCAACGCGCTGGAGGGCATGACCTTCGACACCGCCAAGGGCAAGCGCACCTTCCGCAAGGAGGATCATCAGGCCATTCTGGATGTGAACTTCATCACCTTCGGCTCGGATGACACCGAGCAGGGCTGGGCGGTGACGGATTTCGTGCGCATCCCCGGCCAGGAGGTGATCGAGCCGGCAAACCCCGGCAAGCCCATCGAGTTCAAATTCAAATAATCTGCGGGAGATGTGGATGCGTCAGGACGTGAGCGGCTGGACGGTGCTCTGGGACGAGCAGCGGGCCCGTCGACTCAAGGCGGAAGGGGCCTGGGCCGATAAGACCATCGCGGATTATGCCGGGGAGATGCTGGCCAAGACGCCGGACAAGGTCCTGGTGGTCGACCGCGAGCAGAACTATACAGTACGCCAGCTGCACGCCGAGGCGGAGCGACTGGCGCGTGCGCTGATCCAGCGTGGGCTCAAGCCCGGCGATACCATCTCCTTCCAGCTCCCCAACTGGTACGAGACGGTGGTGATCAATCTCGCAGCCAGCATGGCCGGCCTCGTGGTGCATCCGCTGGTGCCGATCTATCGCGACATGGAGGTGGGCTTCATGCTGGGCGACAGCCGCAGCAAGCTCATCTTCGTGCCCGGCACTTTCCGCAACTACGACTATCTCGCCATGATGCGCCGGGTGATGCCGAGCCTCGAGAAGCCCATCGATGTGGTGGCGGTGCGCGCTGATCAGCAGGAGTTCATTGGCTACCAGACGTTGCTGGACGAGGCCGAGGACGCAACCCCCTTGCCGGGTGCTGATCCCGATGCGGTCAAGATGATCATGTACACGTCCGGCACCACCGGGCGTGCCAAGGGCGTGCTCCACAGCCACAACAGCCTGCAGGCTGAGAACCGCGCCCGGCTCACCCATCTCGGCCTGACACCGGCGGATGTGATGTTCAATCCCTCGCCGGTCACCCACGTCACCGGAGCGCTCTATTCGCTCTGTCTGCCCTTCACCGTGGGCATCAAGACCGTGATGCTCGACATCTGGGAGCCGCGGCTCGGGCTCGAGATGATGCGGCGCCATAAGGTAAACGGCATTGTCGCGGCCACCATCTTCCTTCAGGGGCTGGTCGAGGAAGCAAAGAAGACCGGCGAGACGCTGCCCGATTTGCGCTTCTTCCTCTGCGGCGGCGCGCAAGTGCCGCCCGACCTGATCCGCGAGGCGGCGCGCGTATTCCCCAACTGCGCCCCGTCCCGGATCTATGGCTCAACCGAAGTGCCTTGCATCACCGCTGGTGTGAACAGCCGCGGTCTCCTGGAGATGGGTGCGAGCACCGACGGCCAGATATGGCAGGGCGAGGCCCGCATCGTCCACCCGCAGACCGGTGCACCCGTTCCAAATGGCGAGGAGGGTGAGATCATCGCCCGCGCGCCGCAGATGTTCCTTGGCTATGCGCGCGCCGAAGACAATGCGGATGCCTTTGCCGAAGATGGCTTCTTCCGCATGGGCGACCTCGGCCGCATCGTCAATGACGAGTTCATCGTGGTGACCGGCCGCAAGAAGGACCTGATCATCCGCGCAGGCGAGAATATCAGCCCGAAGGAGATCGAGGACATCCTCTTCAACCATCCGGCCATTGCCGATATTGCCATCGTCGCCATGCCCCATCCACGTACCGGTGAGGCTGCCTGCGCCTTCGTCATTCCGCGCGAGGGCCAGACGATCGATCTCCCCGAAATCAAGCGTTATCTCATGGAGGTCGGCACCGCCATGCAGAAGATCCCCGAGCGGCTGGAGGTCGTGCAGGAATTGCCGCGCACCAGCGTGGGCAAGGTGCGCAAGGACATTCTTCGTCAGAAGGCGCGGGAGCTCGTCGAAGCGGAGGCCGCCCGGTGAGCACGCGCGAGGGAAAGCTTGTCGGCCGCCGGATTGTCATCACCGGTGCGGCCTCCGGGATTGGCAGGGCAACCGCCGAACTCTTTGCCGAGGAAGGCGCGAGCCTCGCTTTGCTCGATCGGAACGAGGCGGGACTTGCTGGCCTCCAGGGCACGCCGGTTGCGGTCGATGTCAGCAACGAGGTCTCCGTTGAGACAGCGATCGATAGGGCGGCCACAGCTCTCGGCGGCATCGAGGGTCTCGTCAATATTGCCGGCATCTTTCCCGTGGCGAAACTGGCCGAGACCTCGCTTGAGCTTTGGAACGAGACGCTTGCGGTCAACCTTACCGGGCCCTTCTTGGTGACCCGTGCGGCCCTGCGTCACCTCATGAAGGCGGATGAGCCCACCATCGTCAATCTCGGCTCGGCATCCGCCATCGTGCCTTACCCCGAACTTTCGGCTTACGGCGCCACCAAGGGCGGCCTTGCTGTGCTCTCCAAAGTGTGGGCGGCCGAGCTTGGGCCGAAGATCAGGGTCAATGTGGTTTGCCCCGGCATGACCAGAACCCGCATGGTGTCGGACTGGCATCCCGATCCGGCCGCCTTGGCCGAACGCGCCAAGCAGCTTTATGCGCTGCAGCGCATTGCCGAGCCTGTCGAGGTGGCAAAAGCCATCCTGTTCCTCACCTCGTCCGACTCGAGCTTTATAACCGGCTCCACGCTCCTCGTGGATGGCGGTCGGACATTCCACTGATTATTCGAAATAGAATTCCAATTCGAAAATATTTGACGGACAGAGAAGGGTCAATTAGCCTCCGGTGAAGCAGCGCCTTCAAGGCGCCTCTTTCCAATTGACCGAGGCGGATCGATGGATCTGAGCTTTTCGCGGGAGGACGAACTGTTCCGGCAGCAGGTGCGCAGCTTCGTGCGCGCCGCGGTTCCGCCGGACATGGCGCGCCGCACCCGCCAGGGTGTCCACCCCAGCAAGGCTGATCTCAAGCTGTGGAACCGCATTCTCTATGACAAGGGTTGGTCGGCCCCCCATTGGCCGAAGCAATATGGCGGCACCGGTTGGACGCCCTTGCAGATCTATATCTTCGAGGAGGAATGCGCTGCAGCCGATGCGCCCTTCCTCAGCTATTTCGGCCTGCGCCTGATCGGGCCGCTGATCTACACCTTCGGCTCCGACGAGCACAAGCGCCGCTATCTCGACGACATTCTCAGCGGCGAGACCTTCTGGTGTCAGGGCTTTTCCGAGCCGACCTCAGGCTCTGATCTGGCATCGGTGAAGACCACCGCCATGCGTGACGGCGATCACTACGTGATCAACGGCCAGAAGCTGTGGACCACGGAAGCCCATTTCGCCGACAAGATGTTCTGTCTGGCGCGCACCAATCCGGACGTGAAGCCGCAAAAAGGCGGGCTGTCGATCCTCATGTTCGAAATGGATGCGCCCGGCGTGACCGTTCGGCCGATCATCACCATCGATGGAGGCCATAGCGTCAACGAGGTCTTCCTCGAAAATGTCCGCGTGCCCGCGAGCGAACTGCTGGGCAGGGAGGGCCAGGGCTGGGACCAGGCGAAATTCCTGCTCGGCAACGAGCGGGTGACCAATGCCCAGGTACCGCGCTCGAAGCGGGACCTGGCCTTGCTTAAGGAGATCGCAGCCCGCGAGCCGGCAGGCGAGGGCAGGATGATCGATCTTCCTGACATCCGTCAGCGCATCGCGCAGCTTGAGATCGATCTTTACGGCCTCGAATGGTCGGTTCTGAGGGAGCTCTTCAGCGGTCACGGCCAAAGCAGCCAGGCCAATGCCTCGGGCCTCAAGATCATCGGCAGCGAGATCCAGCAGCGCCTGGCCGAACTGGCGGCGGACCTGATCGGCGCCAAGGGGCTCGCCTATCACGATCCGGCCGCCGAGCAGGCCAACGATCTGCCGGCCGACGCGCCCGATTATGTGCCGGGCCTTGCCGCCCGTCAGCTCTTCCTGAGGGCGGCGACCATCTATGCCGGCACCAACGAGATACAGCGCGGCATCATCGCCAAGCAGGTTTTCGGAATGTGAACGGCCGAAGCGAAGCCGGCCGCAGCAGCGACGAGGGATTAGGGTTTGGAATTCGCGCTTTCAGAAGAGCAGAGCTTGCTGCGAGACAGCGTTCGCCGCTTCGTCGCGGACGCACACGGCCTCGAGCAGGCACGGGCGCTCGCCGAGACTGAGGCGGGTTTTTCGCGCGACCATTGGGCAAGCTTTGCCGAGCTGGGCTGGCTTGCCCTCATGGTGCCGGAGGCCGATGGCGGGCTTGGCGGATCACCCGAAGATGCCGCCATCGTCATGGAAGAGCTGGGCAGGGGGCTTGTTGCCGCGCCTTATCTGTCGACCGCCGTACTTGGCGCTCGTCTCATCGCCGAAAGCGAACTGGGGCGTAAGGCAGAACTGCTGGAGCAGCTCATCGCTGGCGGGCTCCTTATCGCTTTGGCCTGCGAGGAGAGCCAGGCGCGCTACGACCCCGCCAGGATTAAGACGACGGCGCGCCGGGACCCGTCGGGCGATTATCTGATCTCTGGCCGCAAGATCATGGTGCTCGATGGTGCCTCGGCCGATGCCTTCGTCGTATCGGCAAGGCTCGTCCATGGCGATGGCTCGAGCGGCATCGGGCTGTTCTGGCTGCCGGCCGATATGCCGGGCCTGGAGATCCGCCGCTATCGCACCATCGACGGCCGCCGCGCCGCGGACCTGGGGTTCGATCAGCTTCGCCTGCCCGGTGATGCGGCTCTAGCCGACAGCACTCGTAGCCTGGCGCTCCTCGCCGAGGCGCTCGACCAAGCCCGGCTGATGCTGGCGGCCGAAGCGATTGGCGGCATGCAGGCGGCGATCGACCTGACCGCCGAATATCTCCGCACCCGCAGCCAGTTCGGTCGCACACTCTCGACATTCCAGGTCCTCACCCATCGGCTGTCCGACATGTTCGTGAAGCTCGAGAATTCCCGCTCCATGCTGTTCCGCGGCTTGGCCATGCTGAATGCACCCGAGCAGGCACGGGCGGCTGCGGTCTCCGCGAGCATGATCGCGATCATCCAGGCGGGCGAATGGGTGACCGGCCAGGCGATCCAGCTTCATGGCGGCATCGGCATGGCGGATGAGACCGCCGTGGGCCATTACTACAAGCGACTGCGCGCCATCGGCAAAACCTATGGCGATCTGAGCTGGCACATGAACCGCTATCTTCGCCTCGCCAATGAGAACAGCGCGCAGGGGGCTGCATGAAACTCCAGGATTTCAAGTCGCTGAGCGTCTCGATCAAGGACCGCGTCGCCACCGTCACCCTTGAGCGCCCGGACATGCTCAATGCGGTGGGCCGCGAGATGCACACCGAGCTCAAGCATATCTTCCGCGTAATCGCCGATGACCCGGATTCAGACGTGGTCGTGCTGACCGGAGCAGGGCGGGCCTTCTGCGCCGGCGGCGATCTCGAATGGTTGCAGTCGATGATCGACAATCCCGCCGAGTTCAACGGCATCATCGAGGAAGCCAAAGGCATCGTCTTCTCGATGCTGGAACTGCCCAAGCCCATGATCTGCCGCATGAATGGTGATGCGATCGGCTTGGGTGCCACGCTCGCCTTGGGTTGCGACATCATCGTGGCCGTGGACACCGCCCGCTTTGGCGATCCGCATGTGCGCGTAGGTTTGGTGGCCGGCGATGGGGCGGCAGCGATCCTCCCCCACGTGGTCGGCTATATGCGCGCCAAGGAGCTTTTGCTCACGGGCGACATGCTGACTGCGGATGAGGCACGGCAGATGGGCCTCATCAACCACGTGGTTCCCGCAGCCGAGCTCGATGCCAAGGTCGCGGCGCTCAGCAACAAGCTCGCGCGCGGTGCGACCCAGGCGATCCGCTACACCAAGATCGCCGTCAATATGGGCCTCCGCAAATTCGCTCAGGAGCGGATGGATGTGCTGATGGCCTATGAGGCCTTGTCCAATCGCTCTGCCGACCATGCCGAGGCGGTCGCAGCCTTCCGCGAAAAGCGCAAACCTCAATTCACCGGACGCTGAGCCATGAGTGAGCGCATACGCCTCAGGCAGATCTGTTTGATGACCGCGCAGCTCGAGCCGGTGATCGACACGCTCATTGCCGTATTCGGCCTGAAGGTGTGCCATGGCAAGGCCGATCTCTCAGCCTATGGCGTGCCCTACGTGCCACCACCGCCCCACCAGGCCGCCTTCTTTGCGAAACATGGATTGATCAGCGCCCAGCTCCCGATGGGTGATACCTTCCTGGAGCTGGTCGCGCCCACCCGGGAGGACACGCCGGCCGGACGCTTCCTCAAGCGGCGTGGTCCGGGCGGCTATATGGTGATCACCGAGGTCGAAACGATTGACCCGTTTGCCGAGCGGGTTGAGCGCCAAGGCGTGCGTCTGGCCGGTACGGTGGACTATCCCACCTATCACGAATTGCAGCTCGACCCGCGCGATGTCGGCGCATCCATGCTGTCCTTTTCCATGCAGCGCGAAGGGAAACCCTTTGACGGTGGCTGGTATCCTGCAGGCCCCAACTGGCGCGAGAAGGTAGCGTCCGGCATCGGCCCGATCCGCGTGGTGGAGCTGAAGCTGCGCGACCCCAGCGCGACCTCGGCCAGATGGTCGGCCCTCATTGGGCATCCGGCCGAGCCTGACGGTGAAGGCTACCGCATTGCGCTCGAGCAATCCGAGATCCGCTTTCTGCCCGAACAAGGCCATGGTTCTGACCGGCTTGATGGCATCCAATTCGAGGCGGCCGATTTTGCCGGGGCAATCGCCCGGGCAAAACAGGCGGGTGTGCCCGTGATGGATGATGCGATTGTCATCAGTGGTTTGAAGTTCAGGCAGGCAGGTTCGCCATGACGCTGCTCGATCTCGCCTTCACCTTGGTCAATGGCCTCGCCACCGGAATGGCGGTCTTCCTGGTGGCCGCAGGGCTTACGCTGATTTTCGGCATCCTCAAGATTCTGAACTTCGCTCATGGCGCCTTCTTCATGATTGGCGCCTATGTGGCCTACACGATTGTGGGCAGTAATCCCTCCTCGATCTGGCTGTTCATCCTGGCCGCAGTGGTGGCGGGCATAGTGGTGGCCGTTCTGGGCTTCATTGCCGACCGCATCGTGCTGCAGCGGCTGCGCAATGTGGATGAGGCCTATATGCTCATCGCGACCTTCGCGGTGCTGATGATCTGCTCCGGCATCGTCAAGCTGATCTGGGGTGTCAATTACGCGTCGATCAACCCGCCCCCTATGCTGGATGGCGCGGTGATCATCGGCCAATTGTTCATCCCGAGCTATTCGCTCTTCGTGATCATCGCCGGCATTGTCGTCTTCCTCATCCTCGATTTTGCCATTCACAGAACCTGGCTCGGCAAGCTCTTGCAGTCCGTTGCCAATGACAGCTGGATGTCCGGCCTGCTCGGCATCAATGTTCCCGTCGCGCTCACCTCCACGGTGATTGCGAGCTTTCTCTTGGCAGGGTTGGCGGGCGGCCTGTTGCTCGCCAATCAGACCCTGTCTCCCATCCTTGGTGAGAGCTTCCTGTTATTGGCCTTCATGGCCGTGATCATCGGCGGTCTGGGCAATGTGCGCGGCGCCTTCATTGCCGCGATCCTGCTCGGTGTCATCGAAAGTGCAAGCTCTCTGCTGATGCCGAACATGCCGGGTATGGCGACCTACATCTTCGTCATCCTGTTCCTCCTGGCCAAGCCGCAGGGCCTGCTTGGAGGGCAGCGCATATGAGCAGCCTTAAAGTCACAGCGCTGGTCATCAGCGGCATTGCCTTCGCAAGCCTGCCCTTCTGGGCGGACCAGGGCATCATGTTCCTGGCTGGCCTCGTGTTGATCGAGGCCGTGTTCGCCCTCTCCTGGAACCTGCTCTTCGGCTTCACCGGCCTTGCAAGTTTCGGTCACGCCGCCTTTTTCGCGATCGGCGCCTATCTCACCGGCTATGCCCTGCGCACCGGGATGGAGGCACCTTTCCTGCTGATGATTCTGGCCTCAGGTCTGCTTGGCGCGGCAGTGGCCGCCATCACCGGCCTTGTCCTCTTGCGCCGGACGACCGGCATCCACCTTGCGATCTTCACCCTCGCCCTGGCAGAGGTCTTGAGGATCATCATCGGCTACAGCACCACGCTTGGCCGCGAGGATGGTCTTGCCTCCATTCCAAGGCCCACCCTCGATTTTGGCGTGATCGCGATCGATCTGAGCTCGGGTCGCGCCTATTACTGGTTCCTCTGTGTTGCGGCAGCCCTGCTGGCCTGGCTGCTCTGGGTGGTCTGCCATGGACCCTTCGGCCGCACGCTGGTGAGCCTGAGGCAGGATCCTGAGCGGACCGCCTTCATGGGCGTGAATGTCCCCGGCTATCGCTTGGCCGCCTTCACCATCTCCGGAGGCATTGCCTCGATCTCCGGCGCGCTCTATGCCCCCTGGGCGCAGATCGTGACCCCGGAATCCGCCCACTGGATCCATTCCACGCAGCCCATGCTGGCATCGCTCCTTGGCGGCGTGCATTCCTTCTGGGGGCCGGTGCTGGGCACCGTGCTGTTCTCGCTCATCAACTATCTCACCCGCAACATGGTTGGGCTTGCCGAGCTGGTGATCGGCATCACCCTGCTGGTGATCGTGCTGGCAGCGCCCACCGGCGTGATGGGACTTCTCGAAAACCTGCGCAAAAGAGCAGAAAAGAGGCCCGCGGGCATTGCTGATCCCATCGAGATGCCAGCGGAAAGGCAGGCGTCATGACGACGCTCCTCACCGTCACCGGCGTGCACAAGAGCTACGGCGCCCATCATGTCCTCAAAGGCATTGGGCTTGAGGTTCGGGAGAAGGAAACCTTTGCGATCATCGGCCCGAACGGCGCTGGCAAGACCACCTTGTTCCGGGTAATGACCGGCGAAGTGCGCTCCGAGCAGGGCAGCATTCGCTACGACAGCCGCGACATCACCGCGCTCGCCGCTCATGAGCGGGTGCGGCTCGGTATCGGCCGCACCTTCCAGGTCGCGCGCGTCCTGCCGGATGTGACCGTTCTCGAGAACATCATCGTGCCGATCGAAGCCCGGCGGAAGGCCCGCGGGGAGGGGGCGCCGGCTTGGTATCGGGTGAAGCCATCGAAAGAGATCACCGACGAAGCGGAAGCCTATCTCGCCGATCTGGGCCTGCTCGAGAAGCGTGCCATGGAGGCGAAGTTCTTATCCCACGGCGACAAGAAGCGGCTTGAACTCGGCATCGCGCTTGCCGGCAAGCCTCGTATCCTGATGCTGGACGAACCCACCGCCGGCATGTCGCCGACCGACCGTGTGGCAACCACCGAGCTCATCCGGCGCTTGCGCGCGCAGACCGGCATGACCGTGGTGATGACCGAGCACGACATGGATGTGATCTTCGGCTTGGCGACACGCATCATGGTGATGAACCAAGGCGAGACGATCGCTGTCGGCACCATGGACGAGGTCCGCGAGAACCCGACCGTGCGCGAAGTTTATCTCGGCAAGGAAATCTACGGTGCTTAGGGTTGACAATCTCAGCGCCTATTATGGCGACAGCCAGATCTTGCACGGCGTATCGCTCGCGGTTCCAGATGGCGGCCGTATTGCTGTGGTGGGCCGCAACGGCGCGGGCAAGACGACCCTGTTCAAGAGCATCATGAATGCCGGCCCGCGGACGAAGGGGAACGTCAGCTGGCAGGGAACAGAGCTCGGGTCCATGCCGAGCTATAAGCGCGTGCGCCGGGGGCTCGCTCTCGTGCCGGAGGACCGTCGCATCTTCGGTCATGTCACTGTGCGAGAGAACATCGCCATGTCGCGCTATGGGGCAGCTCCGGGCCAGACACCGCTTGATCCAGACCAGGTCATTGAACGCTTTCCCATGCTGGTGCCCATCCGCGACCGTCCGGGTGGCCAGCTCAGCGGCGGCCAGCAGCAGATGGTGGCCGTGGCCCGCGCGATTGCCGCCCGGCCCAAGCTCATGATGCTGGACGAGCCGACCGAGGGCCTAGCGCCCGTGATTGTCGAGCAACTTGCCCGTGATGTCGTATCGGCCTGCAAGGAAACCGGCGCGGGTCTTCTGCTCAGCGAGCAGAACCTGTGGTTCGCGCGCCAATGCACCGACCGGCTCTATATCATCGACACCGGCCGCATCGTTTTCGAGGGTGATTGGCAGAGCCTCGATGCCAATGACGATATCAAGCATCGCTACCTCGCGGTGTGAGCGGTTGAGTGGTTGACGGATGGCGCCTCAGCGGTAACTGTCCGGCCGAGTGGGATTGGGGGAAGTCCAGCGCATGGATGATGAGCTCCGCGATTTCGGAACCTATGATTATGTTGTGGTTGGCGCGGGCTCGGCTGGCTGCGTCCTCGCCAATCGTCTATCCGCTGACCCGCGCCATAAGGTGCTGGTGCTGGAGGCGGGTGGTCTTGACCGCTGGATCTGGTTCCACATCCCCGTCGGCTATCTCTTCGCCATCGGCAATCCGCGCTCCGACTGGATGTTTGTGACCGACCCGGAACCTGGTCTCAATGGCCGCGCGCTGCCCTATCCCCGCGGCAAGGTCATTGGCGGCTCATCCGCCATCAATGCCATGATCTATATGCGCGGGCAGGCCGCGGACTATGACGGCTGGCGCCAGCTCGGATTGGAAGGCTGGGGCTGGGACGATGTTCTGCCCTATTTCCTGCGTCATGAGGATCATATCGACCCGCCCAATGAGTTTCACCGTTCGGGTGGTGAATGGCGTGTCGAGCATCCGCGCATCCGCTGGCAGATTCTCGACGCGGTACGCGATGCCGCGGAAGTAATGGGCATAGCCAAGATCGACGATTTCAACACGGGCGATAACGAGGGCTCGTCTTATTTCCAAGTGAACCAGAAACGCGGCCGGCGCTGGAGCGCGGCCCGGGCCTTCCTCAAGCCCGCGCTCTCACGGCCCAATCTCAGGCTCGAGACGGGCGTCGCGGTCGAGCAGGTGGTCATCGAGCAGGGCCGCGCGACGGGTGTCGTGTTCCTGCGCGACGGCATCAGGCATCTCGCCCGTATCTCGGGCGAGGTCGTGCTCTCGGCGGGCTCCGTTGCCTCGCCCGCCATTCTCGAGCGCAGCGGCATTGGTGATGGTGCGCGCCTGCAAGCCCTTGGCATCGAAGTGAAGCACCACGCGCCCGGTGTCGGCGAGAACCTGCAGGACCACTTGCAGATCAGACCCGTCTACAAGGTGACGGGGGTGCGCACGCTGAATACGGATTACGCAAATCTGTTCAGGCGCGGCCTCATGGGGCTCGATTATGTGTGCCGCAGGCGGGGGCCCCTGACCATGGCGCCCTCACAGCTCGGGATCTTCACCCGCTCCTCGCCGGAATACGCAACCGCCAATCTGGAATTCCATATCCAGCCCCTGTCCCTCGACAAGTGGGGCGATGGCCTTCATCCCTTCGATGCCTTCACCGCGAGCGTCTGCAACCTCCGTCCCACGAGCCGAGGCAGTATCCATATCAAAAGCAGGGATGCGCGCGAGGCCCCCTCGATACGCCCGAATTATCTGTCGACAGAAGAAGACAAGTGTGTTGCGGTCGACAGTATTCACCTGACCCGCAAGCTCGTCTCCCAGGCACCGCTTGCGCGCTTCCGGCCCGAGGAGTTCAAGCCTGGCCCGGCCGTGCAAACCGAGGATGAGCTGCTCAAGGCGGTTGGTGACCTCGCCACCACCATCTTCCATCCTGTAGGCACGGCCAAGATGGGCATCGATAGCGACCCCTCAGCCGTGCTGGATGCGCGCCTGCGCGTGCGCGGCGTGGCGGGTCTAAGAGTGGCCGATGCCTCCGCCATGCCACGCATCACCTCCGGCAATACCAATTCTCCAAGCGTCATGATCGGCGAGAAGGGGGCGGCCATGATCCTCGCGGACCGCTAGCGAGCACATTTTTGAGCGAAGTGATGTCGGTTCGCGTGCATTCACCCGCGAATGAACGCGAGCAGATCTGGGTTGATCACGTCAGCATGGATGGTGAGCATGCCATGCGGATAGCCTGGATAGATCTTGAGACTCCCCTGCTTCAGGATCTTGACCGAGAGCAGCGCGGCATCTGCATAAGGCACGATCTGATCGTCATCCCCATGCATGACGAGCACCGGCACCTCGATTGCCGCAAGATCCTCGTTGAAGTCCGTTTCCGAGAACACCTTGATGCACTCGTAATGGGCATTGACAGCACCCATCATGCCCTGGCGCCACCAATTATCGACCACACCGTCCAACGTCTTTGCGCCCGGCCGGTTGAAGCCATAGAACGGCATCGGCACTTCCCTGTAGAACTGCGCGCGATTGGCCGCGAGCTGGTTGCGCAGGTCATCGAAGACTTCGATAGGGAGGCCCCCGGGATTGTTCTCGGTTTTCACCATGATGGGTGGCACGGCGCTCACCAGCACCGCCTTGGCGACGCGCCCCATACCATGGCGGGCGACATAGCGCGCAACCTCGCCGCCTCCGGTTGAATGGCCAATGTGAATGGCATCCCTGAGATCGAGCGCTTCCGCGAGCGCCCCCACGTCTGCCGCATAGGTATCCATGTCATGTCCGTGCGTCGGCTGGCTCGACCGACCATGCCCCCGCCTGTCATGGGCGATGACCCGATAGCCGTGCTGGAGAAAGAACAGCATCTGGTTGTCCCAATCATCCGCGCTGAGCGGCCACCCGTGGTGGAACACGATGGGTTGGCCCTGTCCCCAATCCTTGTAGAAGAGCTGCGTGCCGTCTTTGGTGGTGATGTAGGGCATGTCCTTAACTCCATTCTGGGTCGGTGAGCCCCTTGAAGCGCCCAGCCGCGCGCCATTGTCCTGCCGGCCAGCGGCACAGTCCATAGGCGGAATTCCCCAAGCGTTAAGGGCGCGAAACCGACCACCGGTATGGAACAGCGATATTGATGCTTCACACATCACAGTTGATTTGATAACTGTGGAATGTGATTTCCTTGATGGGAATTGGCCATGATGACTGCTGCGCAGCTGCGGGCCGCGCGTGCTCTGCTTGGTATCGACCAGAAGGTGCTTGCCGAACTCGCCGGCGTCTCCGTGCCCACCATTCAGCGCATGGAAGCAAGCCAGGGCAATGTCAGGGGCGTTGTCGAAAGCCTCACGAAGGTGATCGAAGCCCTGGACAGGGCAGGGGTGGAGCTGATCGGCGAAAATGCCCAAAGCCTGAATGGTGGCCGCGGGGTGCGTCTCAAGGAAATTGCACCGAAGCTCTGATTTGGAACCGACATTGTCGCGACGGCGACCGCCGACCCTGTAGCCGACGATCCCGCCGCCTTCACACAGGCCGCCGGACATGCCCTCGAGCACCATCTCCGCCCCGTCCCCAGGGACGCCCAGTTTTGCTGAACTCTTCACGCCGAAGCTCGTCACCATTCTGCGCGAGGGGTACGGCCTGGCCAATCTCCGTGCCGACGCGATGGCCGGGCTCACGGTGGCGATCGTCGCGCTGCCGCTGTCCATGGCTATCGCCATCGCATCGGGCGCATCCCCGGCCCAGGGCCTGTATACCGCGATTGTCGGAGGTTTCCTGGTTTCGGCCTTGGGCGGCAGCAGGTTTCAGATTGGCGGCCCGGCTGGTGCCTTCATCGTGCTTGTGGCGACAACCGTGCAGCAGCATGGGATGGGCGGCCTTATTCTCGCAACCATCCTCTCAGGCGTGCTGCTGGCGGCAATCGGCTTGCTGCGCCTGGGCACCTACATCAAATTCATTCCCTATCCGGTCACGGTGGGCTTCACGGCTGGCATTGCCACCATCATTTTCGCGAGCCAGATCAAGGAGCTGCTGGGCCTGACCTTGTCCGAGGCCGAACCCGGGCCGCTCCTCGACAAGCTGCCGGTTCTCTGGGCAAACCTTCCCACCGCCGATACCGGGACCATCATTCTTGCGCTCGTCACCATCATTGTGATCGTCGGCGTGAAGCGCCTGCGCCCGCACTGGCCAGGCATGCTGATCGCTGTGGCGATTGCTGGATTGGCAACCGCCCTATTGGATTTGCCGGTCACCACTATCGGTTCCCGGTTCGGCGGCATACCGGCGAGCCTGCCCATGCCGAGCCTCCCTGCATTCGATCTGCAGAAGGTCCAGGCCGTGCTGCCCAGCGCCATTGCCTTCACGCTGCTCGGCGCCATTGAATCGCTGCTTTCGGCAGTTGTCGCCGACGGCATGACCGGCCGTCGTCACCGCTCCAATTGCGAGCTTGTGGCCCAGGGCGCTGCCAACATGGCATCCGGCCTGTTCGGGGGCATCTGCGTGACGGGAACGATCGCCCGCACAGCGACAAACGTTCGCGCCGGAGCCCACGGGCCGGTTGCCGGCATGCTGCATTCGGTGTTTCTGCTGCTCTTCGTACTGGTCGCAGCGCCATTGGCGAGCTTCATACCTCTTGCGAGCCTCGCGGGCGTGCTTGCGGTGGTCGCCTGGAACATGGTTGAGAAACAAGCATTCGCAACGCTCATACGCGCCTCTTGGGGTGATGCGGCGGTCTTGCTCGCAACCTTCTTTCTGACGATCTTCCGCGATCTGACCGAGGCGATCATCGTAGGCTTTGCCCTTGGCTCGATCCTGTTCATCCATCGCATGTCTAAGGCCACCGTCATTGAAACGCACGTTCCCTTGGTGCCCGAAGACAAGCCCGATAGCGCAAATGGTGGCCGGACCCCTTATGACGAGGCAGCGGCCTCTGACCCGGAGGTGGTGGTCTATCGCATATCGGGCGCTTTCTTCTTCGGGGCAGCCGCCTCGATCGGCTCAGTCCTCGATCGCATCGCTGATACCCACCGGGCGCTCGTCATCGATCTCTCGGCCGTACCCTTCGTGGACTCGACCGCGGCTAACACCATTGAAGGCCTCGCCCATAAAGCCGCACGCCGGGACGTGAGCATCTATCTGACCGGGATCTCGCCGGCCATGCGCAAGGATCTCTTCGCCCATGGAATAAGGCCGCCGCTTGTGCATTATGCCTCATCGGTTGAGGAGGCGGTCCGCCATGTGCATTCTGGCGGCGCGGCCAGAACGCTCTGAGACCATGGTGGCCGACGGAGAGAGTAATGGCGCAGAACATCTATGACGATCCCGGATTTTTCGCAGGCTACAGCGAACTGCCCCGCTCGGTCCACGGGCTCAAAGGCGCGCCGGAATGGCCGACCATTGAGACGCTTCTGCCGGAAATGCGGGGCCTGCGGGTCTTGGACCTCGGCTGCGGCTTTGGCTGGTTCTGCCGCTGGGCCCGTGCCAACGGAGCGGCCCATGTGCTCGGGCTTGATCTCTCCGAGAACATGCTCGCGCGGGCGAAGACCGAAACACCCGATGGCGCGATAACTTACCAGCGGGCGGACCTTGATCATCTCGAGCTGCCCAAAGCTGCCTTCGAGCTAGCCTACAGCTCGCTCGCGCTGCACTATGTGGAGAACCTGGGGCGGCTCTTCGCAACCGTCCACCAGGCGCTTGTACCAGGTGGACAATTTGTCTTTTCGATCGAGCATCCGATCTATATGGCCCCGCGCGAACCGCGCTGGCTCGTGGACGGGCAGGGGCGTATGACTTGGCCCTTGGACAGCTATCAGATTGAGGGTCCACGCCGCACCAATTGGCTTGCCGAAGGAGTGCTGAAGCAGCACCGCACCATGGGCACGACCCTGAACCTTCTCATTCAGCATGGTTTTTCGATCAGCCATGTGAACGAGTGGGGCCCGACGGACGAGCAGATTGCGGCTGAGCCGGAACTGGCCGAGGAGCGCGAGCGCCCCACATTCCTCATCATCGCCGCCGAGCGCCGGGAGCGCTAGCCAGTCTCAGCCATCGAGCGCTGCGATGGCCAGTTCGGCAATCCTGAAATCCACCTCTGGGCTATCCCCATCTTCCATGAACCAGGCAGCGGAAAGGCCCGTCCACGCGATGATCCAGCGCAGGAGCCGTTCGCGTGCAATGCCTGAGCGCTCGATCACGATCGCAAGCCGCCGCGCGAAAACCTCAGGCACAACGGCGAGCTTGCAGGTGTGATCGCCCACATCGGGGTTGCAGAAGAGATTGGCATAGTCGAAAGCGCGATCGCCATAGATCCGCTTCGGGTCGATGGCGAGAAAGCCGCGCTCGCCGAAGTCCAGCACATTATCGTGATGGATGTCCCCATGCAGCGCAACAATCTCCTGCGGATCAGCCAACAGGGCACGAGCCTCTTGAGCGGCACGGGCAAGCAGGCCGTTTTGAGTTGAGGCCGCGGCTGGCCACAGATCTCGAAACCAGACATCGAGCGAGACCAGGCCCTGCGGCAGCGGTTTTGCGCGTGGGGCATGCAGCGCGGCAATTACATCGCAGAGAATATGGCTGGCCTCGTGGTCTCGGCCATTGCGGGCAAGTTCCGAAAGCGAGCGATGGCCCAGAGCGCGCTCCATCAGGATGGCATTATCATCCCAGGCATAGAGCAGCGCGGCGCCGCGGCCCTCCCACCAGTCAAGCAGGACGCCACCGAAACGCTCTTCCTGATTGAGCGCCACCTTGAGCATGGCCGGCCGCTCGCGCCACAGCACCGGCAGGAGCTGCGCCCCCCAGGTGACGATTGGCTCGCCATCGGGGGTCAGGCCCCAGCGCTCGAGAGACTGAGCAAACACGCCGATTCCGCTCATTTGCTGGCTTTACTCTCGCCATGAAAAGCAGGGCGGCGTCTAATCCGCGCGCTCGAACCGCCGCACGATCCATTCCGCGATCAAGGCAGGCTTCTCCGTGCCTTCCCGCTCGATCGTAGCAGTCCATGTGAGCTGGACGCCTGGGGAAAGCTCCTGAACTTCCTTGAGCGTGAAACGGCCGCGGATCCTGCTGCCCGCCGGCACTGGAGCTGTGAAGCGCACCTTGTTGAGGCCGTAATTGAGCCCGAGCTCGCTTGCTTCGAACGCGATTGCCGATTCAAACAGTGGAACCAGCAGCCCGAGGGTCAGGAAGCCATGGGCGATGGTGCTGCCGAACGGCGACTGGGCTGCCCGCTCCTGATCCACATGGATCCACTGAAAATCATCCGTTGCCCGCGCGAAGAGATCGATCCTGTCTTGGCTCACTGTGAACCAGTCGCTGACGGCGACCTCTTCACCCACCAAGCTCCCAAAGGCTGCCAGTGCAATGATGCGCTGTTGCATTCCGATCCCCCAATTCGCAGTCGTCCGCCGACTGCCTCGCCGTCCACCGCCCGCTTCACCCGCGAGGCTGGCCCAAAGGCGGGGTGCAACGCAAGGGTTAAGAAGGGGGCAGCGGGCTTGGATCATGTGCTGCCCGATCGGCAACGATTTTCCGCCGAGCCAATTTAGCTCAGATACAAGGCTGAAATCCTCTCCGGCGGCAGGCTGCACCTTTGTCGTGGCGACGAGATCTTGCGAATTCTGAAGCAGAAACGAGGTTAAATATTGGTGAAATATATCTGAAATTCTTCCGTTATTATAGAAGAACTCGTTTTCAGTGAGAGACGCTATGAGAATAGCTCAGATTTCTCCGCTCTGTGAGAGCGTACCGCCCTCGCTCTATGGTGGAACCGAGCGCATCGTCGCCCATCTCTGTGACGCGCTCGTAGAGCTTGGTCACGACGTGACGCTGTTTGCCTGCGCCGATTCTGTCACAAGGGCCCGACTGATTCCTGTGCGCGAAAGGCCGATCAGGCTTGATCCTTCGCCCCTCAAATCGGAGCTCGCGGCACATCTTTCGATGCTCGCGGAAGTGCGCGAGCGGGTGGAGGACTTTGGCATCCTCCATTTCCATATCGATCTCCTCCATATGCCCTGGTTTACCGATGTCGCGCAGCGGAGCCTGACCACTCTCCATGGCAGGCTTGACATGACCGATCTCGCGCGCGCCTATCGCCTGTGGCCGCATTATCCCTTGGTGTCGATCTCGGATCAGCAGCGCAAGCCTGTACCCTTCGCGAATTGGCTCGGCACGGTCCATCACGGCCTCTCGCCCAAGTCCTACACTTTCAATCCCAACCAGGGCGGATACTTGGCCTTCCTAGGCAGGCTCTCCCCGGAGAAGCGGCCCGACCGCGCGATCGCCATTGCCAAAAAGTCAGGTATTCCTCTGAAGATAGCCGCAAAAATTGATGCTGCTGATAAGGAATACTTCGAAGCCTCGATACGCCCTCTGCTGGATCATCCACTTGTGGAGTTTATCGGCGAGATTGGCGATCATGAGAAATCCGACTTCTTGGGCAATGCGGCAGCGCTGCTCTTTCCGATTGACTGGCCCGAGCCCTTCGGCTTGGTGATGATCGAGGCGATGGCCTGCGGAACACCGGTGATCGCATTTCGGTGCGGCTCAGTTCCCGAGGTCGTGGACGATGAGGTCACCGGCTTCATCGTTGAGACGGTCGATGATGCAGTCGCTGCAGTCGATCATCTCGATATCCTCGACCGGCGGCGCATACGTGCGATCTTCGAACGAAGATTCTCGGCAACCGCCATGGCGAAGAATTATGTCGAGCTGTACCACCGCCTGCTGCAGGGCGACGCCGGCAGGACGCCATATGCGCCAGATCGCTTAGAGTCCGAGACGCAATATACCGAGCTTGCCCGTGCCCGCCGGCATCGGCTGGAACCCCTGCGGGGCATGGGGACTTGACCTATATCCACCGCATCCAAGCGACGCGACCGGAAGCAGGATCTCTGGGAGAGACCGATGCCTTTCGAACTCACGAGCCCCTCGATCGAGAATGGTCAACCCATCCCGGACAAGCACACGCGGGATGATGCAAATCTCTCGCCCCAGCTCGATTGGACGGATCCGCCGGAAGGGACGCAGAGCTATGTTCTGGTGATGGAAGACGTCGATGCGCCGGGGCGTACGTTCCGGCATTGGGGCATTTTCGAGATCCCGCGTGACCGTAGGCATCTGGCGCCGGGGCGAAGCTCGGGCGCACGCACCGAGGATCTGCCGCATGCGGTAAACGATTTCGGCAATCTCCACTATGACGGGCCGCAGCCGCCGCCAGGCGATCCGCCACACACCTACAGGCTCAGGCTTGCCGCCCTGCGTGTTCCCAATCTGCCCCTGGAGCCAAGGCCGTCGGCGGCTGAGATGTGGGATATGGCAAGGGGCTATATCCTGGCCGAAGCTGAGCTGACGGGCACATACGCTAAACCCTAAGGGCGCCGCTTGAAGCAGGAAAGATTGTCGCGACTGCAGGCTTGCGATATCAGCGGCGGGTCTCTCGCACAACCGAGCATGCCTCCCCATATCCGCCCCTAAATGCAGCTCGATCTCGATAACCAGACCCGCTTCCGCCTGCAGCGCGCGCTTCTCCTCGTCAACCAGAGGGCGCGGCGCGGCTCGCGCCCGATTGATGGTGCGCGGGCTGTCTTCAGCGCCCATGGCTTCGAGCTGGTGGAGCCTCAAAACCCGGGCTTGACCTTGGCTGACCAGGTCCGTGCGGTAGGCGGCATCGATCTCGTCATCGTTGGGGGTGGTGACGGCTCGCTGAACGCGGTGGCACCCGCCCTCATTGAGCGCCGCTTGTCCCTTGGGATTCTACCGCTGGGAACGGCGAACGATCTCGCGCGCACGCTGAGCCTCCCGCTTGATCCCGCCGCCGCGGCCCGGGTGATCACGGCCGGCCACAGGCGCCGGCTTGATCTGGGCGAGGTGAATGGCCATCCCTTTTTCAATGTGGCGAGCGTTGGCTTCAGCGCCGATCTGGCGCGTGGGCTGACCGCCGAAGCAAAGCGTCGCTGGGGTGTGCTGGGTTATGCCATCGCCGCGCTCCGCATCCTGTCGCAGAGCCGGCCCTTCACCCTCTATATCGAGCATGATGGCCAGGTGGAGGAGGTGCGCACCATCCAGCTTTCCGTCGGCAATGGCCGCTTCTATGGCGGCGGCATGACCGTCGAGGTGAACGCCCAGCCTGATGATGGCAGGCTCGATGTCTATAGTCTCGAAGTGCCGCATTGGTGGCATCTGATCGCGCTGATGCCCGCCCTGCGCCGCGGCACCCATGGTCGCTGGAAACATGTGCGCGCCTTCGGCACGACCGCGCTCAAACTGACCACGCGCCGGCCTCATGACATCAATGCCGATGGCGAGCTGGTCTCCACCACCCCTGCCGAGTTCCGGATCATTCCGCAGGCGGTGGAGGTATTTGCACCTCGCTAGACCGTTTGGACGTGGAGCTTGTTCGTTCTGCATCTCATTTATCAGTGCACGGCCCTTGCACGACGCCCCATGAGGAGTTATGTGAACAAAACAAGAACAGTCCACGGACTTGGCTATGCCACGCACCCTTTTGCAGAAGCTGGAAATCCTGGCCGACGCCGCGAAATACGATGCCTCCTGTGTGTCTTCTGGAGGTGTTAAGCGTAACGCAGGCAAGGGGCTCGGGTCGGTAACGGGAGAAGGAATTTGTCACGCTTTCACCCCTGATGGCCGTTGCGTGTCTCTGCTGAAAATCCTCCTCACCAACTTCTGCAGATATGATTGCGTCTATTGTGTCAGCCGCCGCTCGAGCAACGTGCCGCGCGCGCGCTTCACGGTTGAGGAGGTGGTGGCCCTCACGCTCGATCTCTACCGGCGCAATTGCATCGAAGGCTTGTTCCTGTCCTCCGGCATCGCCCGTTCGGCCGACGAGACCATGGCCGATCTGGTCAGGGTGGCAAGAGTGCTGCGGGAAGAGCATGACTTCCATGGTTATATCCATCTGAAGACGATACCTGGCGCCGGCGCCGAACTTCTGGCTGAGGCCGGACGCCACGCCGATCGTCTGTCCATGAATGTCGAACTGCCCGCTGAAGCCTCTCTTGCAGAGCTCGCCCCGGAAAAATCGATCCGCGACATCAAGCGAGGCCTCGCCCGCACCCGAACCAATATTGAGGCTGCGGCAGAGAAATCCCTGACAGGAAGGACCAAGACCCAGCCCTATGCCCCTGCTGGCCAGAGCACTCAAATGGTGATTGGCGCTGATCAGTCATCGGACTTCGAGATCCTGCAGAAGAGCGCCGAGCTTTACGGGGCCTACGCGCTTCAGCGCGTCTATTATTCGGCCTTCAGCCCCACCGGCCATGTTTCACAGCACCTGCCGCCAAAGCCTGTCCCGCTGATGCGGGAGCACCGGCTCTATCAGGCTGATTGGCTGCTGCGCTTCTATGGCTTTTCACTGGCAGAGCTCGAAAGCGCCTTGCCAGCCGGCATGCTCGATCTTTCCATAGACCCTAAGCTTGCCTGGGCGCTCGCCCACCGTGGCGGCTTCCCGGTGGATGTGAACAAGGCGAGCCGCGAAATGCTCCTGCGTGTGCCAGGGCTTGGGACCCGCGCGGTGGACCGTATCATCACGGCTCGCCGGCATGGGGCGCTGCGTCTTGCCGATCTCGGGCGCCTCACCAGCTCGGTTGCACGTATCAGGCCGTTCATAGTCACGCCCGACTGGCAGCCTAGCCGGCTCTTGGACGATGGACATCTGCGCCGGCGGCTCACGCGCAAGCCCGAGCAGTTGGCGTTGGCGCTGGGCTAATGATGCAGACGGTTTATCTTCCCGGGGATTGTAGCCAGGAGCAGTTCCGCGAGGTAGCCCGGCAATGCCTCGCCCAGGAGCTCTGCCCTGATCGGGTGCTCTTCGTGGAGGGGAAAACCGGGTCTCTGTTCGAGATGACGAACAGCGTGGAGGCTCCCAGGATCACCGTTCCTCGTCTCTATCAGGAGCTTTTGTCGAAAATCCTCTGCCACACCGCCGAAGATCGCTTTGCGCTCCTCTATCGCTTGCTTTGGCGGATCGCCCATGGGGAACGACAGGTGCTGGAGCGCTTTTCAGACCCTGATGTCAGACAAGCCATGCTCTATGCCCGGGCGGTGCAGCGCGATGCCTATCGCATGCGCGCCTTCGTGCGCTTCAGCGAGAAAGAGATTGATGACCGCACGCTGTTCGTTGCCTGGTTTGAACCGCAATTCCGCGTGCTGTCTTTATCCGCGCCCTTCTTCATCGACCGGTTCACCAATATGGACTGGCTGATTGCCACACCGCACGGCACCATGGCCTGGCGAGACGGTGAACTGAGCTTTGGCCCTCCCGGACCCCGGCCGCGCGAGGATGGCGACCCAGTTTTGGACGAGCTGTGGACCACCTATTATCGGGTGACCTTCAACCCGGCCCGTCTCAGGGTAAAGGCCATGGTGGCGCAAATGCCCAAACGCCATTGGCCAACTTTGCCGGAGACAGCGCAAATGCCTGATCTCGTGCGTATGGCCAAGCCTCTGGCAGAGGCAATGGCTGCCCGACCGCCCGATACACCTCCCAAATTCGCCGACAGTCTGGCGCGGCGCCCTCAACCGAGCAGACCCGAACCGGGTGAACCGCTGGAAATCCTGCGCAGCCAGGCAGAGGCCTGCACCCTTTGTCCTCTTCACGGGCCCGCAACCCAGACGGTCTTCGGGGAGGGCCCGGCCAATGCCGAGATCATGTTCGTGGGCGAGCAGCCGGGTGACCAGGAGGATCTCGCGGGCAGGCCCTTCGTCGGACCGGCAGGTCAGGTCTTCAACCGCGCTTTGGCGGAGGTGGGGATCGATCGCAGCAGCGTCTATGTCACCAATGCCGTGAAGCATTTCAAGTTTGAGCCGCGGGGGAAGCGTCGGCTGCATAGCAAGCCGGCGGCGGCCGAAGTGCATGCTTGCCGCTTCTGGCTGGATCGGGAGCTTGCCCTTATTCAACCGAAGCTGATCGTGGCTTTGGGGGCAACCGCAGCGCTGGGGGTGATGGGCCGCGCAGTCGCGGTCACAAAGGAGCGCGGGCGTATTCTTGAGATCGGCAGCCTGCGGGTTCTGGTGACGGTACACCCGTCATATCTGCTGCGGTTGCCAGATCCCGAACGGGCGAAGCTTGAATATGAGGCCTTCGTTCAAGACCTCCGCCTGGTCTCGTCCTGGTGCCAGAAAGCGGCGTGATCGGGGGTATGCGCCGTCGCCGCAACGCAGTTACAGCCGCCGCCGTGGGTTATAGGGGCTTTCGGGATTGACATCGAGATCCACGTCCTCGACGCAGGTCTGCCTGGTGCGGTGACGTGACCCTGCATGCCAGGGCCCGTCCCGAAGCTGGATCTCGGTCACGTCAGCAAGATGGATACAGCGCCAGTCGCCCCCAGGCGGCAGCGTGGTTGTGCTCTCGCCGGCAAACTGATAGGCGAGCGCGCGCTCTTGGCCCCTGGTATGGCCCAGCACGATCGGGCAAAGCTCCCGCTTAAACCCCTTCGCTACGCAAACGACCTGCTTTCGCTCAGCCATGGCCTTGGCAAACAGCTTGTAAGTGGAACTCGGCATGGATCCATGTCCGTTGAAGCCTGATCCCAGGATATAAGGCTAAGCAGCGGTAGAGTTCCGGGGAATCAGGCATACGCCTATCCGCGATGCCCGGCAGCCTCCTCTCGCCCAGCGAGTTCCTCGCCCTGCCGCTCGAGAATTTTCGCAACCCGTTCGGCCGGAAATCCGGTGCGCAGCAAGGCGGGTCCCGTATTGGCAACCTCGCGATAATCGGCGATGAGCCCGTCTCTGAGCCGCATGATGGCGACCCCCTCGAACATCACGCGCCGTCCCTGGGCTTCGAGAAAGGTGGAGATGTAGCTGAAGACATAGCGTGTATAGAGCATGCGCCCGTCAGTGACCGGATCATGCATGTCCCAGCGAAATTCCTTGGCGTCCCGGTGGAACCAGTCGTCGATCAGCTCGGCGATCCGGGCACGGCCCTGAAACGAGCCATAGAACGCATCATGATAGATCCCATCCTCGGTGAAGAGCTGCGCGAATGATCGTCCATCCCGCCGTTCGACCGCATCGGTGAAGGCGCTGAGCAAGGCATCAGGTGTCATATTGCTTCCTCCCGGGCAAACCCTTGTCCAGGAGAACGCGTGCCCTGTCAGCCGTCAATGGGAAGCGTGTTTGCGAGCATCCCGTCAGGTACCGCAGAATGTCTTGAGCACCCGCTGATGCGGCTCGGGCGGGTTTGCGTACTGCGCAAATTCCGGCTGATCTTCGAAGGGCTTCGTCAGCACCTGGAGCAGCTCTTCGAACGGCGCGTAATCCTTGCGGTCGACCGCCGCCGCAAGCGCCGCCTCCACCCGATGATTGCGCGGAATGAACATGGGATTGACCGCCCGCATCGCCTTGCGGCGGGTCTCTGCATCCTGCGGCTCGGCAGCGAGGCGCTCTCGCCAGCGCTTGGCCCACTCATCGAAGACGGCGGGATCGGCAAACAGGGCTCGGGCGCGCTCATCCTGTGCCAGGTCGGCGGATGCATCGCTGAGCGCCCGGAAGGTCAGGGTGAAGTCGGCCCCGTTCTTCGCCATGGCTGTGAGCAGATCCTGGGCGAGCGTAAGGTCATCCTCCTGTGCGGTAAACAGGCCGAGCTTGCGCCGAAGCCCTGCCTCATAGGCGGATTTGAACTGCTCGGGATAGGCATCGATCGCCTCCTGTGCCATGGCCACCGCCTTGTCCTGATCATCGGAGAACAGGGGTAACAGGCACTCTGCCAGCCTCACCAGGTTCCAATGCACGATCTGCGGCTGGTTTCCGTAAGAATAGCGTCCGTGATAATCGATTGAGCTGAACACCGTTTCGGGGTCATAGGCGTCCATGAACGCACATGGGCCATAATCGATCGTCTCGCCAGCGATCGAGGTATTATCCGTATTCAACACCCCATGGATGAAGCCGACGAGCAGCCATTGCGGCACGAGTTCGGCCTGCGCCTTGACCACCGCATCGAGCAGCGCGCGATAGGGCTGTTCCGCCTCCGCTGCTTTCGGGTAGTGCCGCGCGATCACGTAATCCGCAAGCCTGCGCAGCCCCTCACCATCCCGGCGTACGGCGAAATATTGGAACGTGCCGATCCGCACATGGCTGGCCGCCACACGGGTGAGCACCGCGCCTGGCAGGAAGCGCTCGCGGATGACGGTTTCCCCCGTGGTGACTGCCGCGAGTGAGCGCGTTGTGGGAATGCCGAATGCGGCCATGGCTTCGCTGATCAGATATTCGCGCAAAACCGGCCCCAAGGCTGCCCGGCCATCCCCTCGCCGCGAGAAGGGCGTGGGCCCGGAGCCCTTGAGCTGGATGTCGCGGCGCACGCCATCGCGGGCCACGACCTCGCCGAGAAGGATCGCGCGGCCATCACCGAGTTGTGGCACGAACTGCCCGAACTGATGCCCCGCATAGGCCATGGCGATCGGCTCGGATCCGCTTGGAATGCGATTTCCTGCCAGCACCTCGACCCCTTCTGGGCTGCTCAGCCAATCCGGATCGAGGTTGAGCTGGCGGGCAAGTTCGCGATTCAGCCGCACGAGTTTGGGTGCGGTGACCGGCGTGGGTGCCACGCGGGCATAGAAGTGATCCGGCAGGCGTGCATAGCTGTTATCGAAATTGAAGGTCACGGGCTCTCGCAGATATCATCCAAAAGGGTCAGCCCGATCGGCCATGCCGCCGATGGGCGCAAGGGCTGCCAGCGGAACGCCAGCCTCTCAGAGATTGTTCCTATATTGCGGGAAAGCAAGGCAGACCTGCTCTGCAAGGAGCACAAACCGGCTGCGGAACCGAGGCATGCAATGAATGCTGAGCAACTTCGTCTTTTGAGCGACGAGCCCGCCTGGCCTGAGGGCTTCGCCTATCAGCCGGATCTGATCTCCCCTGAGGAGGAAGCAGCCCTCATCGAGAATTTCCGCGCCTTACCGTTTAAGGCCTTCGAGTTTCAGGGCTATCGCGGCAACCGGCACGTGGTCTCTTTCGGCTTGCATTATGACTTCAACACCAGCACCGTCCGGCCGGCAGAAGAAATTCCGGATATCCTGCTGCCGCTTCGCGCCGCCGCCGCGCGATTTGCCGAGGTCCCCGTCGAGACGATCAAGCATGTTCTCGTGACCGAATATTCGCCCGGCGCAGGCATTGGCTGGCATCGGGATCGGGCCATTTTCGAGGATGTAATAGGCATCTCGCTCGTCTCTCCTTGCCGCTTCAGGCTGAGGCGCAAGAGTGGCAACGGCTGGGAGCGAGCGGCCGTCACGCTCGCCCCGTGCTCGGCCTATTTGCTGCGAGGACCGGTTCGCACCGCTTGGGAGCACAGCATTCCACCCATGGAGCAGCTGCGCTACTCCGTCACTTTCAGAACCCTGCGTGAGCGAGACGATCAGCCCGCATAGATGGCGGTCCGTCTTCGGCCGAAATCGTGCTCCGCGACCAGGGAGACAATGGCCCGAGCGATCTTGCGGCCGCCCTGATCCGAAGGCTCGATGGCATTCGCGAAGTCCTGATCCTCATTGCATATGGTCCGAAGATCGAGCACGGGCACGCCGCGGATCCCGGCCTCCCGGATGATGCAGTCATTGAGCACCATCAGCGCCGTGGTTCCTACGGTGCGCTCGACCTGATCGGGATAGCGCGGATCATAGATCGTACAAACCGCTGCCGGTCGGTTCATCTGCCCGATCCCATCCAGCATGGCTTGGTAATCCCGGCAGAACTGTGCGCGAATACTGGCAAGCTTGAGCAGGCTTTCAGCAATGCTGCGCGAAGGCTCATCCAGCACTGATGCATAGGCGAGGGCGTCATTGCCACCGATACTGATGATCAGATGGGTCGCATCTTGAGAAAGACCGGCCATCTGCCGGGGAAGATCTGCCATGCGGCCGCCATCGACAGCGAGCAGACTTGCCTGCCAGCCGCTCGGCATTTGCTGGCGCAAGTGACCGATCACGTCGATGCCGCCGCCCACATAGGCCCCATTGTCGAAGACCGAATCACCCAATAATGCAATGTGGTCCATCGAGATGTTAACCTCTGCTCTGAGCTGACCACCGAGCGCCGTCGCCGTTAGAGACCCGGCGATGAACGACCGGCGCGACGGCCGATATCCGCCAGCAGAGCTCATGAACGCCCTCAAAGACGCAGCTTGCCAGGAGAATGCTGGCGGCTGCCGAGGGATCCCGTTGCGCGACAGTGTTTCGGGCGCTGGGCCACAGCCGTGGCGAGAGCCATCAGACAAATGCTTTCTCGAGGAACTCGCCTGCTCGGTCGAGGGCCCGTCGGGCGCTGACCAATTCCGCGCTGTTGAGCTGGAACACGTGATGCAGACGCTCCCAAATCTCCAGCTTTACCGGGACGCCTGCATTGGCCGCCAATCGGGCAAAGCGGAAGGAATCATCGAGCAGGATCTCGTCTGATCCGACTTGGATGAGCAGTGGCGGCAAGCCGGCGAAGCGGCCGAACAGCGGCGAAGCGCCGGGATGGCGCGGAAGGGCCGACCCGAGATAGGTTCTGGCAGCACCCACGATCATGTCCCGGTTGAGAAGCGGCTCGGTCACTCTTGGATCGCCCATCGAGGAGCCGCTCTGCGATAGATCGGTCCACGGTGAGAACATAACCCCCGCAACGGCCTGTGTCAGGGCCTTGTCGGCAGCGATTTGAGCCAGCGTCACCAATGCGAGACCACCGCCAGCGGAATCACCGACAAGAGCGATCTTGCTGAAGCCGCTTTCGGTCAACCAACGATAGGCCACGAGCGCGGTCTTCGGGGCTGCGGGAAAGGGCTGTTCAGGGGCGAGCGGATACTGGAGGGCGAAGGTCGCAGCCCGCGCCCGTGTGGCGATCTGGCTGGCAAAGCCGCGATAGGCGCGGGGGCTTCCCTGAATATAGGCGCCGCCATGCAAAAACAGGATGGCGCGATCCTGCACCGCGTTTTCCGGATGGCACCACCAGCCCTGAACCGGGCCACTGTCCACCTCTTCGAAGCGAACACCATCTGCCGCTGGCGACCTGCCTATGAAGCGGTCATAGATCTCGCGAGGCTCTCCCTGAGCTGTGCCCCAGAAACGGGCGAATGCCGCGCGCAATGCGGATTCCGCGTCAACATCCTGCTCCGCAAGAGCAACAATCTCCTGACGCAGGACATCGCGCTTGGATACAGTATTATCTTGTCTCATCGAGTAATATCCAAGAAAATTTCATGTGAATACAATACTGAACTCGTATTTATATTTGATGTGCCATGTCCCGTCCAGCGGCTCTGCCGATGACATGGGTACGACAAAATTGCCTGCGAATGGCAGGCAGGCTACTGAACGCTGGCCCTTCGCAGCTTCCGCAGCAGGATGCCTGCCGCCAGCGCGCCAGCGACGGCGAGGATGGCGCAGAGGCCGGTTGCCACCGCCATGGCCTCTGTGAAGGCAGCCTTGGCCATGGTGAGCAATCCGCTTGCAGCTCCGCTGAGTTCCTGTGCAACGGCCGCAGCACCGCCGAGACTGCCGCGTGCGGCCTCGAGCGATTGGGGCGGAAGGCCCGGCGCCAGCACCTCGCTCATGAGGCTCCGATAGACAGCCACGCCGATGCTGCCCAGGATGGCGATGCCAAGCACGCCGCCAAACTCGGCGCCGGTCTCGGAGATGGCGCTGGCGGCTCCCGCCCGTTCTGGCGGGGCTGAGCTCACGATGATGTCGGTGGTGAGCACGAAGGTCGGACCGAGGCCGATCGACAGGATCACCGTGCCGGCAATCAGCACCGGCAACCCGCCATGGCTGAGCTGGGTGAGCAGGGCCATGCCGATCGCCAAAAGGCCCATGCCGCTTGCAATCACAGTGGCGGGCGGAAAGCGCTGCACCACGAATGGTGCGAGCAGCGAGCCGGCTGTGATGGTGGCGGCCGAAGGCAGGCTCCACAAGGCGGCGGCCAGCGGGCTCAGGCCCAGCACCAGCTGCATATATTGCGCAATGAACAGGAACGTCCCGAACATCACCAGGCAGCCCAGGAGGTTGATCGTGAGCGCGGTGGAGAAGGCGCGCGTACGGAACAGCCGGAGATCGATCAGCGGATCAGCCAATTGCCCTTGGCGGCGGATGAAGGCAAAACCAAGCCCGATCCCCGCAACAACGAACAGGCCTGCCATGGCTGAGGGGCCATGCTCGGCGATCTGCTTCAGGCCGTACACCACCGACAGAACCGCCGCCAGCGAGAGGGCAGCGCTCAGGAGGTCGGCTCGTCCCGCATCGGGGTCGCGGTATTCGGGCAAGAGCCATGGCGCCGTGGCAAGCACCAGTACCATCACCGGCAAGGCCAGCAGAAACACAGATCCCCAGGGGAAGAATTCCAGGAGGATGCCACCGAGAATGGGGCCTATAAGCCCTCCCGCCGCATAGCTCGTGCCCCAGACGCTGATCGCCAAGGTGCGTTGCCGCTCATCCCGGAACATGTTGCGAATGAGCGAAAGCGTGGAGGGTGCGATTGTCGCCCCGGCAATGCCGAGCAGGGCGCGAGCGAAAATGAGCATCTCCGCCGTCGTGGAGATCGCGGCCAGGATCGAGGCGAGCCCGAAGGCTGCCGCCCCGGTCATCAGCAAAAGGCGTCGGCCGATGCGATCACCGAGGCTGCCCATGATGATCAGCCATCCCGCCACCATGAACCCGTAGATATCGACGATCCACAGAAGCTGGGTGGCGCTGGGCTTGAGATCGGCGCTGAGCGCGGGCACGGCCAGATTGAGGACGGTGAGGTCCATGGAATAGAGCAGGCACGGCAATGCAATGACCGCAAGCCCCATCCACTCCCGCGCCGTGGCTTTAGGCGGCACCTTATTGGGTGCCACGCCGTCGGGCGACACCTCTGCTATGCTCGCCCCGGACACTCCGGTCGACATGATCACTCCAATCAAGTAATGCCCCACTGGGGCCCAAGGCGCGGGTTCGCGCGGGCTCACAGCAGATCGCGCAACTTTGCTAGGCTTTCAAGGGGCTGCTATCTGCCATTGTTTCGTGAAGAGGACATGTCGCCTCTGCTTGCGGCCACCGGGTGATCGCCATCCGGCCGGCATCCGTGAGATCATAGACGCCGCGCTCGATGCGGACGAACCACCCATAGACATTGCGAAACAGGATCTTGGGCGCATCCGGGATTTCCGCCTTGAGATCCCTCGGCCGCTTGGGACCCTTGGCCAGCGCCGCCGCGCAGGCAAGCGCCTGTTGGCGATAAGCCGTCATGATCGGGCTGCGCGAGCCGCCGCCCACCATGGGGTCGCCTTGCCGACGGCGATGCTCGTCGACCAGTCGCGAGCGGCGTCGCGGGTCTTTGCGCGGCATGGCGGCGGCCGGGCTCACGATCACCTGAACTTGGCCATTGCCCGAAACCCCGAGCAGGCCGAAGCCGAGCCTGCGGCAGAGATTGCGGAACCGCGGATCACTCTCCCGTCCTCGCCCGCGGGTCGAGAGCTTTGCCGCAAGCCAGATCTCATCGCAAGCTGTGGCGCGATCAACGCCCTGCAGCACGAGCTCGAGATTGAAAGTAAGCTTCAACTCACCGATGACCACGATGGGCGGATCATCGCGCTTGAGCGCCACGAGATCGCATCCGCCCACCTCACCCTTGACGGTATAGCCGAGCTCTTCGAGAAAGCGCTTGACCGGGCGATAGAGGGCGGTTTCCAGAGCAGGTCTCCGTTCAGGGCGTCTTTACAGCTTGCTCTGGGCGTAACCAGGATTTGCCGCGAGCGCAACCGCCCTGCCTCTTGGAGGCGCACTCCCTGACCGGGCTTGTTCCCCTACGACAAGCCGGCCAGCCGGTTATGAATGGTGGTGGCGGCGATCGCCGCGTGCCCAAAGGCGACCGCGATCTGATTGAGCTCGTTCACGATGTCACCTGCCGCAAACAGACCTGGAACCGATGTCTCCTGATGCGGATCGGTGATGAGGCAGCCGGCCTCGTTTGCCTCCGCCCCGAGCGCCAGCGCAAGGTCGGTTCTGATCTCGGCGCCAAGGGCGGGATAAAGCACATCCACCCGATGCTTATGGCCATCTGACATGATCGCGGTGATGTCGTCGCCCTCAACCATCAGATCCCTGACCGGGTGGAAATGGCAGGCAATACCCGCTTCCAGCATCCGCCGGCATTCCTCTGCCGTGGCCTCCGTATCGGGACCCAGCGGAAGCACCGTCAGCCTGTCCGTGAAAGTGCGCAGGAATAGGGCCTTCTTCATTGCCTGGCGCATCGGTCCGAGCACGGCCACTGTTTTCCCGATGACCTCATAACCGTCACAGACCGGGCAAAGCCTCACATGCCCTTCCCGGAGGAGCCGCCCGAGGCTTGGCAGATCAGGCTGCCTGTCGAGAATGCCGGTGGCGAGAATGACTGTCCTGGCGATCACGTCCGAGCCATCGATTTCGGCCCGGAAGCAGTTCTCCGTGCGGGAAAGCTGGGCAACGGTGCCGGTCTTCAACTCGACCCCGTAGCACCGCGCCTGATCGCGTAGCCTGCGGAGCAGTTCCGTGCCGCCAATCCCGTCGGGAAACCCTGGAACATTATGCGAGAGCGGGATGAGGCTCGCCCGGCTCGCGCCCGCATCGATCACAAGAAATCGGCAGCGATAGCGCGCGAGGTAAATGGCCGCGGTAAGCCCCGCAGGACCCGCACCGATCACCAGACAGTCCAGCGCATTTGGGCTCATCATCGATTCTCTTGGGCCTGTCGCCGCCGATCACGCCGGGCTGCAATAGGCGCTGCCATCCTCCGCCCGGGCCGGCCGGTCGAGATACTTGCCGCGCGACGGTACGGCGACCCGGGGAAACTCGCGCGCAAGCTGGTCTAAAGCGCTGCGCATTTCGGCACCCTGCATCGGCTCCCCATGCCCCGTAATCACGAGCTCGGGTTTGAGCGTGGCAAGCTTTGCAACCGATTGGCCTGCCTTGTCCCATTCGGTGGTGAAATACATCGGCGGACCGTGCATCTCCGCGCGTTGGACAGCAACGGCATAGGCAGACTCCTGGTCCGTGGTGACAAACGCATCGCCCGCGATGAGCGCGCGGTCGCTTTCCCGCCACAGCGAGACGTGACCGACACTATGGCCGGGCGTGTGGATCCAGCGCCAGCCCGGCATATGCGGCACGGATCCATCCTCCGGTAAGGTGTGCAACCTATCCCCGAGCTGGATCGGCCCCTGCGGATAGAGCTTGGCAAGTGCCGCCATGGCACCACCCCCGACGCTTGGATCACCCGGCGGATAGGCGGCCTTGCCCTCGAGATAAGGCCGCTCGAGCGGGTGTGCATAGACTGGCACGTCCCATTCGGCCGCGAGATCTTCAAGCACCCCGACATGGTCGAAGTGCCCATGGGTGAGGATGATCGCAGCCGGCCGTCCCTCACCCCCGAAACGCTCGGCAGCCGCATCTTTGATCAAACCTTTGGTGCCGAAGAGGCCAGCATCAATGAGAACCCAGCGCCTGTCACCGGCTGCCGGCATCCCGGAGAAGATCACATTGACAATGCCGAGGCGCCGATAGGCGAGATCGGGGGCGATCTCATGGGTCTTGTCCCTGCGCGCTGCATCCAGTGCCGGATCGAGAGCACTCGCCTCTGGGGAGAGTGGAATTTGCTGTGCCATGGCTGACCCATATCTTCCGAACTCTGGACGAAACCTCCAGGCTCGCAAGCCGGTTCCCGCTTGGCGAGTCGGGAACCCGCCGGCACGTCCAGCGGTTCTCAGCGGGTCAATTGTCCCGATGAATGTTTGGCATCGCCGTGCGTAGACCGAAATGCCCCGAGAGCCCCGGCGGTCGGCGATGAAGCATCAGCCGGCACCGTCGCGCCTTGGCCTTCTGCCTGAGATTTCGCAAAGATCACCCTTGGGCGCGATCGCTGTCTCCGTGCTGACAGCCTGGCAGCAGGCTGGACCTGGTGGAGTTCTGTTCCTCTCTGCGGATGAGCGCCGCACCGAGCATTTGGGCGCTATGCTCTATGCCCTTGATCCTGAGTGTAACCCGCTGGTTTTGCCGCGATGGGATGCCTTGCCTTATGACGGAGGCCTGCCGGCGCGCGAGATCATGGGACGGCGCTCATCCGTCCTGCGCCGTCTGGCGGAGGGGTTGCCAAAGCCGCTGGTGATCACCACGGTCGACGCGGCGCTGCAGCGAGTACCCTACCGTGCGATCTGGCCCGATGCCACCCTGAGGCTCACGTCTGGGTTTGCCATCACCACAGAGGAGCTCCGCAGCTTCTTCCTTCGCACCGGCTACGAGGTCGATGCCCTGGTCGACGAGCCAGGGGAAGTTGCGATCCAGAGGCAGATGGTCGATGTCTATCCCGCGGGCGCTCTCGGACCGGTGCGGATCGGCTTGGCCAATGGCGAGATCGCCAGCCTGCAGAGCTATGACCCCACGACCCAGCGGACCACGGACGATCTGCCTGAGGTGGTGCTCGATGCTGCATCCGAACTTGCGGTCCTGAATCGGCCTCAATCTTCCTCCACGTCCGAAGTGGATGAGGATGCGCGGTCGGCCAACCTCGAGACCCTGTTCGATTACCTGCCCGGTGCCGTAATCATCCGGGATCACGACATCGATCGGCGCATGACCGCATGGCTCGAACAGGTTCGCGAGGCCTATGAGGGTCACAAGATCTTGCCCCTTGGGAACCGTCCTGTGGCAAGCGGGATCGCCATCCCACCGCAGGACCTTTATCTGGGCGAGGCGGAATGGCATGCCGCCTTCGCCAGGTCCGAGGTCCTGGATATTCCGAAAGCGCGCACCGAGCCCGGCGAAAGCACTCCCAAGTTTATCGCCGAGCGCAGCCCACGCAAGGCTCTGCAGACCTTCATTGAAAGCCAGCGAGCAAATGCCCGGCGCATCCTGCTGGCCGCGATCGATGAGCGCGATCTGAGGCGGCTTGAGCAGCGCGCTCGCCAGGCGGCGGGCAGTCCGATCGAGCGCTGCCCTGACTGGCATTCGGCCTTGGCGAGCTCTGCGGAAGTCGTGAGCCTCCAGGTTGATTTCGATGCGGGCTTTGTCATGCCGTCCCTGGGCGTTGCAGTCATTGCCGCGTCCGATGTGCTCGGCAGCAGGACGTCCCATGAAACACCTCTCGGTTGGCGCGAACGGGATCTCGCTGAAACCGAGGAAGTGCTGCGGCCGGGCGATGTGGTTATCCATCTCGACCGCGGCGCGGCGGTTCTGCGTGGCCTCGAGAGCGTCACCGCGCTAGACGTGGCGGAACAGGAGGTCATCCGGCTCGAATTCGCCAATGAGGCGAGCGTCATGGTGCCTGTTGAGGAGCTTGCGCTCATCTGGCGCTATGGCGCGGACGCGGAGATTACGCTTGATCGGGCCGACGGCGCCTCTTGGGTGAAGCGCCGGAACGCCCTCCAGGAGGAAATCCGGGAAACAGCGCAAAAGCTTGTCGCCCTGGCCAGCGAGCGTGAGGCCAAGTCAGCCCCGAAGCTCGTGCCACCCGTCGCCGAATACGAGCGCTTCGTTGCCCGCTTTCCCTATTTCCCGACCCCTGACCAGGCGCGTGCTGCCGAGGAGGTCCTGGCGGATCTCGCGAGAGGGCGGCCCATGGACCGGCTGGTCTGCGGCGATGTCGGCTTTGGCAAGACGGAGATTGCCCTGCGCGCGGCAGCGGCCGCTATCTTGAGCGGCAAGCAGGTTGCCGTGGCGGTTCCTACCACCGTGCTCGCGCGCCAGCATTACGAGACCTTCCGGCGCCGTTTCTCGGGCTTCAACGTCAAGATTGGTCAGCTGTCGCGCCTCACCCCCGCCGCGGAGAAGCGCGCCGTGAAGAAGAGCTTGCGCGATGGCACGCTCAATCTGGTGATCGGCACCCACGCTCTTGCGCAGAAGGATATTCGCTTTCACGATCTCGCTCTGGTCGTCATCGACGAGGAGCAGCGTTTCGGCGCGCGCCACAAGGCGACGCTCCGAGAGCTGGGTCAAGACGCGCATCGCCTTACCCTGACCGCGACGCCCATCCCGCGCACATTGCAGGCCGCGATCACGGGTCTGCAGAGCGTCAGCGTCATCGCAACGCCGCCCACCCGCAGATTGCCGGTTCGCACTCTACAAGCAGACCTCAGCGATGAGACGGTTCGCTCGGCCTTGATCTATGAGTGGCGCCGGGGAGGGCAGAGCTTCATCGTCTGCCCCCGGATCGAAGACCTCGAGCCGTGGCAGCAGCGTCTGGTGCAAGCAACACCTGAGCTTACCGCCTTCACGATCCACGGCAAGATGCCCGCATCTGACGTTGATGACGTCATGATGAGGTTTGCCGCCGGCGAGGGCGATGTCCTGCTGGCCACGAACATCATCGAAAGCGGGCTTGATCTGCCCCGCGCCAACACGATCCTCATCTGGCGCCCTGATCGGTTCGGGCTTGCGCAGCTCCACCAGCTTCGTGGGCGGGTCGGGCGTGGCGGCAGGCGCGGCTATGCGTATTTGATGCGGGACCCCCAGGCATCAGCATCCCCCCTATCTGAAAAGCGGCTTCGGGTCTTGCAGGAGCTGAACCAGCTGGGGGCGGGCTTCGACATCAGCGCCCGTGATCTTGATTTGCGCGGTGCTGGTGACCTGTTCGGGGCTGAACAGGCCGGCCATTTGAAGCTGGTGGGCCCCGCGCTTTACCGCCACCTTCTCGACGGGGCGCTCAGCGTGGCGCGCGGTGAGCCCTTGCCCGATGAGACTGTACCAGAGCTCAATATCGGGCTGAGCGGGCGGATTCCTCCAAAGTACATTGCCGACGAGGCTGTGCGTCTTGAGCTTTATGACCGGCTCGCAAAGGTCCAGCTGGATGGCGATATCGACACGATGGGCGAAGAGATCGCGGACCGCTTCGGGCCGCCCCCGCCGGAGATAGACCAGCTTCTTGGCCTGGCCAAGCTGAGGCTCGCCTGTCGCCGCTTCGGGATCAGCCGCCTTGATGTCGGGCCGCAGGGCATTGCGATCACCATCGCCGACGGCGCGCAGGCGCGCAGACACATCGAAAAGAGCAGCATTCCTGTCCGCTGGCGTGAGGGAAGGCTCATCGCCAAGGTCGGCAGCACCGCTGACGACCGTATCATCGTCGTGACCAAGGTCATCGAGCGCCTCTTGGGTTGAGCAGCCCGGGAAGCGACCTGGAACCTTTTTTTAGGCAGCCCGTTGAGCAAGGTTATGCCCGTGAGGTGGGAACCCCTGACTTTTCTTCACCTCCGAGCTATCCTCTGCAGCTTCGTCGTGATCTTCGGGTGCGGCTTCTTTCGATAGGCTTTCATGAACAGGGTTGATCAGGTCTCACGCGGCAGCCAGGTGCTTACCGAGTACGAAGCCCTTATTGCGGCATCGCCTACGACGCTCGATGCCATTCCGGGCGCGGTCTATATTTGTGCGGCCGATGGTATGCTCGTGCGCTTCAACCGGGAGGCCGTGGAGCTTTGGGGCAGGGAGCCCATCTGCGATGATCCGGACGAGCGGTTCTGCGGTGCCTGCCGGCTCTACTATCGCGATGGTCGTGCGCTTCCCAAGCATGAGACCCCAATGGCCCATGCTCTGTTTACGGGCGAGCCTACCCGGAATGCTGAAGTGGTGATAGAGAGGCCTGATGGCTCCCGCATTACCGCTCTGGTGAACATCCGTGCGTTGAAGAATTTCGACGGCGAGATTGAGGGTGCGATCAACTGCTTCCAGGACATTTCGGCCCGCAAGGCTCTGGAAGACGAGGTTGAACGCGGTCGCAAGGACCTGGAGGACTTCTTCGAGAACAGTGCCATCGCCCTGCACATTGTTGGCGCCGACGGGACAATTTTGCGGGCCAATAAGGCGGAGCTCGATTTGCTCGGCTACTCGGCCGAGGAGTATCTGGGGCGTCATATTGCCGAGTTTCACGATGATGCACCCACCATCGCGGATATTCTGCAGTGCTTGGGCCGCGGGGAAAAGCTTGTCCGCTATCCAGCGCGCCTCCGCGCGAAGGACGGCTCGATCAAACATGTTCTCATCACGTCTAACAGTCGCTTCCAGGACGGAAAATTCGCAAACACCCGATGCTTCACCACCGACGTGACGGGACTGTACGAGGCGGAGCGCGCGCGCCGCGAAAGCGAGGAACGCCTCGCCGCCACATACAACGCGGCAACCGTGGGCATTGCGGAAACCGACGAAGACGGAAGCTTTGTCCGCGTCAACGACACCCTCTGTAAGATCACGGGCTATTCCGAAGCTGAGCTGCTTTCACGCCGCTTCCGCGATGTATCCCATCCGGAGGATGTGGAGCAGGATATAAGCCTATATGCCCGGCAGGTGGCTGGTGAACTGGACAATTACTCCATACAGAAGCGTTATCTCCGCCGCGATGGCAGCGAGATACACGTGGACGTGTTTTCATCCTCGGTACGCGATAGCGAAGGGCGTTTCCGCTATGGCGTGCGAGTCGTTCAGGACGTCACCGAGCGTCGTCTGGCGAACGAGCGGCTGAGGGAGAGCGAGCGACACACCCGGGAGCTGCTCGAGGCGCTGCCGGCGGCGGTCTATACGACCGATGCCGAAGGGCGAGTGACCTTCTTCAACCAGGCTGCCATCGATCTATCGGGGCGCGTGCCCGAACTGGGCAGTGATAAGTGGTGCGTCACCTGGCGACTCTACTCGCCGGATGGTACACCCATGCCCCATGAGGAATGCCCGATGGCCATGGCCTTGAAAGAGGGAAGGGCGATCAGGGGTATGGAGGCGATTGCAGAACGGCCCGACGGAACCCGCTTGCCGTTCATCCCGTACCCGACACCCCTCCATGGGGCGGATGGTCGTGTGGTGGGCGCGATCAACATGCTGGTTGATATCAGTGAGCGCAAGGCGGCTGAGATGCGCCAGAAGGTGCTGATCGATGAGCTAAACCATCGGGTGAAGAACACGCTGGCGACAGTCCAGGCCCTGGTCAGGCAGACGGCTCGGCATGCCTTGAGCACCGAGGCCTTCGTGGACACGTTCGAAGCACGCATCATGGCTCTTGCTCGCACCCATGACCTGCTGACGCGGCGGCATTGGGAAGGCGCCAATCTGGCGGATTTGCTGCAGGAGGTGCTTGCCCCCTACGCGGGCGCATCGGATCGCTTGAAGATCGATGGACCGCTCGTCAATTTGAGCCCGCGCATGGCGGTGGCCATGACAATGGCACTCAATGAGCTTGCCACCAACACGGCCAAATACGGGGCGCTCTCCGCTCAATCCGGCATACTCGACATAAAATGGGAGGTCGAGCCAGCTGATCAGCCCGACTGCGCAGCCCTGGTCCTGGAATGGATCGAAACCGGCGGTCCCGTCGTTTCACCACCCAAGCGCCGTGGCTTCGGCACCCGGCTCATGGAACGGTGTATCGAGACAGATCTCGACGGCAGGCTTGCGCTGACTTTCGATCCCGCTGGCGTACGCTGCCACCTGACGGTGCCACTGGATGCGGGCTCCCATATGGGCACGAATGACTGAGCTTGCGGGAAAGCGCGTATTTCTGGTCGAGGACGAGGGCAGCGTGGCTTTGCTCATCGAAGCCATGCTGGAGGACCTGGGCTGCATCGTTGTTGCCTCCGCCGCCCATCTCAGCAAAGCCCAGCGTCTTGCCGGCGAAATCGCAGCCGATCTCGCCGTGCTCGATGTCAATATCGGCGGCCAGCTGGTCTTCCCGGTTTGCGACATTCTCGCCGAACGTGGCATTCCGTTTATCTTCAGCAGCGGCTATGGCGCCGACGGGCTGCGGCCGAACCTCCGTACGTGGCCGGTTCTCAAGAAGCCTTTCACCGATGCCGATCTGCACGCCGCCCTGGCCGCTGCCCTCAGCAGGGATTGAGCATCAGACTTCCCGTCGTCGTCTCTCACCAATCTTGCTCAGTCGGTCATCGAGATGAGCCTCCATCAGGCTCTGCGGAGCCGCACCGAACAGGCGGATACGTCTCGTATGGGCGAGCAGCAACAGCCCGACCGCATGGGCGAAGATGTCGGCGGTGAGCATATTCGCCTCGGTCACCGATGTCCCAAGCGCCTCCGCCGCCTCCGTGATCGGGCTAAGCGCCGCGGTGAGCGCGGCATTCAGCACCTCGTCATAGTCGGGGCCGAGCCCCGCCGGCCGCATTCCCCCGTGAAACAGGTAAAAGCCAAGATCGAGATCGCGCGGCCTCGCGAAATAGAAGGAAAAGAAACCCATCGCTGCGGCGCGCAGCTGCTCTTGTGGGGCCGCAAGTCCCGACGCCGCCTGACGGATGGCGTCACCCAGAGCGCTTAGCGAGATCAGCAGCAATTCCGCATAGATCGCCTCCTTGGAGGGAAAGTGGAAGTAAAGAGCTGCCGGTGTGTAGCCCGCCCGCGCAGCGATCGCCCTGAGACTTGCGCCCTCCAGCCCCTCCGCCTCGAAAATTTCCCGTGCGGCCGCGAGAATGAGCTCCCTTTTGTGCTCGCTCACCAGTCGCCGCCGTCCCTGCCTGCGCTGTTCCAACTGACCCCCGCCCCAACCATTTCGCTCGCCCCGGACTGGGCTTGACGCGAATTCTAACAGCGTTCAAATTTATGAACAACACTGAGGAGGATTGCCCGATGCTGATGACGGCGAGTGATTATCGCGAATCCCTGCGTGCCTATGCACCGCGAGTCTTCGTGAACGGTCGGGCGGTCGAGAGCGTGGCCGACGAGCCGCTGCTTGCGCCGGGCATCAACGCCGTCGGCATCACCTATGATCTTGCCCATCAGTCCGACCACGAGCTGCTGATGACCGCACGCCAGGGCACATCGGACAAGACCGTCAATCGTATGGTCCATATCGATGAGACCTCGACCGACCTTCTTTACAAGCTCGAAGCGGTGCGCCTCGTCTGCAAGCTCTCGGGCTGTGCCCAGCGCTATCTCAGCCATGATGCCCTGAATGCCATTTTCCAGGCGACGAAGCGCACGGATGACGCGCACGGCACGGATTATCATCAGCGTTTCCTGGCCTATCTTCACGACATTCAGGACCGCGACCTAACCCTGGGAGTTGCCATGACCGACGCCAAGGGCGATCGCTCCAAGCGTCCTGGCGCGCAGGCCAACCCGGACGTCTATGTTCACATCACCGAACGCCGGCCGGATGGGATCATCATTCGTGGCACCAAGGCGATCGTGACCGGCGCGCCCTACATGCACGAATTCCTGGTCATGCCCTGTCGCACCCACACGAAGGAGGACGCACCCTTCGCCCTATGCTGCGCTGTGCCGGTGGATGCGCCGGGCGTGACCATTATCGCGCGACCAGCCGGCCGCCCAGGCGAAGCTGCCGCCAAATTCTCCGCGAAATATGGCCAGTCGACCGGCGTGGTGGTCTTCGAGGATGTCTTCGTGCCGCATGAGCGCGTTTTCCTCGCTGGCGAATATGAGAAAGGCGGCTTCCTCACCACGTCCTATGCCACCCATCACCGCCATTCCTGCATCGGTGCGCGCGCTGGATTTGGCGATCTACTGATGGGGGCAGGGGCCTTGATGGTCGAGGCCAACGGCCTTGACCCCGACCGCCATGGCCATATCCGTGAGGCCATGGTCGAGCTGATCACCATCACCGAGAGCTTCTTTGCTTGCGGGGTGGCGGCCTCGGTCTATTGCGCGAAGGATCCCGCGGGCTCGGTAATGCCCGACCCCGTTTTTTCCAACATTGGCAAGCTTTTGCTGGCCACCAAGATCTATGACATGCACCGGATCGCCCATTACGTCTCGGGTGGATTGATCGTGGCGCTCCCCGGACCCGATGAGGACCACAACCCCGAGACCAGGGCCTCCCTTTCGGCAGTCTTGGCAGGCAGGCCCGACATTCCCGCTGAAAGCCGCCTCGAGGTGTCACGGCTGATCGAGGATCTGACCGCCTCTTATCAAGGCGGCTGGTATTCGGTGATTTCCCTCCATGGTGG